>JAEUPW010000095.1 GCA_016790045.1 Candidatus Competibacteraceae bacterium
ACCGAGGCCATCGAGCGCGAGCTGATGCTGGTCAAAACCAAGGCCACCGGCGAGCAGCGGGCCGAGATGAAGCGGCTGGCGGACATCTTCGGCGGCCACGTCCTCGACGTGACCGACGCGACCTACACCATCGAGCTGACCGGCACCGGCAACAAGCTGGACAATTTCCTGCGCGCCATCGAAAAGGACGCCATCCTCGAAGTGGTCCGGTCCGGGGCCACCGGCATCGCGCTCGGCCAAAAGGCGCTACACGCCTGACCTGGTTTGCCGTGAAGCCGACCACCTCCGCCGCGCTCGCGGCGGGGGCGGTTTCTCCCCTCCTCTTTTCAGGATCTCCCCCATGAACATCTATTACGACAAAGACGCCGACCTTTCGCTGATCAAATCCAAAACCGTCGCCATCATCGGCTACGGCTCGCAAGGCCACGCCCACGCGCTAAATCTGCGCGACTCCGGCGTAAACGTCATCGTCGGGCTGCGGCCCGGTTCGGCGTCGGCGGCCAAGGCCGAAAACGCGGGCTTGACGGTGAAGCCGGTCGCCGATGCGGCCGCCGCCGCTGACGTGGTCATGATCCTCGCGCCGGACGAGCATCAGAGCCAGATTTACAAAGAGATCGAGCCGAAGCTGAAAAAAGGCGCGGCGCTGGCCTTCGCCCACGGCTTCAACATCCATTTCGGCGGCGTGGTGCCGCGTGCCGACTTGGACGTGATCATGATCGCCCCCAAGGGTCCGGGCCATCTGGTGCGCTCGACCTACACCCAGGGCGGCGGCGTGCCCTCCCTGATCGCGGTGGCGCAAGACGCCTCCGGCCAGGCCAAGGAACTGGCGCTGTCTTACGCTTCCGCCAACGGCGGCGGCCGGGCCGGGGTGATCGAGACCAACTTCCGCGAGGAATGCGAAACCGACTTGTTCGGCGAGCAGGTGGTGCTGTGCGGCGGGCTGACTTCCTTGATCCAAGCCGGATTCGAGACCCTGGTGGAAGCCGGCTACGCGCCGGAAATGGCTTATTTCGAGTGCCTGCACGAGGTGAAGCTGATCGTGGATCTGATCTACGAGGGCGGCATCGCCAACATGCGCTACTCGATTTCCAACACCGCCGAATACGGCGATTTCACCCGCGGGCCGCGCATCGTCACCGACCAGACCAAGGCCGAGATGCGCAAGATTCTCAAGGAAATCCAGACCGGCCAGTTCGCCCGCGAATTCATCGCCGAGAACCAGGCCGGCGCGCCGGTGCTGCGCGCCAACCGCCGGATCAGCCGCGAGCATCAAATCGAGCAAGTCGGCGAAAAACTGCGCGGCATGATGCCGTGGATCAAAGCCAACCGGCTGGTGGATACCAGCAAGAACTGACGCGGGTTAAACCCGAACGGGGCGCGGACCCGTCACCTTCGATGCGCGCCCCTTCTCTCCGGCCAACTCGGAAGGCGGCTATCTGATGATGAATAGCGACTCACCCGTCCAGCGCCGGCTCGCGGTGCTGATCGATGCGGACAACGCGCAGCCCAGAATCATCGAGGGGCTGGCCAGAGAAATCGTCAAGTACGGCATCGCCAGCGTCAAACGCATTTATGGGGACTGGACCACGCCGAATCTGGCGGGCTGGAAAGCGGTCTTGCTCGATCACTCGATCCAACCCATCCAGCAATTTCGGTACACGGTCGGCAAAAACGCCACCGACAGCGCCATGATCATCGATGCGATGGACTTGCTCTACACCCGCCGCTTCGAGGGCTTCTGCCTGGTTTCGAGCGACAGCGACTTCACCCGTCTGGCCTCCCGAATCCGCGAGGAAGGCTTGACGGTTTACGGTTTCGGCGAGGAAAAAACGCCTAAGGCTTTTGTCCACGCCTGTGATAAATTCATCTTCACCACCGTTCTTCTGCCGCAAGAAACGGCGAACTCGCTCGACAAAAGACAAGAAACCCAGCAACTGAAAGCCAACACTAAACTGGTGAACCTGATGCGGGGCGCCGTCGAGGCCGTATCGGACGACGGCGGCTGGGCGCATCTTGGCGCGGTCGGCCAGCACATCGCCAAACAAGCCGCCGAATTCGATTCCCGGCATTACGGTTACACGAAATTGGTCGAACTGGTGGCGGCGCTCAATCTGTTTGAAATTGACCGGCGCTCGCAAGGCACGATTTATGTTCGAGACAAACGCAGCAAGCCGCCACCCTAAATCCACGGGCGACCGCAGCCGATGACGACCGAGCCTACGCATCCACCACGCCGCCCGCGCGGCGTTTATCTGCTTCCCAACCTGTTCACCACGGCGGCGCTGTTCTGCGGCTTTTACGCGATCATCGCCGCCTTGCAAGGCCGCTTCGAGCCGGCCGCCGTAGCGGTGTTCGTCGCCATGGTGCTGGATGGCCTGGACGGCCGGGTCGCCCGCTTGACCCATACCGAGAGCGAGTTTGGCGCGGAATACGACAGCATGGCGGATCTGGTGTCTTTCGGGCTCGCGCCCGCTTTGATCATGTACGAATGGTCGCTGGGCGCGACGGTCGGCATGGGGCCGTTTTTGTCCAAGCTCGGCTGGCTGGCGGCGTTTTTCTACACGGTGATGGCGGCCTTGCGGCTGGCCCGCTTCAACGTCCAGCACGGCAGCACCGACAAACGCTATTTCATCGGCCTGCCCAGCCCGTCGGCGGCCGCCATCGTCAGCGGCACGGTGTGGTTCGGCACCGATTTGGGCTTCAGCGGCACCCAACTGCTGTGGCCGGCCATGGTGATCACGGTTGGCGCTGGCGCTTTGATGTTCAGCAAAATTCTTTATTTCAGCTTCAAGCAAGTCAATTTAAACCAGCGGGTCCCGTTCGCCTCCGCATTGCTGGTGGTGCTCACGCTGGTGGTGATTTCGATCGACCCGCCCAAGGTGCTGTTCAGCGGTTTTTTGCTGTACGTCCTCTCGGGTCCGGTGCTGTTCCTGGTCAGGCTGCGCCAGCGCGCTCGCCGGCGCGCCAAAGCGCCCAACGAACCGGCCGACCCCAAATAGCCCGCAACGCCGAACTTTTATTCCGCTGACCAGCCGGGTCCGGGCTCGTTGAGCAGCAACGCCACCGGAAAGCGCGCCAGCACTTCCCGCAACCACAGCGCTTCCTCGCCTTGAACGAGCTGGCCGCTCAAGGCATCGCGCCAGCGCAGGCGAGAACCCGCCGGCGGCAGAATCCGGGTCTCGTGCCAGACGGTTTCGCCCAAGGGGTAATCGCCGTCCTTGACCAAGCCCGCAGAAAAGCGCGGCGCGACCACCAGCGCGCGCCGCTCGCCCAACTCGCGCGCGAAGGCGATGACATGGGCCTTGAGGCTGCCAATCACGGTCAATTTTTGATAGGCGCCGCGCTGGAATAGCTCCCGCTCCACCCGCCGCGCCTGGAGCGCCCGATAGATCAGAAACAGCTTGATGCGGCCATCCTCGGGCGCGGCCAACAACTCTTTGAGCAGGCTGACCAGATCGCTGCCGGCGCGGGCTTGCAACTCCTTGAGCAGCGCGGCGCGGCGCTCGAAATCGACCGGACGCCGGTTGTCGGGATCCACCAGGCTCAAATCCCACAATTCCGTGCCTTGGTAAAAATCCGGCAGGCCCGGCGCGGTCAATTTGAGCAAGGTCTGGGCGAGCGAGTTGATCGTCCCGTGGTGCTGGAGCTTGCGCTGGAACGGCAAGAACGCCTGAAGAAACGGGTTATCCGGTCCCGGCCGCATCGCCTGCTCGGCGAAAGCGAGCAGCGCTTCCTCGTACGGCCCGTCCGGCTCCAGCCAGTTGGTGTGGACCTTGGCTTCGCGAACCGCCTTGATCAGATAGTCCTTGATCCGGCCGACGAAAGCCGGATAGTCGGCCAGATCGAAGGGATAAGCGCCCAACAGCGTCTGATAGAACAGGTATTCGTCGTCGTTGGCGGGCGCCAGACGCTCGCCGATCCGGACTTTGTGCGCCGCATTGATCTCGCGCCAGGAGCGCAGTTGCTGCTCCCATTCAGCCGGCAATTCCGATAGCACGTTCAAGCGCGCGCGCGCGTCCTCGCCCCGCTTGGTGTCGTGGGTCGCGCTGGCGTTCATGGCGTGGGGCCAACAGGCGACCCGATGCTGGTTGAAGGCGTGAAATTCCTCCAGGTCGATGCCGAACTGGAGCGGTCCCGCCCCCACTTCGTTCAGCGACAGCAGGCGATTGTAGACATAGAACACCGTATCCTCGACGCCCTTGGCCATCAGCGGCCCGGTGAACTGCTGCAAGCGCATGATGAAATGCAGCCATTGATCCTTGCCCTCGGCCGCCATGTTCTCGTCGAACTCCAGCCGCAAAAACCGCTCGACGAATTCCAGCTCGTTGCGGAAATTGGGCAGATTTAACCGGGCCTGGGCGATCACCCGGCGCATGCAATCTTGATCGGCCCGGCTGGCCCCGCTCCGGTCGATGTAGGTTCGATACACCGGAAACAGCACCAGAATCTCGACCAGCGCCGATTTCAGCCCGTAGAGGGTGAAATCGCTGGCGTAGCGGTAGCGCTCGGAAATGCGCTTGAGCACGTGCGCCAGACTGTCGATGTCGCCGGCCAGATGCCGGGCCACGATCATCCGCTTGTTGCGGTCGATCAGAGTTTCGCAGGACGTGGCGTCGCCGGTGAACGCGCGATACAGCGCGGTGAATTCCGGCTCGGCCGCCGGATCGCAGAACAGGCCGTTGCTGACCCCCAAAAAATCGTACCCGCTGGTGCCCTGACAAGGCCAGCTCACCGGCAGCTCCTCGCCGTGTTCGAGGATCTTTTCCACCACCAGATAGACGTAAGGGGCGCGCTCGCGCAGCCGGCCCAAGTACTCCGCCGGGTCGTACAAGCCATCGATATGGTCGATCCGCAAGCCGTTGATTTTGTCCTCGGCCACCAGCTTGAGGATCAGCTCGTGGGTGAAATCGAAAACGCCGGCATCTTCGATGCGCAGGGAGATCAGATCGTTGATGGTGAAGAAGCGGCGATAATTGAGTTCCTCGTTGCCCAGCTTCCAGTAGGACAGGCGGAAAAATTGTTCGTCGAGCAAGCTTTCCAACAGGTCGAAACTCTCGGGTTTACCCGCTTCGCCGTTGAAAATCCGTATGTTTTCCTCGATGAACTCCCGCACTTCGGGGCTGGCGTCCCACAGCTCCCACAGCATCTGCTTGATGAAGGAAATCTGGTCGTAGCGCTCCCGCCCCTCCGCTCCGGAGGGAATGTATTTGAGCAGATAGAGGACGCCGAGGAATTTGACGAAGTGCGGGTGGCTGCGCTCCAGCCGGGCGCGCAGCCGCGCCAGATCGTAAGTCAGCACCCGGTAATAGGATTCGATTCGGATCGGAAAGCGGAAATCATAGTAATAAACCGCCAGCCCCTGCTCGGTGTAACCCAGGCGCAATTCGCCGCTTTCCAGGCAATCGCCGTAGAATTTGCCGAGAAACGGCGCCAGCACCCTTCCCTTGATCCCTTCGTAGAGATGGTTCCAGTTGATGTCGAAAAATTCGTGATAGCGCGAATCCGGGCCGTTTTCCAATACGTCCACCAGCACCGGATTCTGGCTGTCGAACGCCATGTGATTGGGAACGATGTCCTGCACCCAGCCGATTTCCAGCCGTTTGAGCGTTTGGCTCAAGCTCTCGAACCGCTCCAGCCCGCCCAGTTCGGGGCTGATCGCGCGGGAATCCACCACATCGTAACCGTGCTGGCTGCCGCGCCGGGGCGTGAGGATCGGCGAGGCGTAGATGTCCGAAATGCCGAGTTCCGCAAGATAGGGGGCGACGGCGGCGGCGGCGTCGAAATCGAAGCCGGGGGTGAATTGCAAGCGATAGGTCGCGACGGGAACACGCATCATGGGATGACCCTCGGCGTTGGCGCGATCATTGAGAAAGACCGGCGGCGTAAACCGCTACGGCATAGGGCGGCAGCGCGAGCGCGACAGCGCCGGGTTGGAGTGTCGCCGGCAAACCGCTCCCCGGACCGCCCCAAGCAGGATCGGCGGCGTCGAGTTGCTTGCGCCAGCGGCCTGGACCCAGGGTCGCGGTCACCTCGATCGCGCGGCCGGAAAAATTGAACCAAGCGACGATCCGATTCTCGTCGCGCCAGCGCCGCAATTCCAGCGCGGTCGGCGCGATGGCGGCGGCGGTCAAACTGGCGTTGTCCAGCCATGCCAGCGCCGGCAATTCTCGCCGCAGCCGCAATAATTCGGCGTAAAACGCCCGCAACTGAGCGTGTCGGCCGGTTTGCGCCAGTTCCCATTGCAGCTTGGAACCGGCGAAGCTGCTCGGGTCTTGCGGGTCGGGCGCCTCCCCTGTCGCGCCAAGCTCCAGAAAATCCTCGCGCCGCCCTTGGCGCACGCCTTCGATCAAGGCCGGATCGCCGTGGCTGATGAAATACAGAAACGGCCGGGGTTCGCCGTATTCCTCGCCCATGAACAGCAGCGGCACATAAGGCGACAGCAGCACCGCCGCCGCCGCCAACTTCAGGGCGGGAAACGGCAACAAAGCCGAGAACCGCTCCCCCAGCGGCCGGTTGCCGACCTGATCATGATTTTGCCCGAAGGCGAGGAAACGCCAGGCCGGGCAATCGCCGGGATCGTCGCCGTGCAAGCGCTGGCGGTGCGGCGAGTAATTCCAGGCGTAAACGAAGGGCCGGCGATAAGCTTGCGCCAATTGGTCGAGACTGCCGAAATCCTCGTAGTAACCGTGACGCTCGCCGGTCAGCACCGCGTGCAGGGCGTGATGGAAATCGTCGCTCCATTGCGCGTCGAGCCCGTAACCGCCCGCGTCCGGCGAGCGAAGTAACCGGGGGTCGTTGAGATCGCTTTCGGCGATCAGGGTGCACGGCCGGCCCAGTCGCCGCCCGCAATCGGCGGCGACGGCGGCCAGCTCCGCCAGGATAGGGCGGGCGCCGAAATCGTAAATGGCGTGCACCGCATCCAGCCGCAAAGCGTCGCAATGGCAGGTTTCAAACCAATAGCGCAAGTTTTCCGTCACGTAATGGCGGACGCCAGGGCTGTGGGGACCATCGTAATTGACCGCAGCGCCCCAAGGCGTCCGGTACTGATCGGTGAAATAGGTCCCCAAGTCCCACAGATAATTGCCCTCTGGCCCGAGATGGTTGTAGACCACGTCCAGAATCACCACCAAACCTTGGCGATGGCAGGCGTCCACCAGCCGCTTCAACCCCTCGACGCCGCCGTAAGAGTTTTGCACGGCGTAGGGGTAAACGCCGTCATAGCCCCAGTTGCGCTCGCCGGGAAATTGCGCCACCGGCATCAGCGACAGCGCGGTGACGCCCAGCGCGCGCAATTCGGGCAACCGGGGAATGATGGCGTCAAACGTGCCTTCGGGCGTGAAGGTTCCCACGTGCAGCTCGTAGAGCACCCACCGCTCGAACGGCGGCGGCCGCCAGCCCGCATCGGTCCAGGCAAAGGCGTGATCGACCACCGCCGACGGCCCGTGAACGCCGTCGGGTTGGCGGCAGGAGGCGGGATCGGGCCGGTCGAATTGGTCGTTCCACCGGTAGCAATATAGCGCGCCGGGCTCGATACCGGTCACCGTGGCTCGCCAGTAGCCCCGCGCGTCGCGGACCATCGGAATCAGGCGCTCTTCGGGCGCGAGCAGATGGACCGCCGCCGCCTCAAGCAACGGCGCCCAAAACGTGAAGGCGCATCGCTGATCGCCCAAATAGCGAGCGCCTGGCGTAAGCTTGTCCATGAATCGGCTGCCTTCTGTGGCGGATAAAACGGGCTGGCGGCGCCAAGCCGCCGCCGAACCTGATTGCGATCTAAAAAGCAGAACTTCGCGAACTGGGTCCAGTCTGCCTTTGCAGGTGTTGCAGAAAATCGGGTGAAACGCAGGATTTCATGCGGTTGTTTCAAACGGGCCAAGGCCGCCAAAAGCGATCCTCAACTCGGCTGTCACTGTCCGAGCCGCCCGCTTGGCGGATGCCTGTGCCCGGCGGCGGCGGACCGTCGATGTTGTTCGAGCGGATTCCAAAAGCTGAGCGTTTAGAATACTTTAGCGTTTAATATAGCAAAATTATAACATTTATAATGGTTTATCGAAACCCGTTTGGCCGCTTTCCGACCTTTCGGACCTTGCGAGAGCTTTTAGAAAGCTCATCGCGGGCATCTAACGCCATTCCCATTTGGCTGACAAACGGTGCAAAATCGCCATGATCGCGGCCATTGACCGCTGTGACTTACGACCCCATCCGGCAGGCGGGCGAACCCACCTGGAGAGCGTTGCATGAACCCACTGATCATTTTCGATACCACCTTGCGCGATGGCGAACAAAGCCCCGGCGCGTCGATGACCAAGGAAGAAAAAGTCCGCATCGCCAAGATGTTGGAGCGGATGCGGGTCAACGTGATCGAAGCCGGTTTCCCCATCGCCAGCCCCGGCGACTTCGAGGCGGTGCGGGCGGTGGCGCGGGCGGTCAAGGACAGCGTGGTCTGCGGGCTGGCGCGCGCCGCCGACGCCGACATCGACCGGGCCGGCGAAGCTTTGAAAGATGCGGCGGCCTGCCGGATTCACACTTTTATCGCCACCTCGCCGGTCCACATGAAGATGAAATTGCGGATGGAGCCGGATCAGGTGGTGGAGCGGGCGATCGAGGCGGTGCGCCGGGCGCGGCGCTGGACCGACGACGTGGAATTTTCCGCCGAGGACGCCGGCCGCTCCGAGCTGGATTTTCTGTGCCGGATCGTCGAGGCGGCCATCGACGCCGGCGCGCGGACCATCAACATTCCCGACACGGTCGGCTACAACGTGCCCGAACAGTTCGCCCACACCATCCGCAACTTGATCGAGCGGGTGCCGAACGCCGATAAGGCGATCTTCTCGGTCCATTGCCACAACGATCTGGGGCTGGCGGTCGCCAATTCGCTGGCGGCGGTGCTGGCCGGCGCGCGGCAAGTGGAATGCACCATCAACGGCCTGGGCGAACGGGCCGGCAACGCCTCGCTGGAAGAAATCGTGATGGCGGTGCGCACCCGCCGCGACATCTTCCAGCTCGACGTGGGCCTCGACACCACCCAGATCGTGCCGGCCTCGCGCCTAGTCTCCAACATCACCGGCTTTCCGGTGCAGCCCAACAAGGCCATCGTCGGCGCGAACGCCTTCGCCCACGAATCCGGCATCCATCAGGACGGCGTGCTCAAGCATCGCGAGACCTACGAGATCATGCGGGCCGAGGACGTGGGCTGGTCCACCAACCGGATGGTGCTGGGCAAACATTCCGGCCGCAACGCCTTCCGCACCCGGCTGGAAGAGTTGGGGGCCAGCTTCGCCTCCGAGGAAGATTTGAACGCCGCCTTCGCCCGCTTCAAGGAGCTGGCCGACAAAAAGCACGAAATTTACGACGAGGACTTGCAGGCGCTGGTGACCGACGCCAACCTGACGGCGGAAAACGACCGGGCGCAGCTCCGCTATCTGCGGGTGTGTTCGGAAACCGGCGAAACCCCGAAGGCCCAAGTCGCTCTAACGCTAGACGGCGTGGAGCACAGCGCGATCGCCGAGGGCGGCGGCCCGGTCGACGCCTCGTTCAAGGCCATCGAAAGCATCCTGAATACCGGCACCGATTTGCTGCTGTATTCGGTCAACAACATCACCAGCGGCACCGACTCGCAGGGCGAGGTCACGGTGCGGGTCGCCAAGGGCGGGCGGATCGTCAACGGCCAAGGCGCCGACACCGACATCGTGATCGCCTCGGCCAAGGCTTATGTCAACGCGCTGAACAAGGTGCTGCAACCGAGCGAGCGGGCCCACCCGCAACTGCTCTAATCCGGCTATGGACGAAGCGCT
>JAEUPW010000016.1 GCA_016790045.1 Candidatus Competibacteraceae bacterium
CTGGCGCTGGCCGCCGGACAATTCGTGCGGCAAGGCGTTCAGGCGTCGGGCGGCGTCGGGCAAGCCCACCCAATCCAGCAGCTCCAGAATCCGCGCGCGCAAGCGGCCGCCGCGCAGTCCTTTGTGCAATTCCAGCGTCTCGCCGATCTGCTTTTCGATCGAGTGCAGCGGGTTGAGCGAGGTCATCGGCTCCTGAAACACCATGGCGATCTGATCGCCGCGAATCTGGCGCATCCGCTCCGGCGGTGCGCCCACCAATTCCTGCCCCCGCAAGCGGATGCTGCCGCCGGGATGGTGGGCGTGCGGATACGGCAGCAATTGCAAAATGGACAAGGCCGTGACCGACTTGCCGGAACCGCTCTCGCCCACCAGCGCCAGCGTCTCGCCGCGATCCAGCGCGAACGAAACTCGCTTGACCGCCGCCAGCGCGCCGAACGACACCGACAGATCGCGGACTTCCAGCAGCGGGGCGGTTTCAGAAAGCTCGGCGCTCATCGTCGGTCCTGTCGGTGATCAGGGGCTGGAGGGCGCTCGGTTCGACTCCGCCCGGCAAAGCGGGCGCGGGCTTCGCTAGCGCGGTCAACCGCGCCGCGCGCTCCGGCGGCGACAAAGACGCGATCGCGCCCGCCGCCCGATAAAAAGCGGCGAAATCGCGGCCCTCCTGTTCGTGTAAAGCCATAAAAGCCGGAACCCAATGATAGTAGGTGTTGTGACCAGCCAGTTTCGCGTTATTGAGATCCTGATCGAACCAGCGGTCGTAACCCGCGTAGCCGCCCCAGGATTGTTTCAACGCCCGATACCGCTCGCGCAATTCCGCCAGGATGCGCCGTTTCTCCAGACGTTTGGCGGCATCCGGACGCGAAGCATCGTAAACGGCCGCCAACTCCTCGCGCGACTTGGTCACCGCTTGCAAAAACTGCTCGCGCCGCCGGCTATCGAGCGCGTAGGCTTCCCGTTCCTCGGCCGACCCTTGGCTCGCCAACCAGCGTTCCGCGCCCAAGCGGCCCACGGCGGTGGCGAAGGCTTCATCGAACGCGCTATCGCCTCCGACATATAACCGCTGATGCGCCAGCTCGTGAAACATCAGCTCCGCCAACCGTCCGACCGGCCAGTGAACAAAGGTGTTTAACAGCGGATCGTCGAACCAGCCCAAGGTCGAATAGGCCGGAATGTCGGCGACGTAAACGTCATCGCCGGCCGCCCGCAGTTCGGCGGCCAGCCGCCGCGCGGCTTCGGCGTCAAAATAGCCGCGATAGCTCAAACAGCCGACTGTCAGATAACACCAACGGCGGGGTTCCAGCGAAAGCTCGGAAGCCGCGAAGACGTTCTTGACCGCTTGAGGTCGCCCGAGGTCGGCATAATGCCGATAGCTGCCGTTTTCGGGCAACCCCAGTTCCTTGCTGGCGAAAGCGCGCATGGTTTGCGCCCGCTCCAGCCGCCGGCGCAGCTCCGGCGCGGTTTCGGGGTCGGCCAGCACCTCCGCCACCGGCCGGCGCGCCCGCAACAAATCCCATTGGCCGACCGCCGCCTGCCGGTAATAGCCCAGCTCGGCGCAACCCGACAGCGCCAACCCGCAAGCCAGTGCCGTTAAAAATATCCAGAAAGCGCGCCGCACCGTTTAAAACCGTCTAAGGTTTATCAGCCGGCGCGGCGATCGCGCCCTCGCCGGCTCTCGAATTAGCCCTTCAACCCCCGGACCGATGGACACAAACGCCTTAACAATCTACCTGGTCGGCGGCGCGGTGCGCGATGAGTTGCTCGGCCTGCCGGTCAAGGAACGCGATTGGGTGGTGGTCGGCGCGACGCCCGACGACTTGCTGGCGCGCGGCTTTCAGCCGGTCGGCAAAGATTTCCCGGTGTTTTTGCACCCGCAAACCCGCGAGGAATACGCCCTCGCCCGCACCGAGCGCAAGACCGCGCCCGGCTATTACGGTTTCGCCGTCCATGCCGGCACCGAGGTCACGCTCGAAGACGACCTCTTGCGGCGAGATCTTACCATCAACGCCATGGCCCGCGACGGCCAAGGCCGGCTGATCGACCCTTATCGTGGCCGCCGCGATTTGGAGGATCGCTGGTTGCGCCACGTTTCGCCGGCCTTTGCCGAAGACCCGGTGCGGATTCTGCGCCTGGCCCGTTTCAGCGCCCGCTACGCCGCGCTCGGTTTCCGCATCGCGCCGGAAACGCTGGCGCTGATGCGCCAAATGATCGCCGGCGGCGAGGCCGACGCACTGGTGCCGGAGCGGGTTTGGGCGGAAACCGTGCGCGCCCTCGGCGAAGCTCGGCCGGAACGGTTTTTCGAAACCCTGCGCGACTGCGGCGCGCTGGCGCGGATATTCCCGGAAATCGACCGGCTGTTCGGGGTGCCGCAACCGCCCGCGCATCACCCCGAGATCGACACCGGCGTCCATACCCTGATGGCGCTCGGCCAGGCGGTCCGGCTGCGCGCCGATGTCGTGACCCGCTTCGCGGTGCTGGTGCACGATCTCGGCAAAGGGACCACGCCGCCCGAACAATGGCCGCGCCATCTCGGCCACGAACAGCGCGGCGCGGAGCTGGTGCGCGCCCTGTGCCAGCGGTTGCGCATCCCCAACATGTTCCGGGAGCTGGGCGTGCTGACCGCCCGCTACCATACCCACTGCCACCGCGCCTTGAGCTTGCGCCCGAAAACTTTGCTCAAGACCTTGTTGGGCGTGGACGCCTTGCGCAAGCCGCAGCGCTTCGCCCACTTTTTGCTCGCCTGCGAGGCGGACGCGCGCGGCCGGCTCGGCCTGGAAGATCGTGCCTACCCGCAGCCGGCGCTGCTGGCTCAGGTCCAGCGAGCCGCCGCCGCCGTCAGCGCCCGGCCCCTGGTCGCGCAAGGCTTGAGCGGTTTGGCGCTGGCGGAGGCGCTGCAAGCGCGACGCCTCGCCGCGATCGCCGAAGCCAAGCACGCCTTCGACGGCGCGAGCCGCGCCTTCGCGCGCCATTGATCGCTTCAGGTATTGATTTTGTGCAAGGCGCGGCCGTGGACCGACAAGGCCGCTTCGTGCACGGCCTCATAGAGCGTCGGATGACCGTGAATGGTCCGGGCCAGATCTTCGCTGCTGGCGTGGAACTCCAGGGCCAGCACCGCCTCCTGAACGAGTTCGGAAGCGAACGGGCCGATGATGTGGCACCCCAACAACGCATCGGTCTGGGCGTGAGCCAGGATTTTGACCATGCCGTTGGCCGCGTCCATGGCTTTGGCCCGGCCGTTGGCGGAAAACGGAAAACTGCCGACTTTGTAGGGGATGCCCGCGCTCTTGAGCGCCTGCTCGGTCCGGCCGACCCAGGCGATTTCGGGGTTGGTGTAGATCACCCACGGAATGGCGTCGTAGTTGAGATGCCCGTGCTGGCCGGCGATATTCTCGGCCACCATGATGCCCTCCTCGGACCCCTTGTGGGCCAGCATCGGCCCGCGCACCACGTCGCCGATCGCGTAAACCCCCGGCAGGTTGGCTTCGCATCGGTCGTCCACATGGATGAAACCGCCTTCGTTGAGCAGCAACCCGGCTTCCGGCGCGGCGACGTTATCGGTGTTTGGCCGGCGGCCGACCGACACCAGCAGCTTCTCGACGGTGATTTTTTGTTCGCCGTCTTTGTCCTTGAACGAAACCTCGACGCCGCCGGCGGTCTTTTGGGTGGCGATCACGCGGGCTCCCAGCCGGATATCGAGCCCCTGCTTTTTGAACTGGCGCAAGGCTTCGCGCGCGACTTGCTGGTCGGCCAGGACCAGAAAATCCTCGACCGCTTCCAGCATGATCACTTTGGAGCCCAGGCGGTTCCAGACGCTGCCCAGCTCCAGCCCGATCACGCCCGCGCCGATCACGCCCAGCGTCTCCGGCACTTTGCGAAAATCCAGCGCGCCGGTCGAATCGACGATCAGACCTTCGGCGTTGTCCACCCGCGCGGCGTCGATATCGATCGGCCTGGAGCCGGTGGCGACAATCACGTTGTCGGCCCCGACGACTTCGACCGAGCCGTCTCGCGCGGTGATCTCGACCTGGCGCTCCGCCAGCAGCTTGCCGTGGCCTTGCAACCATTCGACGCCGTTGGCCTTAAACAGCGCGCCGATGCCGTTGGTCAGTTGCAGCACGATGTCGTCCTTGCGCGCCATCATCTTGTCGAGGTCCAGGCGGACGCCCTCGACGTGGATGCCGTGCGCGCCCATGCCGTGCCGGAGATGGTGGTATTGCTCGGAAGATTCGAGCAGGGTCTTGGAGGGGATGCAGCCCACGTTCAGGCAGGTGCCGCCCAGCGCCGGGTCGCCTTTGAAATTGATCCACTCTTCCACGCAGGCGGTTTCCAGCCCGAGCTGCGCGCAGCGGATCGCCGCCACGTAGCCGGCGGGACCGCCGCCGATGACGACCACATCGTAAGTCTTTGCCATGCTGCCCCCGAATAACGCTAAACGTTCGTAAAGGATGGGAAATAAAAAGTGGCGCGCCCGCGCCGCCGGCGCGGGCGACGCGCGCTCGATCCGGACGGCGGCTCGGCAAGCGGCCGCTGTCCGCCGCTTTCGCTTTCGGGCTTGCGCCGCGACCGCCTAAACTTGCAACACCAGGCGGGCCGGGTCTTCGATGCATTCCTTGACGGTCACCAGAAACGTCACCGCCTCGCGGCCGTCGATGATCCGGTGGTCGTAGGAATGGGCCACGTACATCATCGGCCGGATCGCGACCTGGCCGTTTTCCGCCACCGGCCGATCCTTGGTGGCGTGCATCCCGAGAATGCCGCTTTGCGGCGGGTTGAGGATCGGCGTGGACATCAGCGATCCGAACACGCCGCCGTTGGTGATGGTGAAGGTGCCGCCGGTCATCTCCTCCACCGTCAGCGTGCCTTCCTTCGCCTTCTTGCCGAATTCGCCGATGGTTTTTTCGATTTCGGCCAGGCTCATTTGGTCGGCGTCGCGCAGGATCGGCACCACCAGACCGCGCGGCGAGGAAACCGCGATGCCGATGTCGTAATAGCCGTGATAGATGATGTCGTTGCCGTCGATGGAGCCGTTCACCGCCGGATAGCGCTTGAGCGCCTCGATCACCGCTTTGACGAAAAAGCCCATGAACCCCAGCCGCACGCCGTGTTTTTTCTCGAAATCGTCCTTGTAGCGGTTGCGCAGGTCCATCACCGGCTTCATGTTGATTTCGTTGAAGGTGGTGAGCATGGCCGTGGCGTTCTTGGCCATCAACAAGCGCTCGGCGATGCGGGCGCGCAGCCGGGTCATCGGCACCCGCTGTTCCAGCCGGCCCTGGGCATCGGGGGGCGCGGGCGCGCCGGCGGGCGCGGCCACCGGCGCTGCAGCCGGGGACCCGGCTTGCGGCGCGGCGGGCGGCGCTGACGCTGGCCGGGCCGGTTGGCCGCCTTCCAGAAACGCCAGCACGTCGGCCTTGGTGACGCGGCCGCCGCGACCGCTGCCCGCCACCTTGGCGATGTCCAGGCCGTGTTCGGCGGCCAGCCGGCGCACCGCCGGGCTCAAGCCGTCCAGATCGGCTTCGGCGACCGGCGTCGCGGGCGCGGGGGACGGCATCGCGGGCGCGGGGGACGGCGTTGCGGCGGCAGCCGCGTTTTCCGCCCGAGCGCTCTCCCCTTCCCGCAAAGTCGCGATCACGTCGCCGGTGGTCACGATTTCGCCGTCCTGGCGCAAGATGTCGCCGAGCACCCCGTCGGCGGGCGCGGGGATGTCGAGCACCACCTTGTCCGTTTCCAAGTCCACCAGATTTTCCCCTCGCTTCACCGCCTCTCCCGGTTTTTTCTTCCAGTTGACGAGCGTGCCGTCGGAAACGGATTCGGGCAACGAGGGGACTTTCACTTCGATGGTCATCTTCTTTCTTCCCTTGAGTTCCGGGTCGTTGGTCGATCTGGGTCGCGGTGGTTACTGGCCCAGAGCTTCGTTCACAAGCTGCTGCTGCTGCTCGACATGGACGCTGTGATAGCCCACCGCCGGCGAGGCCGAATGCGGTCGTCCGGCGTAACGGATCTTGACCCGGGACGGCAAATCCCGGTCCAGGTGATGGAGGCTTTCAAACCAGGCGCCTTGATTCTTCGGCTCTTCCTGACACCAGATCAGATCGCTCAGATTCGGGTAACGCTCGATCTCGGCGGTGTAGAGCGCCTGCGGGAACGGATAAAGCTGCTCGATGCGGACGATGGCCACATGGTCCAAGTTGCGCTCGCGGCGGGCTTCCAGCAAGTCGTAAAAAACCTTGCCGCTGCACGCCACTAGGCGGGTAATCTTGCTCGGATCGTGCGGGTCGATTTCCGGGATGAGCTCCTGAAAGTGGCCCTCGGTCAGCTCCTCCAGGCTATTGACCGCCAGCCGGTGCCGCAGCAGGCTCTTGGGGCTCATCACGATCAGCGGCTTGCGGAACGTGCGCCGCATCTGCCGGCGCAGCATGTGGAAGCATTGGGCCGGGGTCGAGGGCACCACCACTTGCATGTTGTTTTCGGCGCACAGCTGCAAATAGCGCTCCAGCCGCGCCGAGGAATGCTCCGGCCCCTGCCCCTCGTAACCGTGCGGCAGCAGCATCACCAGCCCGCACATCCGGCCCCACTTGGTCTGGCCGGATGAGATGAACTGGTCGATGACCACCTGCGCGCCGTTGGCGAAATCGCCGAACTGGCCTTCCCAGACGATCAGGCCATTCGATTCGGCGGTGGCGTAACCGTATTCGAACGCCAGCACCGCTTCCTCGGACAAAATCGAATCGATGACGATGAAGTTCGGCTGGCCGGGATAGAGGTTCATCAGCGGCACGTAGCTGGTGCCGTCTTTTTGGTTGTGCAGCACCGAATGGCGGTGGAAGAAGGTGCCGCGCCCGCAATCCTGCCCGGAAATCCGCACCTGATAACCTTCCTTGAGCAAGCTGGCGTAGGCCAGGTTTTCGGCGAACCCCCAATCCAGCGGCAGCGCTCCGGCCGCCATCTTGCGCCGGTCGTCCATCAGCTTGGCGACGCGGGGATGCATTTCGAAGCCTTCCGGCAATTTGAGCAGGCGGTCGGAGAGATCGCGCAGGGTTTCCACGGGGACGGCGGTGTCGACCGGCAGGCTCCAGTCCTCGACGGCGAACGGCGTCCAGTCGATCGAATAGGGGCCTTTGGCGTGCGGCAGCGTGGGGCGCGATACCTGCCGGCCGGCGTCCAGGTTGGCGCGATAGCGCGTCTGCATCTCCTGGAAGTCGGCTTCCGCGATCACGCCCTCGCCGATCAGTTTCTCGGCGTACAAGGTCGCGGTGGTTTTGCGCGCCCGGATCTTGGTGTACATCATCGGCTGGGTGGCGGCCGGCTCGTCGGCTTCGTTGTGGCCCAGGCGGCGGTAGCAGATCATGTCGATGACCACGTCCTTGTTGAAGGTCATCCGGTATTCCAGCGCCAGCCGGGTGACAAACAGCACCGCTTCGGGGTCGTCGCCGTTGACGTGAAAGATCGGCGCCTGCACCATCTTGGCGACATCGGTGCAGTACATCGCCGAGCGGGTGTCGAGCGGGTTGCTGGTGGTGAAGCCGATCTGGTTGTTGATGACGATGTGCACGGTGCCGCCGGTGCGGTAGCCGCGCACCTGGGAGAACTGCAACGTTTCCATGTTGACGCCCTGGCCGGCGAAGGCGGCGTCGCCGTGAATCAGCAGCGGCATGACGGAATTGAACGGCGGCGTTTCCGCGCCGGGTTCGCGCCGCCGCTCCATGCGGGCGCGCACCGAGCCCTCCACCACCGGGTTGACGATTTCCAGATGGGACGGGTTGAACGCCAGCGCCAGATGCAGCGGGCCGCCCGGCGTTTGCACGTCCGAGGAAAAGCCCATGTGATATTTCACGTCCCCGGTGCTGCCGACCCGGCGCTTGCCCTCGAACTCGTCGAACAGTTCGGCGGGCGATTTGCCGATGATGTTGACCAGCACGTTCAACCGGCCCCGGTGGGCCATGCCGATGATGATTTCCTGGATTCCTTGCGCGCCGGCCTGCTGGATCAGCTCGTCCATCATCGGGATCAAGCTCTCGCCGCCTTCCAGCGAAAACCGTTTCTGGCCGACGTAGCGGGTGTGGAGATAGCGCTCCAAACCCTCGGCGGCCACCAGCCAGTGCAGCAGTTGCTTGCGCTCCTCGCCGCTCAAGTCGAGCCGGGCGCGCTGGCCTTCCAGCCGCTTTTGAATCCAGCGCTTTTCCGCCGTCTCGTTGATGTGCATGTATTCCGAGCCGATGGAGCCGATGTAGACATCGCGCAGCAGGCTCATGATCTCGCTCAAGGTCCATTGCGACGGCGCGACCAGCGAACCGGTGTTGAACGAAGAGCCCATGTCGGCCTCGCTCAAGCCGTGGTAGCCGGGGTCCAGCTCCGGCACCGGCGGCCGGTCGCGCAATTTTAACGGATCGAGATCGGCGGCCTTGTGGCCCCGGGTCCGATAGGCGTTGATGATCCGCAGCACCGCCGCCTGATTTTCGGCCGCAGCCGGGCTGAGCACCTGCGCCCGGCCCACGCCGGCCTGCGGCTGCAACGCCCGGCGGGAGAAAGACTCGCGAATCGGGCCGTGGGCCACGTCCCGCGCGCCCTGGGTCTGGGCCTCCATGTCGCGGAAATAGTGCCGCCAGTTGTCGCTGACCGACTCCGGGTCGCTCAGAAAGCTCTCGTACAGTTCCTCGATGAAAGCCGCGTTGCCGCCGAACAGCGGCGAACTTTGGCGAAATTGCTCGATGAGTGTGCTCATGGGCGCTGATCGACTCCCGGTGGTGAAAGATTTCCAGGCACGGACCCGGCGGAAACGGCGGCTCCCGAATCGGTCCAGAACAGGTCAGGACGAAGCAAAACCTCGGTCGCCGATGCGCCGACCCGGCGCCGACCGAGCCGGGGCTTAATTGGACGATACCGGCGCGAAACGGTCGCCAGCGCCGCGCCTGTCATGCGCGGCGCGAAAGTATTGGCCGCAATCGCGGCGCGCAAAGACCCGAAAGGGGCGCGTTGGCGCTCTGGCGCGGGCAAGCCGGCGAGCCGGCGAGCCGGCAGGCAGCGCAATGCAACGGAACGCCCGGCGGCCGCCCGCTTTTGCAGCCCGATTATATCCACGGCTCAAATTCGGATAAACCGCCCATCGCCTTTTTTAATTCACGCCCGCATGACCAGGATAGAGGAACACCGTTCGGCGTTTTATCCGACGTTTTGAAGCCGCCGCCGACGCCTCGAAAGCTATTGACTCGCAAAACAGCCAAAAATCGCTCTATATTTTTGCCATCGGGAAGGGTCTGCGGTACATTTTCCGCGATGGCGTCTCGGCTTTTCGAGCCCAGCAGCGCGGCGGATGAATTTCCGGCTGGTTCCGCCGTTTAGCTTTAGTTCCATTTAGGAGGGAATCGCAATGGCTGCCACCCATTCCCTCGCTCAGGCAACGCCCGCGTCGTATCAAGCCGCTGACGGCGAGCCTTACATGAGCGAGGCCCAGTTGGCTCACTTCCGCAAGCTCCTGACGGAGTGGAAGGAAAGCCTGCTGCATGGGGTCGACCGCACGGTCAACCACATGCAGGACGAATCCGCCACCTTTCCCGATCCGAACGATCGCGCCACCCAGGAAGAAGAGTTCAGTCTGGAGCTGAGGACACGCGACCGGGAACGCAAGCTGATCAAGAAGATCAACGAGTCGATGGCTCTGATCGAAAGCGGCGACTACGGCTACTGCGAAGCCTGCGGCGTGGAAATCGGCCTGCCGCGCATGTTGGCCCGACCCACCGCCACCTTGTGTATCGACTGCAAAATGCTGGAAGAAATCCGCGAAAAGCAGGGTAATTGACGCCGGCCCTCACCGAATTTCCGCCTCAAAACCCGTCTGTCTCAGGCGATGGCTTCCACCGCCGGGCTTGTTGTGCCTCAGCGCGGCCGCTTTGCGCCGTCCCCGACCGGCCCCTTGCATTTCGGCTCGCTGATCGCCGCGCTGGGCAGTTTCCTGGAAGCGCGCCGGCGCGGCGGCGAATGGTGGGTGCGCATCGAGGACCTCGACCGACAGCGCAGCCAAAACGGCGCGGCCGACGCCATCTTGCGAACGCTGGAACGCTACGGGTTGCACTGGGACGGCCCGGTGCTTTACCAAAGCGCGCGGACCGCCGCGTATCGCGCGGCCCTGACCCGATTGATCGACGCCGGCTTGGCCTATTCTTGCGCGTGCAGCCGGCGGGAACTCGCCGCCTGCACGCGCGCTAGCGACGGCGGCCCGATCTACCCCGGTTACTGCCGTCTCCGTCCCCGCCATCCCGACCGACCGAGCGCGATCCGTTTGCGGGTGGATGACCGGTCGGTGGCGTTTCAAGACGCGGTTCAAGGGGCGCGCCAGCAGCTTTTGGCGACCGAGGTCGGCGATTTTGTGATCCGCCGCGCCGACGGCGCGTTCGCTTATCAGTTGGCCGTCGTGGTGGACGACGCGGCGCAAGGCATGACCCAAATCGTGCGCGGCAGCGACCTGCTGGAATCGACTGCCCGCCAGATCTACCTGCAGGGACTGCTGGGCCTTCCCACGCCCGAATACGCCCATCTCCCGCTCGCGCTCGACCGGCGCGGCTGCAAGTTGAGCAAGCAAACCGGCGCCGCTCCCATCGACCGAACCGAACCCGCGCCGGTACTGGCATCGGCTCTGCGCTTTCTGGGGCAGGAACCGCCGGCGGACCTGCAACGCGGGCCGCCCGCCGCGCTGCTGGCCTGGGCGCTCGAACATTGGCGCCTGGCGGCGGTGCCGAAAACGCTTTCCCGCCGCCGGGAAGATGCGGGCACCGCGCAGAGCCCCCGATCCGATCCGATCGGCGAATCGGAATCTCGCTCTATAGACAAGGCCAGGGACGTGGTCTAGAAAATAACAGACAAGAAGCCGATGCGGCTGGCTTCAACGCTGTCCGGCTTCACCCAATTCCGCCATAACTTCCACCAAAGGAGAACTACGGTAATGTCCGATGTCAAGGTCTATCCCGTACCGGCTGAAGTCGCTTCCAAAGCCTGGATCAACAACGACCAATACCAGTCGATGTACAAGCGTTCGGTCGACGATCCCGAAGGCTTCTGGGCCGAGCAGGCCGATCAATTGCTTTCTTGGTCCAAGCGTTGGGACAAGGTGCTGGACTGGGATTTCACCAAAGGCCACATTCGCTGGTTCGAGGGCGGCAAGCTCAACGTCAGCCAAAACTGTCTGGACCGGCACCTGGCCACCCGCGGCGATCAAGTGGCGATCATCTGGGAAGGCGACAACCCGGCCGAAGACAAGAAAATCACTTACAAGCAGCTCCACGAGGATGTCTGCAAATTCGCCAACGCCTTGAAAGGCTTGGGGGTCAAGAAGGGCGACCGGGTTTGCATTTACATGCCGATGATCCCCGAAACCGCCGTCGCCATGCTGGCCTGCACCCGGATCGGGGCCGTCCACTCCATCGTGTTCGGCGGCTTTTCGCCGGATTCTTTGAAAGACCGCATCCTCGATGCCACCTGCAACGTGGTGATCACCTCCGACGAAGGGCTGCGCGGCGGGCGCAAGGTGCCGATGAAGGCCAACGCCGACAAGGCGCTGCAAAGCACGCCGAGCGTCAAGAAGATGGTGGTGGTCAAGCGCACCGGCGGCAACGTCGCTTGGGAGAACGGCCGCGACGTGTGGTATCACGACGTGATGGCCAAGGCCAGCGCCGACTGCCCGCCGGAGCCGATGGACGCCGAAGACCCCCTGTTCATCCTCTACACCTCCGGCTCGACCGGCAAACCCAAGGGCGTGCTGCACACCACCGGCGGCTATTTGCTGCACGCGGCGATCACCCACAAGTACATCTTCGACTATCACGACGGCGACATTTACTGGTGCACCGCCGACGTGGGCTGGGTCACCGGTCACACCTATATCGTCTATGGGCCGCTGGCCAACGGCGCGACCTCGATCATGTTCGAGGGCATCCCGACCTACCCGAACGTCAGCCGCTTCTGGGAAGTGGTCGACAAGCACAAGGTCAACATCTTCTACACCGCGCCGACCGCGATCCGCTCGCTGATGCGCGAGGGCGAGGAGCCGGTCAAGCGCACCTCCCGCAAGAGCCTGCGGCTGCTGGGTTCGGTCGGCGAGCCGATCAACCCCGAAGCCTGGGAGTGGTATTACAACAACGTCGGCGACGGCCGCTGCCCGATCGTCGACACCTGGTGGCAGACCGAAACCGGCGGCATCCTGATCACCCCGCTGCCGGGCGCGACCCCGCTCAAACCTGGCTCCGCCACCCGGCCGTTCTTTGGCGTGTGCCCGGCGCTGGTCGATGCCGAGGGCCAATTCCTGGAAGGCGCGACCGACGGCAATTTGGTCATCACCCGGCCGTGGCCGGGCATGATGCGGACCGTGTACGGCGATCATCCCCGCTTTATCGAGACGTACTTCTCGATGTACAAGGGGTTGTACTTCACCGGCGACGGCGCGCGGCGCGACGAGGATGGGTATTACTGGATCACCGGCCGCGTGGACGATGTCATCAACGTCTCCGGGCACCGCATGGGCACGGCCGAGGTCGAATCGGCGCTAGTGCTGCACCCGGCGGTCGCCGAAGCGGCGGTGGTCGGCTACCCGCACGATTTGAAGGGCCAGGGCATTTATGCGTATGTCACTCTGAAAGTCGGGGTCGAGCCGACCGAGGAGCTGCGCAAGGAACTGATCGCGCACGTGCGCAAGGAAATCGGCCCGATCGCCTCGCCGGATGTCTTGCAGTGGGCTCCCGGCCTGCCCAAGACCCGTTCCGGCAAGATCATGCGCCGCATCCTGCGCAAGATCGCCGCCAACGAAGTGGATCAGTTGGGCGATACCTCGACCTTGGCCGATCCGAACGTGGTGACCGATCTGGTCGATAATCGCGCCGTCAAGTAGAGTAGCTCGGAAGCCGATAACGATAACGGTGTATTTCGCTTCGACCCGGCCTTTCCCCCGAAGAGGCCGGGTTTTTATTGCGCGGCGTTTCGGCGGACGCCCGTCTCGTCGATCCACGCGCCGATCAGCCGCGCCGGCGTCACGTCGAAATAGATATTTCTGACCGTCACTCCCGGCCAGGCCGGAACCTTTAATTCGGACGGGTCCATTTCCTCCAGTCCGGGCGGCGGGTCGCTCGCATCGCGCCATTTGAAGCTCTCGCACGCCACGTAAAACGGTATCCCCCGCTCGCGCGCCGCCAGCGCCAGCAAAGCGGTGCCCGCTTTGTTGAGCGCCGACCCGTCCGCCAGCACGCTGTCGGCTCCGACCAGCACCGCATCCGCTTGACCGACGAATAAGGCCATCTGCGCCTCGGTGATATACACCGTCGGCACCTGCCAAACCGAAAGCTGCTCCGCCAACCGGCGTCCCTCCTCCAGCGGCCGCGATTCAGTGACGATCATCCGCAAACCCTTTTCCTTGAGCAGACGACAGCTTGCCAGCACGGTGGAACTGAAGCTGTGGGTCATGATCGTCCGTTCGGCTCCCAACAGCGCGGCGACGTGTCTGGCGCAGTCGATGACAGCCCGCCGCGACCGCTCGCTCAATTCCTCCGCCCGCGCGGCGGCGGCCTGACGGGCGAGGGCCAAAGGCGCCGCCGCATCCGCGGCAAGGCCATTGCGCCAACACCGCAGCAAATTTCTGAGCGGCGTCATGCTGGGCCGGGTTTCGGCCAGTTCCAGAGACAGGCCCGATAACCGCTCCCGCCATTCCTCGCCGCTCGCGGCAGGCAGCTCGCGCGCCGCTTGCGCCAGGATCGCCAGACAGCAACGCGCCAGCTCGCTCGCGCCTCTATTCCGATCATCATGAATTTCCGCGATTTTTAGGTTGAAATCTGCAGGAATCATTGCTCAAAATTCCCGGACAAGTTTCGATTGAGCCCGGCGCCGACGCTTCAGCGCCCTTTGTCAGTCAGGAGACCCGCCATGAGCGACGTTGATCCCATCATCGGCAACTGGTATCGCAACGAGGAAACCGGCAACGATTTCGAAGTCGTCGCGCTGGACGAAGACGCCCAGACCATCGAAATCCAGTATTTCGACGGCGAAGTGGAAGAGCTGGATTTGGACGCCTGGTACGAATTGCCGCTGGAAATGATCGAGGCACCGGAAGATTGGTCCGGCCCCTTTGACGCGGACGACGACCTCGACTACGAGGACGAGGATGAGCTGAGCGACGAAGACGACCTGCTGGCCGACCGCGACGAGGATTGAACGATGCGCGCGAAATCGGCGCGCGGGCGCGGCCGGCGCTAGCGTTCCCGCCGCGCTCGCGCGAACGCCTCGGCCAGCGCGCCGGAACGCGCATCCGCCGGCGACCGGGGGTCCGGGCGGTCGGCGCGTTGGGCCGCCGGCTGCGGTTTTCGGCCCCGCGCGTCCGGCGGGCGGGCGTCGGTCGAGGCGGTTGGCGCGGGCTTCGTGGCCGGTTCGCTCAGCCGCAAGCTCAAGGCGATGCGCCGCCGTTTCAAATCGACCTCCAGCACCCTGGCCTTCACCACCTGACCCACTTTCACCACCTCGCGCGGGTCTTTGACGAAGCGATCCGCCAGCGCCGAAACGTGCACTAGCCCATCCTGATGCACGCCGATGTCCACGAACGCGCCGAAGTTGGCGACGTTGGTCACCACCCCCTCCAAAATCATGCCGGGCCGCAAATCGGCCAGCGTTTCCACGCCGTCTTTGAACGCGGCGGTTTCGAAAGCCGGCCGGGGATCGCGGCCCGGTTTTTCCAGCTCCAGCAAAATATCGCGCACGGTCGGCAAGCCAAAGCGCGGGTCGGTAAAGTGCGCCGGCTCGACCGTTTTCAAAAAGGTCGCGTTGCCCAGCACTTCGTGCAGCCCGCGCCCGCTGGCGGCGAGAATCCGCTCGACCACAGGATAGGCTTCCGGGTGAACGGCGGAACGGTCCAGCGGGTTGTCGCCATCGCTGATCCGCAAGAAACCGGCCGCTTGCTCGAAAGTCCGATCGCCCAAACGCGGCACCTTCAACAAGTGTTCGCGGCGGCGAAACGCGCCGTTGGCGTCCCGAAAATCGACGATGTTGCGGGCCAACGCGGCATTCAATCCGGCCACCCGCGCCAGCAGCGGGGCGGAAGCGGTGTTCACGTCCACCCCGACCGCGTTGACGCAATCCTCGACCACCGCGTCCAGGGCGCGCGCCAGCCGGCTTTGGCCGACATCGTGCTGGTACTGGCCGACGCCGATGGCCTTGGGGTCGATCTTGACCAGTTCCGCCAGCGGGTCTTGCAAGCGCCGGGCGATGGATACCGCGCCGCGCAGCGACACATCCACCTCGGGAAATTCGCGCGCCGCCAGCTCCGAGGCCGAATAAACCGACGCCCCCGCTTCCGACACCACCAGCTTGTGCAGCTTGAGTTCGGGATGGCGCTTGATCAGGTCGCTGGCCAATCGGTCGGTTTCGCGGGATGCCGTGCCGTTGCCGATGCTGAGCAATTCCACCCGGTGGCGGCGGCACAATTCCGCCAACACGTGCAGGCTTTCATCCCATTGGTTGCGCGGCGCGTGCGGATAAATCGTGGCGGTCTCGACCAGTTTGCCGGTGACATCCACCACCGCGACCTTGACGCCGGTGCGCAGGCCGGGATCGAGGCCGAGCGTCGGGCGCGCGCCGGCGGGGGCGGCCAGCAACAGATCGCGCAGGTTGCGGGCGAACACCCGGATCGCCTCTTCCTCGGCGGCCTCGCGCAAGCGCTGTTTCAATTCGGTATCCAAATGCGGCAACAGCTTGAGTTTCCAGGCCCAGCGCGCGGTTTCTCGCAGCCACGGATCGGCCGCGCGACCGGCGTCGCGGAGCCGGTAATGGGCGATGACCAGGCGCTCGCCCGGATCGGCCTCCGGCGCGGCCGGATCGCCGATTTCCAAACTCAGTTGCAGCATCCCTTCGTTGCGGCCCCGGAACAGCGCCAGCGCGCGATGCGAGGGAATGCGCTGCACGGCCTCCCGGTAGTCGAAATAGTCGCGGAATTTGGCGCCTTCCTCCGCCTTGCCCGCCACGACTTCCGCGCGCAAGACCGCTTTGTCCCAGAGCAGCTCGCGCAAGCGCGCCAGCAATTCCGCGTTTTCGGCGAATGCTTCCATCAGGATTTGCCGCGCGCCTTCCAGCGCCGACTTCGCGTCCGCCACGCCCCGCTCCGGATCGATAAAAGGCAGGGCCGCTTGTTCGGGCACCTGCGCCGGGTCGGCCAACAGGCCGTGGGCGAGCGGCGTCAAACCGGCTTCGCGGGCGATCTGGGCTTTGGTGCGCCGCTTGGGCTTGTAGGGCAGATACAAATCTTCCAAGCGCGTTTTGGTATCGGCGGCCAGCAAGGCCGCTTCCAGTTCGGCGCCGAGCTGGCCCTGCTCGCGGATGCTGGCCAGGATCACCTCGCGCCGCGCTTCCAGTTCGCGCAGATAGCCGAGCCGCTCTTCCAGCAGGCGCAATTGGGTGTCGTCCAAACCGCCGGTGGCTTCCTTGCGGTAGCGGGCGACAAACGGCACGGTCGCGCCCTCGTCCAGCAAGTTGACGGCGGCTTCGATCTGGCGTTCCGAGACGGCGAGTTCGCGGGCGAGGGCTTGGGTGAGGTCCATAGTCGATGAGGCGATCGGGTTGAAGGAAAACGCTGCGCTATTTTGCTAGTTCCGCTTTCCGCAGGAAACCGCCATTCCCCGCAAACCTCGATCGAGAGGCCGATGCGCTTATGGCGACCATACAACCACCAAAACCGGGATGAGCGAGCACCTGTCCGCCTGCCCGCAACGTCGGTCGGGCCGCCCTATTAGAGGAAGGGCGCACGAACAGCGAGGGCAACACACTCCCGCCCTCCCGGCAAGCAACCCTCGGTCGAGCTAAAGCAGCGGCTTTTCCGAGACGATCAAGCCGTCCTCGTCGGCGTATAAGTAATAGCCTGGAACGAACTGCACGCCGGCGAAGCGCACGGCCACATCCCGCTCGCCGACGCCGCGCTTGACGCTTTTGAGCGGGTGCACGGCCAGCGCTTTGACGCCGATGTCGATTTCGGCGATGGCGGCGGAATCGCGGATGCAGCCGTTCACCACCACGCCGGCCCAACCGTTTTCTTCGGCCAGTTCGGCCAGTTGATCGCCCAGCAGCGCGCAGCGCGTCGAGCCGCCGCCGTCCACCACCAGCACCCGGCCCTTGCCGGGCTCCTCCAGCGCGGCGCGAACCAGCGAATTGTCTTCAAACACCTTCACGGTCGCGATGGCGCCGCAGAACAGGGTCTCGCCGCCGTAATCGCCAAACAGCGGCTCGGCGATTTGCAACCGGTCGGAAAACTCGTCGCACAGATCGGTCGTTTTAAAGTCCATGGGAGTACTCTCGCGAATTGAAAACGGGAATTTCGGCAGTCTAGCACAGTCGCCCGACCCCTCAGCGGCTGGTGATTTTCAACTCGATGCGGCGGTTGCGGCGGTAAGCCTCCGGGCTGTCCGCCGGTTCGATCGGGTGATATTCCCCCATGCCGACCGCCGCCAGCCGCTGCGGCGGCACGCCTCGCTGGATCAAATAATTCACCACCTGTTGCGCTCGCGCCGCAGATAATTCCCAGTTGGACGGAAAGCGGCCGCCCCGGATCGGCGCGCGGTCGGTGTGGCCCTGCACCTCGATAATCACCGGCAAATCCGCCGGCAGGCGCGCCGCCAACTGTTGATAGACCATCGCGAATTTGTCCAAATCGCCGCTGCCGGAAGCCGAGAGCGTCGACTCGCCTGAAGCGAACAGCACCTCCGATTGGAACACGAAACGGTCACCCACCACCTTGATGTCCGGATTGTTGGCGAACACTTCGCGCAAGCGCCCGAAAAATTCGCTGGCGTATTTCTCCAATTCCTCGACCCGTTCCAGCAGCTTCTTTTTTAAAGCGCTGTCGAGCGCCTCGATCCGGCCTTTCTGCTCGACGATGACCGCATCGCGCTGGCTCAATTCCTGCTGGTTGGCGGCCAGCGCGCGGTTGAGCCGCTCCAGCTCCGCCGCCAGCCGCTCGGCGCGGGCGCTCAGCGAGGCCGCCTGTTCTTGCGCGCTGGTCAGACCTTGCTCGGCCTTGCTTTTATCGGCGTCTGACAGGGCGCGCGCGGCTTGGACCGCCGCCAGCTCGTCGCGCAATTGCGCCAATAAATTTTCCCGCTCCCCGACCGCGCTTTCCAGGCCCTGCACCCGGCCGCGCAGTTGCGCCGCCGCTTTTTCGGCGTCGCCGGCCAGCCCTTGCAGATGGTCGACGATCCGCTGCAACTGGCCGATGGCGGTTTCCTTGCCGAGGATTTCGCGGCCGACCAACACTTCGGTGATGACGAACACCGTGATGAGAAACACCAGCACCATCACCAAGCCGCCCAGCGCGTCGGTGAAGGCGGGCCAGATGTTGAATTCGCCGACCGCATCACGCCGTCGGCGCATGGCGTTTCAAATCCCAATGATCGTTCGCTTGCCGCTCCAGCAACCGCGCGATGGTCCGCAGTTCGTAGCGCAGGTCGGCGGTGCGGTCGCTTTCGATGTTTTTCAGGGTTTCCCGCAGCGATTCGATCCGCTCGCCCAAATTCGCTACCTGTTCCGCCACCCGCGACGCGCCCTGACCGTGGCGCGTCATGTACTCCGCGGTCGCCGCCACCCGCTCCAACCGGTCGGCGAGGGATTGCAGCAAGGCGGTCAGATGGCGCGGCGAAAGCGCCTCGGTTTGGGCGGTAACCGCCACCACCGGCCGCCACAGCGGCGCCAAATCGCTCACGACCAGTGCCTCCAGTTGCGCGTGATGGTCGTTCTGGGCATGGGACAGTTGCAGCTCCAGAAATCCCAGCGCCAGCGCGCCCAACAAACCGAACAAGGAGGCCGAAAACGAGGTGCCCATCCCCCCCAGCGGCGCGGCCAGGCGATCCTTGAAATTGGCGATCAGGCTCATGGTGTCGGCCGCCTGCTCGGCGGAGAGGCCGCCGATCACATCGCGCACCCCGGCGATGGTCAGCAGCAGGCCGTAAAAGGTGCCGATCAGCCCCAGCAGCACCAGCGCGCTCACCAAGTAACGCACCAGCGCCCGCTGATCGTCGCCGCGCGCGGATAGCGAATCCAGCAAATAAGGCAAGGTCACCGCGGCGTCGCCGTGGCCGACGACGCGGTGGACCTTGTGCAGAAAATCCCTGATGTTCCGCCGCCAATCCGTTCCCAGCAACACCGCGTCAGCTTGCGCAAACGGCAGTTCGCGCCGGCGCGTTTGCAGCGCCACGGCGGCCGCCCGCTCGGCGGAACGTCCGTCCGCGAGCGTGTCCAGCAGGGCCTTGAGGGTGTAGCTCACCCCAAACAGAAACGCGACGGCAATCGTGCCGTTCAGATAGGGATTGGTCAAAAAAGCGGCGGTCAGCGGTTTGCGAAAAAATAGCGCCAGCACCGTCAAGCTCGCCAGGAATAACAGAGAACGCATCAAGTAGCGGGTGACGCCCCGATTGGAGCGCCGGTCGGAACGAGTCATGGCCATGGGTCTATCCATCGTCTCCCGAGCTGAGGGAGCGCACTTTACAGGAATCCGGCCGACGATGGATACGCCAAACAGGCTCTGACAACGGGCGCCAGGCTCTACAAGCGTGCGTTTACTAACCCTAAAACACACAATTGTTCAATAGCTTATATTTTTTAGAACGGTAATCTTTTCACGCTTGCCGACCGGCCAAACTTTCGGCGCCCGGGATGGCCGATCACGCTCGTCGCCCTGTCGCCACAAGCGGTGAAAATCGCGGATCGAGGCTTGCTTGAACCTCTCTTACCCGCTTGGAGCAACGCGGTTTCATTAGAGGTCACAGAGCGCGCAAAAAGCGCGAGAATGCGCGGGTTTGATTGGCAACCGAGAGCGCCCTTATGGCCCACGAGCAGGAAATCAACGACTACCTTAACCACCACGTCCCTCTGTTCCAGGCCATGCGGGCGCGGTTGGCTCGCTGCGACGCCGCCGGCCTGAGCATGACCGCGCCGCTGGCCCCGAACATCAATGACAAAGGCATCGCCTTCGGCGGTTCGATGGCGGCCATCGCCTCGCTCACCGGCTGGGCGCTGACCCGCATCACCCTGCACGAGCACGGCGAAACCGCCGAAATCGCGATCACCGAGAGCAGTTTAAAATTTCTGCGGCCGGTGCGCGGCGAGATCGTGACCGACTGCGCGCGCCCGGAACCGGAACTCACCGCGCGCTTCATCGACCGTTTCCGCCAGCGCGGCAAAGCCCGCTGGACGGTCGAGGTGCTCATTGTGGCCGACGGCGAGCCGGCGATGACCTTCAGCGGTCAGTACGGTATTTTCCGGCAGCCGCTATAGCCTTGGCCGAGGCCGTGAGCGCGCGGGTCATCTTCCAACAAGGCGGGCGCGAGCCTCGTTTCACCGCGCCCGCGCGAATCGCGACGGCTTGGCGGCCGGAACAGGTCAGCCCGGCTTGGCCGGCACCTTGCGGGCGTGGCTGCTCGCCTGCGGCCAGATTCGAGAGCGGGTGCCGACGCCGGCCGATTGGCGCGCGCCCGCCGCGTCGCCTCGATCGACTCGGTCCGGCAAGGGCGAGCGGCCGCTCTCGTTGACCGGGCGATGTTCTGCCGCCCGCCGGGCGCTTGCGGGGCGGGGCGCGGCCGTTCAGCCCGGCAGCGGCCCACGGCTCATTAGGCAAATTGCGCGGCGCATGCTACAGTGTTTGGCAAGTTTGTCGCCGTGCGGCCCGGTCCGCACTTTGAGTTTCTTGATCGATTCCGGCTGGAATCGTCGCAAGCGGATCACGCGATCCCTGTTTCTCCTGCAAACCCGTCGTGGTCTGTGCCCTCTGCCGGGCTGCCCCGATCTCCCAATCACTTAATAACGTCAGTCTGCCTGGACCGGCTACGCGCCCCGCGCGTGAGCAGGCGGATTCAGGAATCTCGTATGCCTTTTAGTTCCCTCGGCCTGGCGGATCATCTGGCGCGCGCCGTCGCCGCTCAAGGTTACACCGCCCCGACCCCGATTCAAGCCAAGACGATCCCGCTGGTATTGGCGGGACGCGACCTGCTCGCCTCCGCGCAAACCGGCACCGGCAAGACCGCCGCGTTCATTCTCCCCCTATTGCAGCGCTTGCAGGACAGCATCCCGGAACGCTCGCCGTCGCGGCTTCAACCCGTGCGCGCCCTGGTGCTGACCCCCACCCGCGAACTGGCGGCGCAAGTGGGCGACAGCGCCCGCCGTTACGGCCGCCACGCTTCGATCCGCAGCACGGTCATCGTCGGCGGGGTGAGCTTGAAGCCCCAGTGCGACGCGCTGCGGCGCGGGGTCGATTTGTTGATCGCGACGCCCGGACGGTTGCTGGATCACGTCAGCCAGCGCAATGTCGATTTGTCCAGAATCGAAATCCTCGTGCTGGACGAGGCCGACCGCATGCTGGATATGGGTTTTATTCCGGCGATCCGGCGGATTCTGACCCTGTTGCCCCGGCAACGGCAGAATTTGTTGTTTTCGGCCACGTTGCCCGAGACGATCCGCCACTTGGCGGCGGAGCTGCTGCGCGATCCGGTCACGGTCGATGTCGCCCCGCGCAACGCCACCGCCGATTTGGTGCGCCAGCAGGTCCACCCCGTGGATCACGCGCGAAAATCCGAATTGCTCGCCCACCTGCTGCATACCGGCGACGCCGGCCAAACCCTGGTGTTCACCCGCACCAAACACGGCGCCGACCGGCTGGCGCGCCAGCTCGATCGCGTCGGCCTGCGCGCCGCCGCCTTGCACGGCAACAAGAGCCAGTCGGCCCGCACCCGCGCCCTGGACGATTTCAAACAAGGCCACGTGCGGGTGCTCGTGGCGACCGACATCGCCGCGCGCGGTTTGGATATCGCGCAACTGCCGCTGGTGGTCAATTACGAGCTGCCGCACGTCCCGGAAGATTACGTCCACCGCATCGGCCGCACCGGCCGCGCCGGCCGCGACGGCGTCGCGCTGTCGCTGGTGTGCGAGGACGAAGCGCCGCGCTTGCAGACCATCCAGCGCCTGCTGGGCCGCACCCTGCCCTCGGCGGTGGTGGACGGTTTCGCGCCGGCGCGGAGCGCTCGTCCCAAGCCGTTGGCGTCGCCGGCTCAAACGCGCGCCGGGCGACCGGCGGCAACGGGGCCGCTCAACCCGGCTCGCGCCGCCCGGCCGCCGGGCGACCGGCCGAATCGAACCCCCCGGCCGCCGGCGACTCCAACCCAGCGTGACGCCCATCGCTCGCGTGACCGTCAACCCACCTCTTCTTTGGCGAAATCAGGAGAACCTAGATGAAGATGATTTTCGTCGGCAACCTGCCCTCGGATGCGACGGAGCAGGAAATCACCGAATTATTCTCGGGCCACGGCCGCGTGCGTTCGCTGCGGCTGGTGCGCGATGTCTTCAGCGGCAATTGTCGCGGCTTCGGGTTTGTGGAGATGGAAGGGCACGAGGCGCGGGCGGCCATCGGCGCGCTCAACGGGTGGGAGCTGCGCGGTCAGCGGCTGAAAGTCAATGAGGAACGGCCCAAGGAACGCTCCGGCGGACGCCGCCGCTAACCGGTCGAAAATCCTGGGCCCGGAACGCTTTGTCTCGGGTCTTTCCGCCAGGTTCGCCGCCCTCGCAGCATCGGCCGGCTCGCTGGATTTCACCAGAGCGGCGGCGATCTCGAACCACCGAACTTGCCCCGAAAGGCGGCGGTTTTGCGGGCAAGAGCGCGATCGGCTCGATGGACGCCCTTGAGTAACCCGATTACGAAGGCGCCGATCCCGTCAATCGCTCTTGCGCCTCCCGGTACTTGGCGGCGGTCTTGGCGACGATGTCCGCCGGCAGCGCCGGCCCCGGCGGCCGCTTGTTCCAGGCCAGCGTCTCCAGGTAATCGCGCACGAACTGCTTGTCGAAGCTGGGCGGGCTGACGCCGGGCCGGTACTGATCGAGCGGCCAAAATCGCGAGGAATCGGGGGTCAGCACTTCGTCCATCAACACCAGTTTCCCCCGCTCGTCCAACCCGAATTCGAATTTGGTGTCGGCGATGATGATGCCTCGTTTTAGGGCGTAGTCAGCCGCTTCCCGATAAATCGCCAAGCTGACCGCCCGGACCTGCTCGGCCAATTCTCGGCCGATCGCGCCCGCGATGGTCTCGAAGCTGACATTCTCGTCGTGCGCGCCCAGCGCCGCTTTGGTCGACGGGGTGAATAGCGGCTCCGGCAACCGATCCGCCAGCCGCAAGCCCGCCGGCAAGCGAATGCCGCACACCGCGCCTTCGCGCCGATAATCCTTCCACCCCGAGCCGATCAGATAGCCGCGCACGATGGCTTCCACCGGCAGCCCCCGCAACCGGCGCGCCACCACCGCTCGGCCGGCGACCCGCTCCCGCTCGCGGGGATCGACCAACACCTGCTCCAGCGTTTTTTCGGCCCGCTGCAAATGGTCGGGGACCAAGTGGCGAGTGCGGCCGAACCAAAAATTCGACACCGCTGTCAATACAGTACCCTTGCCCGGAACCGGGGTCGGCAAAATCACATCGAAGGCCGAAAGTCGGTCGCTCGCCACCATCAGAAGATGATGGTCGTCCGCCGCGTACAAATCGCGCACTTTGCCGCGATAAATCAGGGGCAGGCTCTCGATTTCGGGCGGCGTGGGGACAGTCGGCGTGGACATGGCAGGACAGGCTCCTGAAACGAAAGGGATCGGCGCCCCGCATTGTAACCGGCCGACCGGGCCGCGAACATGGCGACACCTTGGCCCGTTGCGGCCTGGCGTTTGCTATAGGTGTCCTTTTGAGCAATACGTTATGCTTGACCCATGAATCTCACCGATAGCCTGCTGCCCGCCGATCTGCTGTATCTCGCCTATTTCTTGTGGGTGCTGGTGTTGGTTCAAGCCGCGCGCAAAGCGCCTTGGCGGTCGTTTCTGGCTCGCTCCACGCTTCAACACGTGTTTTTGGGCGCATCCGCCGCGCTGTTTTTGATGTGGATTTTCGAGGCCGGCATCCGGCCGGCTTTGGGATTTCATTTTCTGGGCGTGACCGTGTACACGCTGATGTTCGGTTGGGGTTTGGGCGTGATCGGCGTCAGTCTGGTGGCGGTGGGGGTGGCTTTGACCAGCGGCGAATGGTCGGCCTTGGCCATCAACGCCCTGCTGTTGGGCGTTCTGCCGGTTTCGACCAGTTACGGGATTTATCGCCTGGTCTACCGCTACCTCCCGCGCCACCTGTTTATCTATATTTTCCTGTGCGCCTTCTTCAACGCCATGGTCGCCGCCGGGACGGCGATTCTGACGCTGGTGACGCTGCTGGTCTTCGCCGAGAGCTACAGTTTCGGGCGGATCAGCGCCGAATATCTGCCTTTCGTGCCACTTTATTTGCTGCCAGAAGGGATGCTGAACGGAATGGTGACGACCGTCTTGATCGCCTTAAAGCCGGATTGGTTGAAAACGTACGACGACGATATTTATTTGAAGCCGTGATTCGAGCAGCGCCGAAAGCTGTTCGGGAACCGATTGGCGTCAAAGTCACTCTCTACAATTCTTTCAATGAGGTTTTAAAACGACAGTGTTAGGAAAACTGTTTGGCGGCGCGTTCGGCTTTGTGGTCGGCGGACCCTTGGGCGCGCTATTGGGAGCGGCGGTCGGCCATAATCTCGACCACAATCTCAATCAAAAAACCTGGAAAATAGGCGCGGACGCGGCGGATGGAGACCCCAATCAACAAGTCCCGGAACATTTCGTGCGGATCGCGTTTGAATTGATGGGGTATATCGCCAAAGCCGACGGCCGGGTTTCGGAAGCGGAGATCAAGGCGGCTCGCGCCATTATGGATCACCTGCATCTGAATAGCGGCCAACGGCAAGCGGCGATCGATTGTTTCACCGTCGGCAAACAGCCGACTTACCCGCTCAATGCGGCGCTTGAGACGCTGCGTCGGGTTTGCGCCAAGCGCTTTATGCTATTGCACCAACTTTTGGAAATGCAATTGAATATCGCCTACGCGGATGGCGCGTTGCACCCGCAAACCCACGAGCGGTTGCTGAACATTGTTGGAGAGTTGGGCATCCCTCGCTTGCAATTCGAGGCGCTGCACAATCTGTTTCGCGCCCGCCACCAGCATAGCGGCCAACAGCACTATCGAAGCGGCGCCGGGCAGACCGGCGAAGAGCGCGCCCATCACCGCCGCAACCAGGGGTCCCGGCCGACGACCGCCGTCAATTCCCTCAGTCAGGCTTACGCGGTGCTCGGGCTGAAACGGGAAGCCAGCATCGATGAGATCAAGCTGGCTTATCGCCGGCTAATCAAGCGCCACCACCCCGACAAGCTGGCGGCCAGCGAGACCTCGCCTGCCGAATTGAAAAAAGCCACCGAAAAAACTCGCGAAATTACCGCCGCCTACGAGCGCATTCGAGAAGCGCGCGGATTCTGAACGCCTTGAGGGCAACGACCTAAGCTTTGGCGGGACTGGCCAGCTTTTTGTTGCCAAAACCGAACAGCTTTTTTATCCGCCCAAAAAAAGTTTCTCGTTGTCCCTGATTGACCGTTCCGTGCTTGACCAAATAGTCGCCCATCGCTTTGTCGTCCTTCATGATGTGTTCGACGAGCCAGCGCTTGAGAAAGAACAGTAAATCGTAGTTGGAAGCGCTCGGGTCTTCATTGTATTTTTTGATGTAACTTCCGACCATGTCGATCAGTTGTTCGTGCTGCCTTTTGTGGGCATGCGCACCCGGATAATTGGAGATCGTCATCAAGCTTTCTTCGGTCGCGAAATGGACTTTGGTGTATTCGACCAAACGGGTCAACACCTCGTCTCTCGCTTCTTTGCCCCAACCACCCTTGATGCCTTCACTCATTTCGTTCACCATCCCGGCCAATCCCTTATGCTGGTCGTCAATTTCCTTAACGCCAATACTCAGGCTATCCGACCATTCGATAAAATTCTGACTCACGACAGAGGCAGGCTCTTTCATTCTGATGGAAGTGGGCTCTTTCATGATAGTTTCCTCTCGTTGACCTTCTATTCGATCAAGGCATCAATCAAGGCAGGAGCTGAGACACCCATTGATAGAAGCGCCAGCCTTGGGACGCGCGACAGATAGAGTATCTGACCTATCATGGAAATTACAAGCGATAAATAAAACATGTTTTAATAACTCAACTTTTTATTGGATTAGATAGCAGATTTTATAACATTAATTTATCAACAGATAAGCTCGGCTCTACAAACGCGCTGTTAGCGAAATAGAGACCTTTTCAAAGGAGTCCTCGTTCCGCCAGCGAAATCGTTTGGCTGTCGCCGACGACGACATGATCGAGCAGGCGGACATCGACCAGCGCCAGCGCCTCCTTCAGCCGCACCGTGATCAGTTCATCGGCGCGACTGGGTTCAGCGATCCCAGAGGGATGGTTGTGCGCCGCAATCGCGGCGGCGGCGTTGTGGTAAAGCGCCCGCTTCACCACTTGGCGCGGATGAACCGAAGAGTTGTCGATGGTGCCAAAAAACAGTTCCTCAAATTGAATGACCCGATGCTTATTGTCCAAAAACAACACAGCAAAGACTTCGTGGGCGTGGTGGCGCAGGCGGGACATCAAATAGCGTCGGGTATCGGCGACGCTTTGGATGGCATCGCCCCGTTGCAGAGACTCTGCCAGATAGCGGTGCGCCAACTCCATGACGGCCTGCAACTGGACATACTTGGCCGGCCCCAAACCCGGCGTCGCGCAAAACGCCGTCTGATCCAATTCCAGCAAAGCCCGCAGACCGCCGTGCTGCTTAAGCATATCCCGGGCCAGATCGATGGCGCTGCGACCCGGCAGGCCAGTCCGCAGAAAAATTGCCACTAGTTCGGCATCCGACAACGCGGAAGCGCCGCGCTGGAGAAGCTTTTCGCGGGGACGTTCATCATCGGGCCAATCGCGAATCGACATCGGATACGTTCTACCCAAAAGACTGCCGAATAAGCTGAAACGGGTCGTTAAGCGCTTGACTGGAAAAATTCCAATTATCGCTGAAAGCTAAAAACCTACCCTTCTGCTCCGTTATAAAGCAAATTCGGTGCCGAGAGCACCACGATAGCGCACCTAACTATATTATTGGGTTGTTTGAGGCCATCACAACCGAGCGCTGTTCTATTTTATTTATTTGAAACAAATATATATATAGTTTGGCAAACCAATTGCTTACCCGTGGTGAGAATTCGCGCTTTCGGGCTCCTGTCAGGATTTCGACAGCGCGAATTCCCGGCGGCTAACGGGGGCCGCCGTCGCGGACTAATGGCGTCCGATTTCGCGCGGCCACGATGCGCGATTCGGACGCCCTTTTTATCTGCGCTGACCTTGCAGACGCGATTTGACCTTTCTCTTCGATTGTTGTGGCTCTTCAAGCTGCGTTAAGCTTGTTTGGAATCCCCTGCCCGCGCGGAGACCCGTCATGCCGCAACCTCTGGCCAAGAAACGCATTCTTTTGGGCGTGACCGGCGGTATTGCCGCCTACAAAAGCGCCGATTTGGTGCGTCGCTTGCGCGAGGCCGGCGCGGAGGTTGAAGTGGCGATGACGCCGGCGGCGACCGCCTTTGTCGCGCCGCTGACTTTCCAGGCGGTTTCCGGCCGGCCGGTTCACACCGAATTGTTGGACGCCAACGCCGAAGCCGGAATGGGACACATCGAACTGGCGCGCTGGGCTGATTTGATTTTAATCGCGCCCGCCACCGCAGATTTTATCGCCCGGCTGGCTCACGGTCTGGCCGACGATCTGCTGAGCACCTTGTGCTTAGCCACCGATCAAGCCATCGCCGTCGCTCCCGCCATGAATCGCTTGATGTGGCAAAATCCGGCCACGCGAGACAACTGCCGGCTGCTGGAGCGGCGCGGCGTCAAAATTTGGGGGCCGGGGGTGGGCGAGCAGGCTTGCGGAGAAATCGGGGCCGGGCGAATGCTGGAGCCGGTGGAATTATGCACCTTGGCGATCGAACAATCCGGCGCGCGTCCCCTCGCGCAAGCCGTTCGAGACGCACCGGCCACCGCGCCGCTGGCGGTTCACGACCTGCAAGGCTTGACGGTGTTGTTGACCGCCGGTCCCACCCGCGAAGCGCTCGATCCGGTGCGCTTTATCAGCAATCGCAGCACCGGAAAAATGGGCTTCGCCACCGCCGAGGCGGCAGCGGCGGCGGGTGCGCGGGTTGTCGTGGTGAGCGGGCCGGTTTCGCTGAAAACGCCGCCGGGCGTGGAGCGGATCGACGTGGAAAGCGCGCTGGACATGCACGCGGCGGTGATGGAGCGCGCCCATCAAGCCGATATTTTTATTGCTACCGCCGCTGTCGCCGACTATCGCGCGGCCAACCCCGCCGAACGCAAGATTAAAAAAAACCGCGACGCGCTGACCTTGGAGCTGCTGCGCAATCCCGATATCTTGTCCGAAGTCGCCGCGTTGCGCTCGCATCGCCCGTTCACCGTCGGGTTCGCCGCCGAAACGCACGATGTGCTGCGCTATGCCGACGAAAAACGCCGCCGCAAAAATCTGGACATGATCGCCGCCAATCAGGTCGGCGTCGCCGGCAGCGGTTTCGAAAGCGAGCAGAATGAATTACATGTGCTGTGGGAAGGCGGGGAACGGACTTTACCGCTGGCTGACAAGGCGCTGCTGGGCCAACAGTTGATCGCGCTGATCGGGCAACGGTATCGATTGTGGAAGGGCGAGCGATAGCGAGCGGAGTCAGTTAGTTAAGAAACTCTAGAATCCATACCAGCGCGAGCCAGCACGAGCATCACCTGCGTCCATCTCGCCACCCATCCCGCGTTGGGATTGACGTGGCCAAAGCTTGTTCAACAGCATGGGGCCGAACACGGCATGACCCACCAAACCATCGAACTCAAAATCCTCGATCCTCGCCTGGGCCGTGAGCTGCCCCTGCCCGATTACGCCACCGCCGGCTCGGGCGGCTTGGACCTGCGCGCCTGCTTGCCGGAACCGCTGACCGTGCGACCGGGCGAAACCCATTTGATTCCGACCGGAATGGCCATCCACATCGCCGATCCCGGCTTGGCGGCGCTGGTGCTGCCCCGCTCCGGCCTCGGCCACAAACACGGCATCGTGCTCGGCAATTTGGTCGGCTTAATCGATAGCGATTATCAGGGCGAATTGCTCGTTTCCTGTTGGAATCGGGGACACGCGCCGTTCACCGTCGCCGTCGGCGAGCGGATCGCCCAACTGGTGATCGTGCCGGTGGTGCGAGCACAATTTTCTGTTGTCTCCGAATTTACTCCCAGCGCGCGCGGAGCCGGCGGCTTCGGCCACTCCGGCCGACACTGAATCCCCAAACGAAACGCGCCAGACGAATGCGGCGCGAACAGCCGTGTTGACACCCTCATGCTGAAATCCATTTTTCGGGAATACGACATTCGCGGCGTGGTCGATCGCGATCTGACACCCGAAGGAGTCCAAGCCATCGGTCAGGCCGTCGGCAGCCTAGCCGGCGAGCGGGGCGAAACCGCCGTGATCGTCGCCCGCGACGGGCGCTTGTCCAGCCCCCGGCTGTGCGCAGCGCTCAAGGCGGGCATCCGCGCCGCCGGTCTGGACGTGCTGGACGTGGGCGCGGTCTCGACCCCGCTGCTGTATTACGCCACGCACACCCTGGGCATCAGCCAAGCTGGCGTGATGGTCACCGGCAGCCACAACCCGCCGCACTACAACGGCTTGAAGATCGTGATCGACAAAATCGCGCTGCACGGCGAAGTGATCCGCGATCTGCGCCGGCGGATCGAGACCGGCGACCTCCGGCGCGGTCGGGGTCGCGAGCGCTCCGCCGACATCCGCACCGATTACGTGCGCCGCTTGGGCGCTGCCTTGCCGCTGCCTCGGCCGTGCAAGGTGGTGGTCGATTGCGGCAACGCCATCGCGGCGGAAACCGCGCCGCTGTTATTGCGGTCGCTGGGCTGCGAGGTGGTGGAACTGTATTGCGAGGTAGACGGCCGCTTTCCCCACCACCATCCCGACCCCAGCGTCCCGGACAATCTGATCGACCTGCAAGCGGCGGTGCTGGCCCACCGCGCCGACATTGGCTTGGCCTTCGACGGCGACGCCGACCGGCTCGGCGTCGTCACCGACGCCGGCGAAATTATCTGGCCGGATCGGGTGTTGATGCCGCTCGCGGAAGAAGTGTTGGCCGGCCACCCCGGCGCGGCCATCGTCTACGACATCAAATGCTCGTGGCATCTGACCCGTTTGATCGAAAGTCTGGGCGGACAGCCGATTCCCTGGAAAACCGGCCATTCGCTGATCAAGGCCAAGATGCGGGAAACCGGCGCTTTGCTGGGCGGTGAAATGGCCGGGCACTTCGTTCATGCCGATGAGTGGTTCGGTTTCGACGACGCCTTTTACGCCGCTGCGCGCTTGTTGCGGCTGCTGGCCCGCCAACGGCGCTCCAGCGCCGAATTTTTCGCCGCGTACCCGACCGGCTTCAGCACGCCCGAATTGCGGCTGGAGATGGCGGAAGGCGAACCGTTCGATTTCATGGCGCGCCTGTGCGAGCGAGCGGATTTTGGGGCGGGCGCCCGGATCGTCGCCCTGGACGGCTTGCGGGTGGAATTTCCGCACGGTTGGGGGCTGGTGCGCGCGTCCAACACCACGCCCAGCTTGACCTTGCGCTTCGAGGCTGACGACCCAGGCGCGCTCCTCGATATTCAAGACCGGTTCCGGCGACAATTGTGGGCCTTGCAAGCGGATTTGATTCTGCCTTTCTGACTTTACCTTTTTTCAATCTCTCGGAGGTTCGATAACGCATGGCTCTCGACGCCCAAGCCGCCACGCAGGTGGCGCACGTACTGACCGAATCGTTGCCTTACATCCGCCGCTTCTCCGGCAAGACCATCGTGGTCAAGTACGGCGGCAACGCCATGGAAAGCGAGGAGTTGAAAAACGGCTTCGCCCGCGACATCGTGCTGATGAAGCTGGTCGGCTTCAATCCGGTGGTGGTGCACGGCGGCGGCCCGCAAATCAGCAATCTGCTCAAGCGCATCGGCAAGGAAAGCCGCTTCGTCGACGGGATGCGGGTGACCGACAGCGAAACTATGGACGTGGTCGAGATGGTGCTGGGCGGGTTAGTAAACAAGGAAATCGTCAACAACATCAACCGTCAAGGAGGCTGCGCGGTGGGGTTGACCGGCAAGGACGGCGATTTGATCCACGCCCGCAAGCTGACCATAACCCGGCAAAGCCCCGAACTCAAAGCGCCGGAAATTATCGACATCGGCCACGTCGGCGAGGTGGCCAGCATCGACAAATCCATCGTCGAGACGCTGACCGCCGGCAATTTCATCCCGGTCATCGCGCCCATCGGGGTGGGCAAGGACGGCCAGTCTTACAACATCAACGCCGATCTGGTGGCCGGCAAAATCGCCGAGGTGCTGCGCGCCGAAAAGTTGATTCTGCTGACCGACACGGCCGGAGTGAAAGACAAGCAGGGCAATTTGCTGACCGGCCTCGACGCTCGGCGGGTGCAGGAGCTGATCGACGACGGCACCATCCACGGCGGCATGCTGCCGAAAGTCGCCTGCGCGCTGGACGCGGTGCGCGGCGGGGTCAAGGCGGCGCACATCATCGACGGGCGGATCGCGCACGCGGTGCTGGTGGAGCTGTTCACCGACGACGGCATCGGCACTTTGATGCGAGGCTAGCTTCAAACGGTACCTCTGATCCGAAATCTTTGCTCTCGGCCTTCAGGACCGCCGGCTCGGGCTTTCGCCGACCGGGCCGGCAATTCACTCCTGAAGCGACGTGACGAACCGCGCCAACAGGAAAGCCGCCAAAATCGCCGCCACGATCAAGGCGATCCGATAGAGGCGGCCGAATTGCGCCCGCATCTTGACCGACCGGGCTTGCTCTTCGATGGCTTTGTCTTGATTGTCCAGCGCCCGTTTTTGCAGTTCTGGCGCTTCGCGCTACAAGGCCAAGGACTCGCCGCTCGCCCGTCTGTATTCGGCTTCAAAAGTCCGCTGAGCGTCGCGCAATTCGGTCAGCAACTTTTCGATTTCGCCGTTTTTGTCCACTTTGCAGCTCCATTGAACGCTTCTGTCATAACGCCCACCTCAATTCCGCCGTGACGCTCCAGCGACTTGAAGGCTTCGCGAGCCCTGCGCCTCGACGCCCCGGCGCGACTTGGCTACACTTGTGGGAAACCCTTACAAAACCCTGGGAAAAGCCATGCGCCGAGTCGTTTTTAACCAAAAAGGGGGGGTGGGCAAATCCACCATCGCGTGCAATCTGGCCGCCATCAGCGCCGCGCGGGGCAAGCGGACCCTGGTCATCGATCTGGACCCTCAAGCCAACGCCTCCCGCTATCTGCTGGGAAGCAGCTTGGACGGGCAGAAAAAAACGCTGGCGCACTTTTTCGACGACATTCTCGCCTATAAATTATTCCCGGAAAAACCAGAAAGTTACGTTGTTGGCACGCGCTTTCCCAACCTGGATGTCATGCCGTCCGACCCCCGGCTGGAAGACCTCCAAGTCAAGCTGGAATCGCGCTACAAAATGTACAAGCTGCGCGAGGCGCTGGAGACGTTCAAAAATTTCGACAACATTTTCATCGACACGCCGCCGGCCTTGAATTTCTTCACCCGCTCGGCGCTGATCGCCGCCGACACCTGCCTGATTCCTTTCGACTGCGACGATTTCTCCCGTCGCGCCCTGTACACGCTGATGGACAGCGTGCGGGAAATCCAGTCCGATCACAACCGGTCGCTGCGGGTCGAGGGCATCGTGGTGAACCACTATCAGGCCCGCGCCAACCTGCCGGTCAAGGTGGTCGAGGAATTGCGCGCGGAGAGCTTGCCGATCTTGAACGCTTTCTTGTCCGCCTCGATTAAAATCCGCGAATCGCACGCCCAAGCGCTGCCGATGATCCATCTCGATCCCCGGCACAAGCTGACCCGCGAATTCGAGGCGCTGTACGATTTGCTGGCCGCTTGAACGCCCGAACGCCGCCGGCCAGCGCTTGCCCGATTTAGCCACCCAGCGAGGCCGCGCCATGTCCGAACCCGATCCCGCCACCGTCGCCCGCATCGCCGATGAAATGCGCCGCGCCCGCCGGTTGCTGTTCGTCACCGGGGCCGGCATTTCCGCCGAATCCGGCCTGCCGACCTATCGCGGGATCGGCGGCCTGTACAACGATCAGGCGACCGAGGACCACTTTTCCATCGAAACCGCGCTGTCCGGCTCGATGCTGCAAGCTCGGCCCGCCATCACCTGGAAATATCTGCACCAAATCGAATGCTCGTGCCGGGGGGCTTGCCACAACGACGCCCACGCCATCATCGCCGAGTGGCAAGACCGCTTCGAGGTGTGCGTGCTGACCCAGAACATCGACGGTTTCCACCGCAGCGCCGGCAGCCGCAATTTGATCGAGATCCACGGCGACATCCACGATCTGCATTGCACCCGCTGCGACTATGCGGCCACGGTGACCGATTACAGCGCGCTGGAATTGCCGCCTTCCTGCCCGCAATGCCGGGCGCCGGTCAGGCCGTGCGTGGTGCTGTTCGGCGAGATGTTGCCCTCCGACGCCATCCAGCACCTTTACGCCGAACTGGACAAGGGCTTCGATCTGGTGTTCAGCGTCGGCACCACCAGCGTGTTTCCCTACATCGCCGGACCGGTGGTGCAAGCCAGCCAGATGGGCATTCCGACCGTGGAAATCAACCCGACCGACACCAACGTCACCCGCTTCGTGGAATACAAGCTGGCGTCGGGCGCGGCGGCGAGCCTGCGGGCGATCAAACAAGCTTTTCAGGCCGCTTTAAGCTGAGTCGAGCAAGCGCTCCAGCCAGCCGACGGCCTCAGCGATCCCTCTGGGCTCCACCGGCGGCTTGGCGGGTCGCTCCAGCAAAAGCCGCAAGGCATCCGCCAGATCGCCGGAATCCAACCGCGAGCGGCCAACCTTGACCGCGTTACCATGCTCCACGAGCCACCGGCTCAGCCACGGCTCTTCCGGCCAGTCGTCCCGCGCCACGTAAAGCGCGCGCGCGCCGTTGCACGCCGCCTCGGTGAAAGCGCCGTAGCCGGGCTTGGTGAACAGCACGTCGCAGGAGCGGATCAAATCCACCATCGAACAATCTTCCAGCACTCCCCAATCCAGCATGTCGGGCCGCGAAACCGCCCAGTTGGGCGGCACCAGCCAGCGAACGCCGGGCTGCTCCGGCCACGCTTCCAAGGGGGGCCGCATATCCACGCCGCCCAAGCCCATCAGCACCACGATTTCGCGCTCGCGCAAACCCAGACGGCGGTCGATCTCCGCTCTCCGGTTCCGGCCTACAGCGGCGATGGGTCCCAATTTCTGGACATTGCTCAAATCGGGCATCGGCATGCTGGGGGTCGGTTGCAGAAACGCCTTGGCGCTGTTGTAGGCTGACAACATCGGTTTCCGCAATTCCGCCAAATCCGGAATGTTCGGGCAATAGCCCGCCAGAATGTCGGCCCAGTTCAGCGAACAGAGCGCGAGCGCCGGAATCCGCAAACGATGCGCCGCCGCCAGAGTGAGATAGGGCACATCGGCCAACACGCCATCGGGCTGCGCCGCGCGCAACGCGCGTTCCTGTTCGGCCAAGCGCGCCTCCCATTCGGCGTGAAATTGCCGATAAGCGGCTAAACTTTCGGGAATTTTCGTTTCCAGGGCATCCACCATCACCATGCCGAAATCGGCGGCGAGCGCGACATGGTCGAACGGTCCATCAATCCGCTGGCGCAACGCCGCCTCGGAAAGCGCGCTTTGCAGCGTCAACTTTGCTTGCGGCCAACGCTCTCGCCAAGCGTTCAACACCGGCGCGACCTGCGCCAGATGGCCGAACCCATGCCCCGAAAGCGCCACGTACAGGCGCTTGGTTGAAGCCATTATGCGCATTCTCCCATCACTGTCCCATCCGGCACGCCTATTTCCGAGCAAACCAGTAGTTGCTTTTTTAAAAAAATTGTGATAGCAATGACACAATACAACAGCTTATCTAATATCAAACAAATATTGTCATTTTTGATACAACCATCCGCAAGCTGATTAGCAGTTCCGATTATCGGCTCGATGTAGAGGTTATCATCATGGCGCAGGCGCTTACCCCGGAACTTATCAAACGCACCAGCCGCGCATTCGAAGGCACCTATGGCACCAGCGAGGGAAACCGGTCTCTGGGCTTTACCCCCGGCTTTCGGGACGAGGAGACCGGCGCGATCTACATCTCCTGCTGGTCCGACGGTTCGCCGGCGCCTTTTCACGCGCTCGACGGCCTGCCCGATCACCTGATCCTGGCGCGCGGCCCCAACGGCCGGGTGGCGGCGGTCAAAGCCAGCATCGTCGCCGGCTTCATCCGCTGGGGGCTGTTTTACACCCGCGAACAGGCCGCTCACTGTCTCGATTGAGGTTTCCCGATTTTCCCACCGGTCGGTTTTTGCCCAGGACCCGCGCCTTTTGCCGCCGTTTGACCGTCGCTTCGATCGGCAAATCGCGCCTTAGCGGCCGCCGGCCCGCGATGGCTCGCGCCGGTTTGACTTGAATTTGAAAACAGCCCGACTATCGTTGTAAAGGTTGATGGCATACGCCAGCCACCCAGCGCGAGCACGGGCGCGGGTCAAACATCGCCACAGGCCACAGCATCACTAGCCGTCCCGGATCGCCGGGGGTTTCCGATTCTCAAGAACACGCAACGGACTCCATTGCCATGTCGATTAAAACGCTAGAAAAAAGCAAGCCAGCATCCTGGCTGACGGAACTCCCTCCCTTAGGCATGGACGCGAAAAGCATCACCGCCGATTTCCGCCACTACTTCAGCCACACCCTGGGCCGCGACCGGCATACCACCTACGCCAATTACATGTACGAGGCGCTGGTGCTGACGCTGCGCGACCGGTTGTGGGAGCGCTGGAAGAACACCCGCTACGCTTACGAGGCCGATGGCGGCGTGCGCCGCGCCTATTACCTGTCCATGGAATTTCTGATGGGCCGCGCGCTCAGCAACGCCATGCTCAATCTGGGCGTCACCGAGCCAGTCAACAAAGCGCTCTACGAAATGGGGCTGACGCTGGAAGAGCTGGCCGAGTGCGAAAACGACGCCGGTTTGGGCAACGGCGGCCTGGGCCGGCTGGCGGCCTGCTTCATGGACAGTTGCGCCACCCTGCGGCTGCCGGTGGTCGGGTACGGCATCCGCTACGCCTACGGCATGTTCCGCCAGCGGATCGAAAACGGCTATCAGGTCGAGGAACCGGACCATTGGCTGCGCAGCGGCAACCTGTGGGAGCTGGAGCGGGCCGAATACACCCAGCGCATCAAATTCGGCGGCCGCACCGAAGGCTACATGAAGGCCGACGGCGAAATGGGCTGGCGCTGGCTCGACACCCACGATGTGCTGGCCGTGCCCTACGACGTGCCGATCCCCGGCTATCAGAACGGCATCGTGAACACGCTGCGGCTGTGGTCGGCGGCCGCCACCGACGAGTTCGATTTCGAGGATTTCAATTCCGGCAGCTACACCGACGCGGTCGGCGCCAAGAACATGGCGGAAAACATCACCATGGTGCTCTACCCCAACGACTCCACCGAAAGCGGTAAGGAGTTGCGGTTGCGCCAGCAATATTTCTTGGCCTCCGCCAGCCTCCAGGACGTGATCCGCCAGTGGGTGCGCGTGCACGGCGAGGATTTCAGCGACTTCGCCGCCAAAAACTGCTTCCAGCTCAACGACACCCATCCCACCATCGGGGTGGCGGAGCTGATGCGGATTTTGCTGGACGAGCACCACCTCAAATGGGATCAAGCCTGGGCGATCACCAGCAAGGTGATGGCTTACACCAATCACACCCTGCTGCCCGAAGCGCTGGAGCGCTGGCCGGTGCGGCTGTTCCGGCAACTGCTGCCGCGCATTCTGGACATCATCTACGAGATCAACGCCCGCTTCCTGGCCGAAGTGGCGCGCCGCTGGCCCGGCGACAGCGAGCGCCAGCGCCGCATGTCGCTGATCGAAGAAGGTTACGAGCAGCAGGTGCGGATGGCCTATCTGGCCATCGTCGGCAGCATCTCGGTGAACGGCGTGGCCGAACTGCATTCCGACCTGTTGAAACAGGGCCTGTTCCTCGATTTCTACGAGCTGTGGCCGGAGAAGTTCAACAACAAGACCAACGGCGTCACCCAGCGCCGCTGGCTGGCGAGCTGTAACCCCGGCTTGAGCAAGCTGATCACCGACACCATCGGGCCGGGCTGGATCACTCAGCTCGACGAGCTGCGCAAGCTGATCCCCTACGCCGACGACGCCGGTTTTCGGGCCAAGTGGCGGCAGATCAAGCACGACAACAAAGTCCGGCTGGCCACCCTGGTCGAGGCGGATTGCGGCGTCACCTTCAACACCAACGCCCTGTTCGACGTGCAGGTCAAGCGCATCCACGAGTACAAGCGCCAGCTTCTGAACATCCTGCACGTGATCCATCTCTACGACCGGATCAAGCGCGGCGACACCCAAAACTGGACCCCGCGCTGCGTGCTGATCGGCGGCAAATCCGCGCCGGGCTATTACATGGCCAAGCAGATCATCAAGCTGACCTGCAACGTCGCCAAGGTCATCAACGAAGACCCGGAGATCGGCGACCGGCTCAAGATGGCGTTTTTGCCCAACTACCGCGTTTCGGCGATGGAGATCGTCGCGCCCGGCACCGATCTGTCCGAGCAGATTTCGACCGCCGGCAAGGAAGCGTCCGGCACCGGCAACATGAAATTCATGATGAACGGCGCGGTCACCATCGGCACCCTGGACGGCGCGAACATCGAAATCCGCGAGGAATGCGGCGACGAAAACTTTTTCCTGTTCGGTTTGACCGCGCAAGAAGTCGAACAGCGCCGCCAGCACTACGATCCCTGGGCCATCATCCACGGCGACGCCGACATCGGCCGGATCATGCACCTGCTGGAAAGCGCGCATTTCAACCAGTTCGAGCAGGGCATCTTCGATCCGATCCTGCATTCGCTGACCAGCCCGAACGACCCCTGGTTGACCATCGCCGATCTGCGCGCCTTCCTCGATGCCCAGGAACGCGCCGCCCAAGCTTACCAAGACCAGGAACGGTGGAGCCGGATGAGCATCATGAACACCGCCACCAGCGGCAAGTTCTCCACCGACCGCACCATGCTGGAATACAACGCCGAAATTTGGAAGTTGAAGCAGCTTCCGAAAATGCCGTTGAGCTAAACCTTCCCTCAACCCACTCCCGAACGACTCTCCAACTGCGGGGTCTCGTTCGGGGATGCGGTTTCAAGCCGTCGCGCCCGTTCAAATTCCGCTGGCGACTATCCCGAGCCGGGCCAAATCCGACTCGTGACCGCCGCGCCGGCCGCCGATTGCCCGCGCCAGCGCCGAGCGATTCTCTGACCGATCGCCGCGGCAAGCCGGTGTAAAATTCCACGCTTCCCAACTCCGGCGTCACGGTTCGTCAGCATCTCGGTCCGGCCGTCGGAGCGCCTCGATTGCGGTCGGCACCACCATGCCTGTCAGGGGGTACAACATGAGCAAACACTATGACCTTATCGCCATCGGCGGCGGCAGCGGCGGTTTGTCGGTGGCGGAACGCGCCGCCCGCTACGGCGCGCGCTGCGCGCTGATCGAAAGCGGCCGTCTCGGCGGGACTTGCGTCAACGTCGGTTGCGTGCCCAAGAAAGTGATGTGGTACGCCGCCCACCTCGCCCACGCGCTCGACGATGCGCCCGGCTACGGTTTCCGCCTGGATTATTTCGATTTTGACTGGCGCAAGCTGCAAGAAGCCCGCGACCGCTTCGTGCGCGGCATCAACGATTGGTATCAGGGCTATCTCGCGGAATCCGGGGTCGATTTGATTCGCGGCTTTGCCCGCTTCGCGGACGACCGCAGCGTGGACGTCGCCGGCGAACGTTTCAGCGCCGACCAGATCGCCATCGCCACCGGCGGTCGGCCCCGAATTCCCGATCTGCCCGGCGCGGAATTCGGCATCAGCTCGGACGGATTTTTCGAACTGGCTGCCTGCCCGCCGCGCGCGGCCATCGTCGGCGGCGGCTACATCGGCGTCGAACTGGCCGGCATGCTGCACGCCCTGGGTTCAGAAGTGACGCTGCTGGTGCGCAAGGATCAGGTGCTGGGCGCTTTTGACGCCATGATCCGCGAACAGCTCATGGAACGACTGCGCGAAGACGGCATCAAGGTTTTGATCCAGACCCAAATCCGCGCGGTGGCGCGCGCGGTCAACGGCACGCTCAACCTGCATTGCGACGGTCAAGCCGAGGCCTTGAACGTCGATCAACTGCTCTGGGCCATCGGCCGCATCCCCAACACCGACCGCCTCAACCTCGCGGCGGCGAAGGTCGCGGTCAACTCCGACGGCTCGATTCCGACCGATCCCTACCAAACCACCAACGTCGCGCACATTCACGCGCTCGGCGACATTACCGGACAGTTTCATCTGACGCCGGTGGCCATCGCCGCCGGCCGCCGCTTGGCCGACCGGCTGTTCGGGCAACAGCCGGATCGGCGTCTGCCTTACGAAAATATTCCGAGCGTGGTGTTCAGCCATCCTCCCATCGGGACCATCGGTTTAACCGAGGAAGAGGCCAGGTCGCGGCACGGCGAAGCGGTGCGGGTCTATCAAACCCGTTTCCGGCCGATGTACCATGCTTTCACCGCTCGCCCGACCGAGACCTCGATGAAACTGGTCTGCGTGGGACCGGAGGAAAAAATCGTCGGCTGCCACCTGATCGGCGAGAGCGTGGACGAAATGTTGCAAGGTTTTGCCGTCGCCATCCGCATGGGCGCGACCAAACGCGATTTCGACGACACCGTGGCCATCCACCCCACCAGCGCCGAGGAGTTGGTGACGATGCGTTGAAGCGCGCTCGGCTTGCGCCGTCGCCGGTCGCCCGAAACCCCGTCGCTTTTGAAACCGTTCGAGGATTTATGCCGATCCGCCCGTTTGAAGGCCGCGCGCCGCGCATCCATCCCACCGCGTTCGTCGACGACACCGCCGCCGTCATCGGCGATGTCGAAATCGGCGCGGACAGCTCCATCTGGCCGCTGTGCGTGGTGCGCGGCGATGTCCACCATATCCGCATCGGCGCTCGCACCAGCATTCAAGATGGCTCGATCATCCACGCCACCCACGACAGCCGCTTCTGTCCGGGCGGTCAGCCGACGCGGGTCGGCAACGAGGTCACGGTCGGCCACAAAGCGATCCTGCACGCCTGCACCGTCGAGGATTTTTGCCTGATCGGCATGGGCGCGATCGTGATGGATCAAGCCGTGGTGCAAGCGTGGGTGACGCTCGGAGCGGGCAGCCTGGTCCCGCCCGGCAAAGTGCTGGAAAGCGGTTATTTGTACGTCGGCAGCCCGGCCAGACGCATCCGCCCGCTGAGCGAGCGCGAACGGGAATTTCTCGCCTACTCGCCGCAAAATTACCAGCGGCTAAAAGAGCGGCATCGAGCGACAACCGTCCTGTCATAGCGCATTTCCCCATGTTCCACGCGCTCCGCAAACCCGATATCCTCGCGCTGACCCTGGCCGCCGCCAGCATCCTGATGGTCACCATGGGCGCGCGCCAGTCGCTCGGTTTGTTCGTCAATCCCTTGAACGCGGCGACCGGGCTCAGCATCACCACCATCAGTCTGGCGCTCGCCATCGGCCAATTCACTTGGGGCGCGATCCAGCCCGTCGCCGGCGCGTTCGCCGATCGCTACGGCTCGCGCGCCGTCCTGATCGGCGGCCTGCTGGTGATGGCGCTCGGCAGCGCGCTCACCCCGTTCATGCAATCGGGGTTCGGGATCATCGTGTCGCTGGGCTTGCTGTCGGCCATCGGCTCGGGCGCCGGCAGTTTTTCGGTGCTGATCGGCGCGGCCGCCCAGCGCTTGCCGCCAGACGCGCGCGGCGCGGCCTCGGGCGTGATCAACGCCGGCGGGTCGTTTGGCCAGTTCGTGTTCGCGCCGATCATGCAAAAGCTGATTCAGGCGCTGGGATGGACCGCCGCGCTGTGGTCGATGGCGCTGATGATCCTGGCCGCGCTGCCGCTGGTCGGCAAGTTGACCCGGAACGAGCGCGCGCCATCCCGGTCCGCGCCTGGCGTTCAGGGCCAAGAAGCGGGCGTGCTGAAAGCGGTCGGCGCTTCGCTGCGCGATCCCAGCTATCTGCTGCTTCACGCCGGCTTTTTTACCTGCGGCTTCCATATCGCCTTTCTGGTCACCCATCTGCCGGGCGAGGTGCAACTGTGCGGCCTGCCCGCCTCGGTCGCCAGTTGGTCGCTGGCGATCATCGGGCTGGCCAACATCTTCGGCAGTTTGTACGCCGGCTGGTGCGTGTCCCGTTACCGCAGCAAATGGGTGCTGGCGATCATGTACGGCTCGCGCGCGCTGTTGATCGGTTGGTACATGCTGATGCCGAAGACGGAACTGGTTTATTATGTGTTTGCGGCCGGCTTGGGTTTCACTTGGCTGGCCACGGTCCCCCCGACCGCCGCCATCGTCAGCAAACTGTTCGGCGTTCGCTATCTGGCGACGCTGTTCGGGCTGACGCTGCTTTCCCATCAAACCGGCGGCTTTCTGGGCGCCTATCTGGGCGGGCTCGCCATCACCCATTTCGGAGATTTTAGCTGGATGTGGTACGCGGACATGGCGCTGGCCGCGTTGGCCGCCGCGGTGAATTTACCGATCAGGGAAGCGCCGGTGCTCAAGCCCCTGACCGCCTGAATTCGCCTCCTCCGGTCCGGCATCCCGCGTTTTCCGTTTTCTTCATGCGCGCGTCACCCGATTCACTTTTTTAATGCTTGGGAAGTAAGTCATCATGGCTCAATCCATCACCCCTCACGATCAAGCCTCGATACGGCCGGACAATCTAGTCTCCAGAAGAAGAATCGAGAATGCCCGCGAGTTCCTGGCATGGTCCGATGAGCTCAGCGTCGGCATTCAGGAAATCGACGAGCAACACAAGATTCTGGCGGGGCTGACCAACTGTCTTTTCAATGAAGCGATCTTGAACAAAGGCGATCCCGCCGTCATCGAAAGCATCCTCAACGAACTCATTCAGTACACCCAGATCCATTTCTCGGTCGAGGAGAGCCTGTTTCGGATCTTCAACTACCCCGAAGCCGATATCCACCAGCAACACCACAACCAATTAAAAAAAGAAGTCTTTGAAATCAAGCAGAAATTTACGTCCGGCGCGGCCGTCGATCTGGATTTGATGCACCTTCTGCGAGAATGGTTGACCAAACACATCATGATTGAAGACAAACAATATACGCAGTTTTTTTTGAGCAAAGGATTGAAGGCCAACTGGCCGAAATCGCGTTCGTGGATCGGTAAAATCTGGGACTCGATGCATCTCCAATAAACCCAAAAATGCTGGCAGGAATTCCGCGCGATGACCAATCCGTTACTCGCTTCCGACGACCTTCCCTCCTTCGCGGCGATCCAAGCCGAGCACGTCGAACCGGCCATCGACCGGATTTTGGCCGAAAACCGGGAGGCCATCGAACGCCTGCTGGCGGCCAATACCGATTACACCTGGGCCAACTTGATCGAACCGCTGGAAGCCCTCGAAGACCGCCTGAACAAAGCGTGGTCCCCGGTCAGCCACTTGCACGGGGTGATGGACTCCGACGCTTTGCGCCTCGCCTACAACGCCTGCCTGCCCAAGCTCAGCGCTTACGCCACCGAAGTCGGCCAGCACGAAGGGCTCTATCGCGCCTACCGCCAGATCGCCGACGGCCCGGAGTACGGGCGGCTCGATCGGGCGCAACGCAAGGTCATCGACAACGCCCTGCGCGATTTCCGCCTGTCCGGCATCGCCCTGCCGCCCGATCAACAAACCCGCTATAAGGATATCCAGCAAGAATTGTCGCGACTGAGCGCCAAATTCGCCGAGAACGTGCTGGACGCCACCCAAGGCTGGACCAAACAGGTGCTCGATGAGCGACAGCTCGACGGTTTGCCGGACTCGGCCAAGGCGCTGGCCCGCCAGACCGCCCAGCAGCGCGGCCTAGACGGCTGGTTGCTGACGCTGGAGATGCCGTCATATTTGCCCGCGCTCACCTACGCCGACGACCGGGAATTGCGGCGCGAGCTGTACGACGCGTCCTGCACGCGCGCCTCCGATCAAGGCCCGAACGCCGGAAAATGGGACAATGGGCCGATCGTGGAGCGCATTCTGGCCTTGCGGCACGAACTGGCCCGCTTGCTCGACTTCGAGGATTACGCCGGCTTATCGCTGGCCACCAAGATGGCCGAGTCGCCGGACAGCGTTTTGGCTTTTCTGAACGACCTTGCCGGTCGGGCGCGGCCGCAAGCCCAGCGAGAGCTGGACGAACTGCGGGAATTCGCCCGCGCGCGCTACGGGATCGACCGGCTGGAGCCCTGGGATGTCGGCTACTATGCCGAAAAGCTGCGCCAGGACCGCTACCAGCTCTCGCAGGAAGAACTGCGCCCTTATTTCCCGATCACCCGCGTGCTGCCGGGTCTGTTCGCCGTGGCCGAGAAACTGTTCGGGATTACGATCCGACCGCTGGAAGGCGTCGAGGTCTGGCATCCGGACGTGCGGGTCTACGAAATCAGCGACGCGGCCGGCAACCGGCGCGGGCGGTTTTATCTGGATTTGTACGCCCGCCCGCACAAGCGCGGCGGGGCCTGGATGGACGGCTGTTTGGCCCGGCGGGTGATCGGGGGTCAAGCGCGGCGGCCGGCGGCTTATCTGGTGTGCAATTTCACGCCGCCGGTGGGCGACGATCCGGCGCTGCTGACGCACGGCGACGTGGTGACCATGTTCCACGAATTCGGCCATGGCCTGCACCACCTGTTGACCACCGTCGATTACCTGCCGGTCGCCGGCATTCACGGCGTGGAGTGGGACGCGGTGGAGCTGCCGAGCCAATTTTTGGAAAATTGGTGCTGGTCGCGGGAGGCGCTGGCGCTGCTGTCGGGCCATTACCGGACCGGCGAACCCTTGCCGGACGAACTCCATCAGCGGATGCAAGCGGCCAAGAATTTTCAGGCCGGCATTCTGATGGTCCGCCAACTGGAATTCGGCCTGTTCGATTTTCGCCTGCACCGCGAATTCGATCCGGCGCGCGGCGGCCGGGTGCTGGAGATGATCGAGCGGGTGCGCCAGCAGGTGGCGGTGATCTTCCCGCCGCCTTACAACCGCTTTCCCAACGCCTTCACCCACATTTTTTCGGGCGGCTACGCGGCGGGTTATTACAGCTACAAGTGGGCGGAAGTGTTGTCGGCGGACGCCTTTAGCGCCTTCGAGGAAACCGGGATTTTCGACGCCTCGACCGGCGCGCGCTTCCAGCGCAGCGTGCTGGAGGTCGGCGGCTCCCGCCCGGCGCTGGAGAGCTTCGTCGAATTTCGCGGCCGGGAGCCGCAGATCGAGCCGCTGCTGCGGCTGAGCGGCATCGCGGCCTGAGGCCGGCTCCGCGCTCGACGACCGCGCCGGCAGCGGAACGCGGCACCGTTCTTGCTACCCTAGATCGGGTGGCGAGAGCGACGCTCGCGGCGCGTTCTCGCCATGCCGCCATCGCGACCCACGACGTTCAGGAGAAGGCCATGACTCTTCCATTCCGCGCTCCCGGCCCGCTCGGCATCGCGCCCAATACGGGCGGAGGACGGCCGCCGGGGCCGCTGGGCTTCGCGCCCGGCGTTTATCTGACGCCAAACTCAACCGCCGGCGCGACGAAAAAACCCAGCGCGCCCAAACGGCTCAAAATGCCGCCGCCGGCCGCAGACAGCGTGACCAAGGTCGCGCGCGACCTCAAATGGAGCCTGTTCACCGGCGACGGCTCGCCGGCTCTAAACGACGTGAAACAAGGCGCGCTCGCCAATTGCCCACTGGCGTCGCTACTGGCGGCTCTCGCCTTCACTTCGAGCGGTCAAAGATACCTGCTCAGTCTGGTCAACGAACAGAAAGCCACCGTCGAAACCGACTTGTCGGCCGTCGCCAAGGACCTTGAAGAGGCGCCCGGCAGCAACAAAATTATCACTGACCGCTATTTTGCGGTCACGCTGGAAAGGCAAGCCTTCGAAGTCAGCGGCGTCCTTTACACCGACGAAGCCCGAGACCCCAACCCGATCTACATGACCTCGCCCAATCAGGCCCTTTGGCCTTGCGCCATCGAGAAGGCGCTGGCGGCGAAAGTCGGCGGCTACAACGAAGTCGATGACTCCAGCAAGCTGACCGCCAACAGGATTTGGGAAATCGTGATGGCCGCCAAGCCGGACGGCTTCGACGTGACCGACCAGACGCCGCACGCGAAGCTCTTGGAAGTCGCCAAAAACGCCAAGCGGGTTCCGACCATCGCCGCTTCGAAAGACGACGCCACCGACGTGTCGGGATGGCACGGCTTTGCCGTGCTTGGAATGAAAGAGAAACAAATCGAGCTGTACGATCCGAGCGCGGCCAAGCGCAAGCTGCTCTCGCTACCGACCTTTATCAAGAACTTCAAAGCGGTTTTGCACGGGAAATCCTGACAGGGCTTATTCGGGCGCCCGAGAATAACCGCCGCCAAACGGGCGCACGTCGGTCGCCAGCATCCCGGCCAGGCGGGCCGCTTCCAGTCCGGAATCGGCGTCCTCGAACACCTGGCACGCGCGAGGCTCCACCCGCAAACGGCGAGCCGCCTCCAAAAATAGATCCGGCGCGGGTTTGGGCGGCAAGCCGTCATCGGCGGTCAGCACCACGGAAAACAGCGCGGTCAACCCCGCCGCTTGCAAGGCCAACTCGACATTGGGGCGGTTGCTGCCGGAAACCACCGCCATCGGCAGTCGGCCGTGATGGCGTCGCGCCAGCGCCGCGACCGGCTCCAGGGGTCGGGCCTGACCGAGCAAAGCATGAGTCCGCCGTTCCTTGTCCGCCGTAAATCGCCCGACATCGATTTGCTGCCCGAAGCGAGCGTTGTACAAACCCACGATTTGGTCGGTGGGTTTGCCGTTGTGCTCGATCAAAAAATCCAGCGGGCACGACAACCCAAGCTCCGCGAACGTCGCTTTCCAGGCCGCGTAATGCAAAGGCAGCGTATCGACCAGCGTGCCGTCGCAGTCGAAAATCAAACCGCGCGCGCCGCTCGAAACCGCCAGCGTCGAATCCGAGTTCGCCTGCGCCGCCATCAGACCGTACCCGGCCGCACCGGCGGTCGCGGCGCTGCGGGCGCCGCCGGCTTTTCGTCCTCTTCCGCTTCGGGCATCGCTTCGAGCGACAGCCCCAGACCGCCCGGCTTCTCGGCGCTCGCCGCGCCCCCGGACAGATTGATCCGCAGCCGCAGATTGTTGGCGGAATCGGCGTTCTTGATCGCCTCGTCCACGCTGATCTTGCCGGCCTGATGCAGCTCGAACAGCGCCTGATCGAAGGTCTTCATCCCCAATCCGCCCGATTTCTCCATGATTTCCTTCAAACCGCTGACTTCGCCGCGCTTGATCAACGCTTCCACCATCGGCGAGTTGAGCAACACTTCGATGGCCGCCACCCGCTTGCCATCGATAGTCGGAATCAGCCGCTGCGACACGAACGCCCGCAGGTTGCCCGACAGATCGGCCAGCAACTGCGGCCGGCGCTCTTCGGGGAAGAAATTGATGATCCGGTCGAGCGCCTGATTGGCGCTGTTGGCGTGCAGGGTGGAAATGGCCAGATGGCCGGTTTCGGCGAACGCCAGCGCGTGCTCCATGGTCTCGCGGTCGCGGATTTCGCCGATCAGGATCACATCCGGCGCTTGCCGCAGCGTGTTTTTGAGGGCGTCGGCGTAGCTTAGGGTATCGACGCCGACCTCGCGCTGGTTGACGACCGAGCGCTTGTGGCGGTGGACGAATTCGATGGGGTCCTCGATGGTGATGATATGCCCGCCGCTGTGGGTGTTGCGGTGGTCGATCAAGGCCGCGAGCGAGGTGGATTTGCCCGAACCGGTGCCGCCCACGAACAGGATCAAACCGCGTTTTTCCATGATGACCTGGGTCAATATCGGGGGCAAACCCAAGGTTTCCACCGAGGGAATGTCGGTCTTGATGTTGCGGATCACCATCGAGATTTCGCCGCGCTGCTTGAAAATATTGACCCGGAACCGGCCGATGCTGGGTTCGCTGATCGCCAGATTCATCTCCAGGGTTTTCTCGAACTCGGCGATCTGGGCCGGGTCCATGACCGAATAGGCGATCTCCTTGACTCGCCCCGGCGGCAGCACCTCTTTGTCCAGCATCTTCAGCACGCCCTGAAACTTGCCGCACGGCGGCGCGCCGGTGCTGAGGTAGATGTCCGACCCGTCTCGCCGGGCCAGCATGGTCAAAAAGTCCTTCAACGTCGTGATCTTGGTTCTCATGGTCATCGCCAAAACTCCTTCGAGTCAACCGGCGGTCCGCGCCTGACCGCCGCGCCGGGAATCGCCCGCGCCATCGCCGTCCGCCGCGATGGCGTGCACGCCGCCAAAATAGAGGTCGCGCACCGTCCAGCGGTTCAGCGGCCAGCGCGCCTCCAACGCTGTCAATGCTTGATCGGCAAAACCCGGCTCCACTTGAGCCCGCTCGCCGTCCCAGTGCAGGCGGGGCGCTTCCACCGCCGTCCGGGGATCGAAACCGAAATCCACCACGTTGCTGACGACCTGCACCAGGGCCGAACGGATGCGCTTGCTGCCGCCGCTGCCCAACACCAGCCGCACCCGATCGCCCCGCATCAACAGCGACGGCGCCATCATCGAGGCCACCCGCATCCCGGGCGGACTGGCGTGAAAGCCGTCGGGGTGCAAATCGTCTTCGCCCATCATGTTGTTGAGCATGATGCCGGTTCCGGCGACATAGCAGCCGGAGCCTTCGCCGTTGGACGTGGTCATGCTGGCGGCGTTGCCCTCGCGGTCGCACACGCTGACGTGGGTGGTGCCGCCGGATGCGGTGCGGACCCGCGCCAGACTTTCGCGCAACGCGGGCGGGTCGATGTCGTCCGGGCTCAGATAGCCTGCGGCCCGCTGGCGGTCGACTTCCTGCATGACGGCGACCAACAGCGCCAAATGCGCGGGCGAGCCGAAGCCGAGTTCGCCCAGTTCGCGCGCTTCCAGCAACCGCAGCGACAGCGCGATCAACGCGCCCCCGAACGAGGGGGGCGGATTGGTCAACAGCCGGTAGCCGCGATAATTCACCGGCAAGGGTTCGCGCTCGATCACCCGATACGCCGCGAGATCGGCGGCGGTCAGCAAACCCGCCCCTTCGCGCATGTCGCGGGCGACGCGCTCGGCCAGCGCGCCCTCATAAAACTCCCGCTCGCCGTCGCGCGGCAGCCGCTCCAGAAAATCCGCCAGTTCGGGATTGCGGATCACATCCTCCTCGCCAAGATAGCGCCCTTCCGGTTGGAACAGGGCGCGGCCGGGCGCGGTCAGGGTCATGATCGGCGTCAGCAGTTCGAGAAAATAAGCTTGCTTGGCGTTGAGCGCGACCCCTTCGCGGGCCAGCCGGATGGCCGGCGCCAATATCTCCGACAGCGGCAATCGGCCCAGCCGGCGCTGGACGTGCAGATAGCCCTTGAGCGCCCCCGGCACCGCGACCGAGCCCATGCCGGCGTTGAATAGCTGCTCGCTGCCGGGGAAACGCACGGTCACCGGCACGAAATGCGGCTCCAGGTCGCCGCCCTGCAACCCTCGTCCGGGAGTGTCCACAAAAAAATCGAACAGGACTGCCCGCCCCGCCGCCGGGCGCGCCAGCAAAAAACCGCCGCCCCCCAGGCTGGTCAAGGCCGGTTCGGCCACGGCGGCGGCAAAGCCGGCGGCCACGACGGCGTCGAAGGCGTTGCCGCCCGCGCCGAGGATGGCGCACGCGGCGTCGGTGACGTCGGGATGGCCGCTGGCCGTCCCGCCTTTAAGGGCGAGTTCCACCATGTCGGATGCGGGCGAATCGGCGCGCCGCCTTTCGCTCAGCTCCGGTTGGCCGGCCGCCGGTGCGGCGTGCGGCCGCGCGGGCGGTGCTCCCCGCCCGAAAACGGCGGCCGCCGGCGCTCCAAACGCTTGGGCGGTTTGTATTCGATCAACAGTTCCTCGGTCACCGGCAACACCGGAATCTTTTGGCCGATGAAATCCTCGATTTCCGGCAACGAATAGACGTATTCCTCGCAGGCGAAACTGATGGCGTCGCCGCTGGCGCCGATGCGGGCGGTGCGGCCGATGCGGTGGACGTAGTCTTCCCGATCTTGCGGCAGGTCGAAGTTGAGCACGTGGGTGACATCGGGAATGTGCAGGCCGCGCGCCGCCACGTCGGTCGCCACCAAGATCGGCAGCTCGCCGCGCTGGAACGCTTCCAGCAACCGCAACCGCTTGTTTTGCGGGATGTCGCCGGAGAGCACTTCGGCTTCGTGGCCGTTGCCCAGAAGATAGCCGGTGACCCGATCCGCCGCCCGCTTGGTGTTGACGAAAATCATGGTGCGTTTCGGGTCTTGCTGGCGCAGCACGCCCAGCAGCAGGGAAATCTTGTCGTGGGCCGAGACGTGATAGAGCGATTGCCGCACTTTATCGGCGGTCACCTGTTCGGACTCGATCCGGATCACTTGCGGGTCGTTCATGTGCTCGTAGGCCAGCTCCATGACCCGGTTGCTCAAAGTCGCGGAAAACAGCATGTTGATGCGCTGGCCGGGCGGCGGCATCTTGCGCAGCAGGTAACGGATGTCGGCGATGAAGCCGAGATCGAACATCCGGTCGGCCTCGTCCAGCACCACGACCTCGATGGCGGACAGCCGGTACACGCCCTGCTTGAAATAATCGATCAGCCGGCCGGGCGTGCCGATCAACACGTCCACCCCGGCTTCGAGCTGGCGGCGCTGGCTGTCGTAGCCGGTTCCGCCGTAAACGGCGGCGAATTTGAGTCCGGTATAGCGGCCGATCCATTCGGCGTCGCGGTGGATCTGCACCGCCAGTTCGCGGGTGGGCGCCAGGATGAGCGCCCACGGCCCGGCCGCGTCCTCGGGGGCCGGCGTTTCCATCAGATGGTGCAGAGCGGCCAACAGAAACGCGGCGGTCTTGCCGGTTCCGGTCTGCGCTTGGCCGGCGATATCCTGCCCCTTGAGCGCCAGCGGCAGCGTGGCGGCTTGAATCGGCGTGCAGTGGACAAAACCGGCATCCTCCAGGCTTTCCAACAGCGAATCGTTCAAAGCGAGCGAGGAAAACAGGACGGAAGTTAAATGGTCTTTTTGCATGAGTGAGTGACGATCCCGAGTCAGCAGGGGTACGGGGACAACGACGGCTGACCGGTTCCAGGCCAGGCGAAACTGAAAGAAATTTGTCCCCCCGCCAAATATTTTGCCACAATATCCACCATCGAACGTCAAACGCTGTGTTTTACAGCGCTCTCGTGGCGGTGGCCGCCTTGAAATTGCTTGAAGCGACCCGCATCTTGTCGGTATCCGACTTTAAACCGCATAAGGCGACCCTCACCTAACGCCTTTCCCGATTGGAGAACGCCATCTCATGAGCGAGCGAATCCTGCATGTCACCGATGACTCTTTCGAGGCCGAGGTACTCAAAGCCGACAAGCCGGTTCTCGTCGATTACTGGGCGGAATGGTGCGGCCCCTGCCGGATGATCGCGCCGATCCTCGACGAAATCGCCGGCCAGTACGAGGACCGCATCAAAATCTGCAAGCTGAACGTGGACGAGAACCAGAACACGCCGCCCAAGTACGGCATCCGGGGCATTCCCACCCTGATGCTGTTCCGCAACGGCAACGTGGAAGCCACCAAAGTCGGCGCGCTGTCCAAGTCGCAACTGGTCGCTTTTCTCGACAGCAGCTTGCGTTGAGATTTCGCCCGGCGCCATCCCAAGGGTAGACGCCGTTTCGCGGGCGTGCTAGCTTAACTGGCACGCCGCTCCACCGCCCCAGCCATACCTCTTAGACCATTCCGCATCGCCTCCTCCCGCGACGCGAACCCTAACTTCTCTCCCCCCGGCTCTCCAGGCGAGCGCTGGACGCTTCGAGCATGTAGCTTCCATGAATTTGACCGAACTCAAAAAGAAATCCGCCGCCGACCTGATCGCCATCGCGCAGGAGCTCAAGCTCGAAGGGATGGCGCGCTCTCGCAAACAAGACGTCATCTTCGCCATCCTCAAGGCGCTGGCCAAGAGCGGCGAGGATATTTCGGGGGACGGCGTGCTGGAAATTTTGCAGGATGGCTTCGGCTTCCTGCGCTCCGCCGACAGCTCGTATCTGGCCGGACCCGACGACATTTACGTCTCGCCCAGCCAAATCCGCCGCTTCAACCTGCGCACCGGCGACACGGTCAGCGGCAAGATCCGCCCGCCCAAGGAAGGCGAGCGCTATTTCGCGCTGCTCAAGGTCAACGACATCAATTTCGAGCCGCCGGAAGCGTCCAAGAACAAGGTGCTGTTCGAGAATCTGACCCCGCTGCACGCCGACGAGCGGCTGACCCTGGAGCGCGGCAACGGCAGCACCGAGGACATCACGGCGCGGGTGATCGATCTGATCGCGCCCATCGGCAAAGGCCAGCGCGGCTTGATCGTCTCGCCGCCCAAGGCCGGCAAGACCATGATGCTGCAAAACATCGCGCAAAGCATTGCCGCCAACCATCCCGAATGCTATCTGATCGTGCTGCTGATCGACGAGCGGCCGGAGGAAGTCACCGAAATGCAGCGCTCGGTGCGCGGCGAGGTGATCGCCAGCACCTTCGACGAGCCAGCCACCCGCCACACCCAGGTGGCGGAGATGGTCAACGACAAGGCCAAGCGGCTGGTCGAGCACAAGCGCGACGTGGTGATCCTGCTCGATTCCATCACCCGGCTGGCGCGGGCCTACAACACCGTGGTGCCGGCCTCCGGCAAGGTGCTGACCGGCGGCGTGGACGCCAACGCTTTACAAAAGCCCAAGCGCTTCTTCGGCGCGGCCCGCAACATCGAGGAAGGCGGCTCGCTGACCATCATCGCCACCACGCTGATCGACACCGGATCGCGCATGGACGATGTGATTTACGAGGAATTCAAGGGCACCGGCAACATGGAAATCCATCTCGATCGGCGGATTTCCGAAAAGCGGGTGTTTCCGGCCATCGACATCAACCGCTCCGGCACCCGTCGCGAGGAGCTGCTGACCGATCCGGACGATTTGCAGAAGATGTGGATTCTGCGCAAGCTCTTGCATCCGATGGATGAATTGCAGGCGATGGAATTCATGCTGGAGCGCTTGAAGGCCAACAAAACCAACCGGGAATTCTTCGAGGCCATGAAGCGTTGACGGGCTTTTGACCTGTTTTTCAGCGGCCTCGTCCAAAATCGGTCCGTCTACCTCGCGGCATCGCGGCAACCGTCAAAGCGGCTCGCTGATCGGCGGCGTGAGGCCCAGCGGTCACTCGTTTCCCCGCTCGCGCTCGATTGCCCGATACCCGATGTCGGTTCGATAGTGAACGCCTTCCCAACGCACGTGTTTGGCCAAGTCATACGCCAAGCGTTGCGCCTCGGCGACCGTGGCGCCGAGCGCGGTGGCGCACAGCACCCGCCCGCCGTGCGTAACCACGGAGCCGTTTTCTGACTCGCGGGTTCCCGCGTGAAAAAGTTTGATGTCTGCCTCGGAGGATTGACGCGGCAAGCCTTCGATCACGTCGCCCTTGCGGTAGGGGCCGGGATAGCCGGCGGCGGCCATCACCACGCCCAGCGCCGGCCGCGAATCCCAATCGGCCTCGACCTCGTGCAATCGCCCGTCCAGCGCCGCCTCGCATAAGTCCACCAGATCAGAGCGCAGGCGCATGATCAGCGGCTGCGTTTCCGGATCGCCCAGCCGGCAGTTGTATTCCAGCACCTTGGGGCCGTCGGCGGTGATCATTAGCCCCGCGTAGAGAAATCCGATATAGCGGTTGCCTTCCAAGGCCATGCCGCGCACGGTCGGTTCGATCACCTCGGCCATGATCCGCTCGTGCAATTCGGGCGTGACCACCGGCGCGGGCGAATACGCGCCCATGCCTCCGGTGTTGGGGCCTCGGTCGCCGTTGTCGCGCGCCTTGTGATCTTGCGAGGTGGCGAAAGGCAGGATGTGTTCGCCGTCGGTCATCACGATAAAACTGGCTTCCTCGCCTTCCAAAAACTCCTCTACCACCGCCCGCCGACCGGCCTCGCCGAAATCCGCGCCGCTCAACATGCCGCGCGCGGCGGCGATGGCTTCCAGTTCGCTTTGCGCCAGGATCACGCCCTTGCCGGCGGCCAATCCGTCCGCCTTGACCACGACCGGCGCGCCCATTTGGCAGATGTAGGCCTCGGCGGCGTCGGGGTCGGTAAAGCTTTGATAGCGGGCGGTGGGAATGCGGTGGCGGGCCAGAAAATCCTTGGTGAAGGTTTTGGAGCCTTCCAGTTGCGCCGCCGCTTTCGACGGGCCGAAACAGCGCAATCCCGCGCGTTCAAACAGATCGGTAATGCCCAACACCAGCGGCACCTCGGGGCCGATGATGGTGAGATCGACGCCGTGGCCTCGCGCGAATTTGAGCAGTTCCGGCGGATCGTCGGCGGTGATGGCGAGGTTGGTCACCTTCGCCTCGCGCGCGGTGCCGGCGTTGCCCGGCGCGACGTAAACGTTGCGGACGCGGCCCGATTGCGCGACTTTCCAGGCCAGGGCATGTTCGCGGCCGCCGCCGCCGACGATCAGAATATTCATGACGAATTTTTGCCTTAAGCACGTGGAATTCAGTGGCGGAAATGCCGCATCCCGGTAAACACCATGGTCATGCCGTGTTCGTCGGCGGCGGCGATCACCTCCTTGTCCCGCATCGAACCGCCCGGTTGGATGACGGCGGTGATGCCGTAACCGGCGGCCAGATCGACGCCGTCGCGAAACGGGAAAAAGGCGTCCGAACCCATCGCCGCGCCCTTCAAATCGAGCGCTTCCTCGGCCGCTTTCATGGCGGCGATCCGCGCCGAGAACACCCGGCTCATCTGCCCCGCGCCGACGCCGAGCAGCATCCCGTCCCGGCCGTAGACGATGGCGTTGGACTTGACGAATTTGACCACCCGCCAGACGAATAGCAGATCAGCCATTTCCCGCTCGCTGGGCTGGCGTTGGGTGACCACTTTCAAATCGGCGGGCGCGACCTGGCCCAAATCCCGATCCTGCACCAGCAAGCCGCCGGTGACCCGCTTGTAATCCCAACCCGGCGCGCGCTCCTCGCCCCATTGACCGCAGGCCAGCACCCGCACATTCTGTTTGCTGGCGGTCGCCGCCAGCGCCTCCGCCGTCACCTCCGGCGCGATGATCACCTCGACGAACTGCCGGTCCACGATGGCCTTGGCGGTCGCGCCGTCCAGCGGCCGGTTGAAGGCGATGATCCCGCCGAATGCCGAGGTCGGATCGGCTTGATAGGCCCGATCATACGCTTCCAGCAACGTGGAGCCGACCGCCGCGCCGCACGGGTTGGCGTGCTTGACGATCACGCAAGCGGGCGCGCTGAAACTTTTGACGCATTCCAGCGCGGCGTCGGTGTCGGCGACGTTGTTGTAAGACAATTCCTTGCCCTGCAACTGGCGGGCGGTCGCGATACCGGCTTCCGCCGGCGCGGGCTCGACGTAGAAGGCCGCGCCTTGATGGGGGTTCTCGCCGTAGCGCATGTCTTGCGCCTTGCGAAATTGCGCGCTGAAGGTGCGCGGAAAGGGGTCGCGTTCGCCTTCGAGCTTGATCGAACCGAGATAATTGGCGATGGCGCCGTCGTAGCGGGCGGTGTGCTCGAACACCTTGACCGCCAGATCGAAGCGGGTGGCGGCGGATATCGCGCCGTCGCGCTCGCCCATTTCCCGCAGCACCCGCGCGTAGTCGGCGGCATCGGTCACCACCGCGACCGCCGCGTGATTCTTGGCCGCCGCCCGCAGCATCGCCGGCCCGCCGATGTCGATATTTTCGATGGCGTCCGCCAACGAGCAATCGAGTTTGGCGACCGTGGCCTCGAACGGATACAGGTTGACCACTAGCAAATCGATGGGCGGAATATCGTGTTTCGCCATCGCCGCATCGTCCTCGCCGCGCCGGCCCAGCAGACCGCCGTGAATCTTCGGGTGCAAGGTCTTGAGCCGCCCGTCCATCATCTCCGGAAAGCCGGTGTAATCGGCGACTTCGATGACGGCAACGCCGTTGCTCGCCAGCAGTTTGGCGGTGCCGCCGGTCGAGAGGATTTCCACGCCCCGCCCGACCAAGGCGCGAGCGAAATCGACGATGCCGGTCTTATCGGAAACGCTCATCAAGGCGCGGCGGATGGGGCGAGAGGAAGTCACGTTCATGCGGAAGTCCGTCAGGGTCGGAGAAAATTGAATCAGGCTTGGAGGATTTGGCGGCAGCGCGCTTTCCAGTCAATCGCCACCGGCGGCTATCGGTCCGAAATATAAATCATAAAACCGGTTTTTCTCCGGGTCGTACTGCATCAGCTCGCCGTTTTCCAGGTCGTAATACCAACCGAACAAATGCAGTCGGCCGTCCTCGACTCGCGCGCGGATGAACGGAAAACTCATCAGGTTGGTCAAGGACGCATGGATGCCGGCCCGCTCGCAGGCCCGCTGTTTGAATTCCCGGCTGGCGTTCGGCCAGCGCTCCAGCACCTGATCTCGCGCCGAACGCGCGATTTTCATCCAAGGGCCAATGAAGCCCTCGCCTTCGGCGTTATCGCCGTAACCGTCCAACAGCGCTCTGATTCCGCCGCAGTGCGAATGCCCGAGCACGATGATATTGCGCACGTTCAGGTTGCAAACCGCGAATTCCAGGGCGGCGCTGGTGCCGTGATACACGCCGGTGGTTTCGTAAGGCGGCACCAGATTGGCGACGTTGCGCATCACGAACATGCTGCCCGGCGCGGCATCCATCAAGATCGCCGGATCGACCCTGGAATCGATGCAGCCGATCAGCAGCGTGTGCGGCGTTTGACCTTTCATCGCCAGCCGGTTGTACAGCTCTCGGTTTGGCTCGAAAATCTTGACCCGGAAACGCTGGAAACCTTCCAGCAGATCGTTGACTTCGCTCACGCCGCATTACCTTGGTTTGTTGGGTTATTGGGTTTGGTTTGGCATTATACCCGTCGTGACCGAACCTTGCGCCCCGGAGAACGCCCGTGCACTGCGCCATCTACAAAAGCTTGAAAAAGCAAGACACCTATCTTTACATGGCCTCCAAGGATGATTTTTCCAAGGTGCCCGAGAGCTTGTTGCGCTTGCTGGGCGCGCCGGTCCACGTGATGGATTTGGACCTGTCGCCCGAGCGCAAACTGGCGCAAGAGGATGCGGCGGACGTGCTGCGCAACCTGCAAGAGCGCGGCTGGCATTTGCAGATGCCGCGGCAAGAGCAATGGCCGGGCTTCACGCCGCAGCCCAAACATTGACCGACCGGACCCCCCGCCCATGTTCTCCGAGCGCATCGACCGCCTGACCAGCTCCCTGATTCGGGAGCTGTTGGCCCTGACTCAAAAACCCGACATCATCTCCTTCGCCGGCGGCTTGCCGGCCCGCGACGCCATGCCGCTTCTGGATTTGAGCGGCTTGCCGCCCGATCTGAGCCAGTACGGCACCACCGATGGCGAACCGGAGCTGCGGGCGGCCATCGCCGGCCAGTTGGCCGGCTTGGGGTTGCGCTGCCGGCCGGAACAGGTGCTGATCACCACCGGCTCGCAGCAGGGCATCGACCTGGTTTCCAAGCTGTACATCGATCCCGGCACGCCGGTGGCGGTGGAAGCGCCCAGCTACCTGGCCGCCCTGCAATCGTTTCGGCTGTTCGGCGCCCGCTTCGAGGAGTTGCCCCTCGGCCCCGCCGGCCCCGATCCCCACCAGCTCCGCCACATCGCGCTCCGCCACCGGCCGGCGTTGGTCTATCTGATCCCGACTTTCCAAAATCCGGCCGGCGTCTGTTACGACGAAGCGACCCGCGCGGCGGTCGCCGCCATCCTGCGCGAAACCGGCACGCCGCTGCTGGAGGACGAACCGTACCGGGAGCTGGTCTACGAGCCGGTCGACCGCACCCCGCTTTGCGCCCGCATGGGCGAGGGCGACACCTGGATGTACATGGGCACCTTCTCCAAAACCGGCATTCCCGGCTTGCGGGTCGGCTATATCGTGGCCTCCGACAACGTTCACCCCTATCTGGTGCGGCTCAAGCAATCGACCGACCTGCACACCAACCGCATCGGCCAATGGTGGTGCGCCCGGTTTGTCAACGGCCGGGACTATCCCGCGCATTTGGAACGGCTGCGAGCCTTTTACCGGGAGCGGCGCGACGCCATGCAAGCGGCGCTCGACCGCCATCTCAGCGATTTCGCCGAATGGACCCCACCCCACGGCGGCCTGTTTTTTTGGGTGCGCTTGAAAGGCGGGGGCGACACCCGCGCCCTGCTGGTGAAAGCCCTGGAACGCAAGGTGGCGTTTATGCCGGGCGAAGCGTTTTTCGCCAACCCCGATCCCCGCCACGGCGCTTATATGCGACTGAATTTCAGCCACGCCACGCCCGAGCAACTGGAGCGCGGCATGCGGGTGCTGGCCGAGGTGATCCGCGAGCAACAGCGCACGGCCGACCGCGAAAACACCGCCGGAATCGTGGAGATTTAGCTCGGCTTGAGGCGGCGGGCATTGCCCGGACCCGCCGAGGCCGCCTCCAATCCGGAAACTGGGGCTTTCGACCCAGTCTTGACCTGCCATCAGGAGCCGTTGGAGCCGCGAGCGTCGGGCGACTCATTTCGCGCCGGACCGGCCAGTTTGCTCGGTTCATTTTGAAACGGCCGCGTTCGGAAGCGAACTCGAATCAATCGACCCGACAGGCTTGCGGCCCGAAAACGAGATTGGACGATGGCGGCCGACAGGGCGCGCCCGCCTCCAAGTTTTTAGCCGCCGATCAATAAAATGGCCCCGACCAAGGCCGCCGCCTTCCTAGCCCTTCACTCGCGTTTTATCATGCCGGGATGACGTGGCGCGATTCTTTCAATCGTTTCCATCATTGATGAATTTCCGAATTTCAACCGATTCCCCCCTTTCAACCTAACGGTCGCACCGTCTGATCGGCACCGACGAACGAGCCGCCAGGAGCAAAAGTCATGAAAGCAAAACCGGCCCCTACCCTGTTAGCCCCTGCGGTCCTCGCCGCTCTTGGAGGGTTGCTGACTCTGTTGGGCGCGGCCGCTTGGTCCGCTCCGCTCGCTTATTTGGAATCCCCGTCGCCGCAAGCGTATTTCCGCAGCGGGATCGGCTTGATCCGGGGGTGGTCGTGCGAGCCGGGACCCGTCGAAATCAGCGTCGACGGCGGACCGCTCCAGGCGACGGGCTCCGGCACCGAGCGGCCGGACACCGCAGCCGTGTGCGGGCGCACCAACACCGGCTTCGGGTTGATCTACAACTGGAACCGCCTCAGCCAAGGCGTTCACAATTTGCGGGCCTTGGTGGGCGGCGTGGAGTTCGCCAACGTCAACTTCACGGTCGCCACTCTGGGCGGCGAATTCGTGACCGGCCTGACCGGAAGCTACACGGTGCCGGATTTCCCCGCGCCGGGCGCATCGGCCAAAATCGCTTGGTCCCAGCCGCATCAAAATTTCATGTTTACCCGTCAAACCGAAGCGCCCCCGGTCCCCAATCCGCCCAGTTCGACGCAAGCGCGGCTGGAATCGCCCGAGCAAGGCTCGTCCGAAAGCGGCGTCGGTTTGATCCGGGGCTGGGTGTGCTCGGCCGGCCGGGTCGAGGTCAGCATCGACGGCGGGCCGCTGCTGGCCACCGCCCACGGCACCGACCGGCCCGACACCGCGCAAGCCTGCGGGCGGACCAACACCGGCTTCGGGTTGACGCACAACTGGAACAGCACGGGCGACGGCGTTCACAACCTGCGGGCCTTCGCCGACGGCGTGGAGTTCGCCAACGTCAATTTCACCGTCACCACGCTGGGCGCTTCCTTCATCACCGGCGTGCTGGAGAAAATTCGCTTGCTCGGTTTTCCGGGCGGCGGCGCGGCGGCCAATCTCCAAGCCGCAGCGGGCGATCAAGCGGCCACGACCGTTCAATGGTCGGAACCCGATCAGAATTTCGTGATCGCCGATTCCACCGCCACTGGGACTAAAATCGCTATCGTCTCCGCCGTCACCGACCTTTTGAACAAATTTGCCGTGCTGGGAGTCGGTTCCAACTCGTCGGACGCTGTCGGCGTTCACGCCAGCAAAAACGCCCAGGGCCAAGCCAGCGACATCAGCGGAGTAACGTGGGCGGACACGAGCACCCAAGCCTGGGCCGATCTGCGTCTGGGCGCGGATGGCCTGCCCGACGCTTATCAGGACTCCTCCGGCACCCAGGCGCACATCAGCCAGATCACCTCGAACTCGGTAACGGTTCAATTTCTCAACCCCTCCGGTCAGGCTCAAGGCAACCCGGTGACCACACCGCTCAACGGCGCCTTCCTGCAAATTTTGCAGCAAGCCGTCGGACGGATCCGCCAAGCGGCGGGGCTGACGGCGACTTCAGCAGCCCAGTTCTCCTCGGCCACCGAGACGCGGGCGGAAGCGGCCGCTTCCATTGCCGACACCATCCGCTTTTCCTTGAATTCTTTGCTGGTGAGATTGTTCGGGTCGGGCAGCGTGGCATCTGGCGAGATGCTGTGCGCCATCCGCACCGCCGCCAGCACCGCCGGGATCGCCGCACCCGTCGCCGCCACTGGCTGCCAGTCACCCATGATCGCCAATTTGCTGGCGCTGGCGAACAGCCCTGTCACTCAAGCCGCCACGACCGATGCGTCGCCGGACCTCAGGGTGGAACCCGCTTTGTTGCTGGTGCAAGATGTGTTGCTGGCACCTTGCGCCGCTCCGGGCGACAGCGCTGGCTGTCTGTTCCCGGCGTCGGCCGCGCTGCGGCAAATCGCCGCTCCCCCCGCCAAGCAAATTCCTCCCGATGACTCGCCGCCCGGCAACATCTCCGTACCTGACGTGGTCGGACTGAATTCGAGCGCCGCCGCCACCGCGATCAGCAACGCCGGTCTGACGGTCGGCAACATCCGCGATCAAGCCAGCTCCACGGTGGCAGCGGGGATCGTCATCAGCCAAGACCCCGCCGCCGGCGCATTGGTGTCACGCGGTGCCACGGTCAACCTGATCAGGTCGGCGGGGCCGGCTCTGGTCACTGTTCCCAACGTGGTCGGCCAAAGCCAAGGCACGGCGAGCAACACTTTGCAGAACGTCGGTCTAACCGTCGGCAACGTGATCCAGCAGACCAGTTCCACGGTTCCCGCCGGCAATGTGATCAGCCAGAATCCGGCGGCCGGCGCGTCAGTCGCGCCGAATTCGGCGGTCGCGCTGGTCGTGTCGTCGGGACCCGCCCCGGTCACCGTTCCCAACGTCGTCGGCCAAACGCAAAGCGCCGCCGCTAGCGCCTTGCAAAACGCGGGTTTGACGGTGGGTGCAGTCAGCGAACAAAGCAGCGCCACCGTTCCGCAAGGACAGATCATCAGCCAGAATCCGGCGGCCGGCGCAGCGGTCGCGCCGGGTTCGGCGGTCAATCTGGTCGTGTCGTCAGGGGCTGAATCGGTCACCGTTCCCAACGTGGTCGGCCAAAGCCAAAGCGCCGCCACTGGCCGCTTGGAAAGCACCGGATTGACGGTGGGGTCGGTCACTCAGGAGAGCAGCACCAGTGTTCCCCAGGGAACCGTCATCCGTCAAAATCCGGCAGCCGGCGCAGCGGTCGCGCCGGGATCGGCGGTCGATTTAGTCGTGTCGTCGGGACCCGCTCCGGTCACCGTTCCCAACGTCGTCGGCCAAAGCCAAAGCGCGGCGAGCGCCACTCTGCAAACTGTCGGCTTAACCGTCGGCAACATCGCCCAGCAACCCAGTTCCACGGTTCCCGCCGGCAGCGTGATTAGCCAGAACCCGGCAGCGGGCGCGTCGGTCGCGTCGGGTTCGGCGGTCGCGCTGGCGGTGTCGTCGGGACCCGCGCCAGTCACCGTTCCCAACGTGGTCGGCCAAAGCCAAAGCGTGGCGGGCAGCACTTTGCAAAGCGCTGGATTGACTGCGGGGTCGATCACCACGGAAAGCAGCACTGCGGCCCCCGCCGGTATCGTTATCCGCCAGAACCCGGCAGCGGGTGCAGCGGTCGCGCCGGGTTCAGCGGTCGCGCTTGTGGTGTCATCCGGTCCTCCGCCCGTTACGGTCCCCGATGTAGTCGGTCTGACTTTACAAAATGCTCAGAACGTCATCGCCCGAGCAGGTCTGCTTACCGGCTCCATGACTGACCAAACCACCGGAAACTTTTCGCTCAACAATTTGATCGCCAGCCAAAATCCGGCAGCAGGCGCGTCGGTCGTTCGTGGCGCCAGCGTCAATCTCGTAATTTGGAGATATAGGCTCATCGTCAATTAAACGATAGTCTGGACAGTGTTCCAGTGGCTAACAGCGTCAACTTCTCATTTCGGCTCTAACGTTGAACCGAACGGATGATGGCGCTGTTAGCCTTCCATAAAAAATCATTCACTCTCGGCGACCCGATCAGCCGAGGCCAACAGCGGCTCAAAAATCGCGCTCGCCAGCGCCGTGAACTCCGCATCCAAAGGATCGGTATCTCGAAACGCCAACCGATAAAACGGGTCGTCCCGTTCCGGCCTCGATTGACCGAAGTCATCGCCATCCCAAACCTTGCGCGCCGCCCATAGCGCCTTGTCCGCATCCTGCTCTTTACGCAACCGTTCCACATAGGCCAAGGCGCTTCTCGGAAAAAAAGGCAGCAACCGCCGCGAGCCTTGCCAATAAAGCTCCAGCAGCAGACGCAGCCGCTCCCGCGCATCGGGCAGCGGCGGCAGCACCACCTCCTTATCCTCGGCCACCCACTGGCTTTGCCAGGGTACTCCGGCCGGAGCGGTCGCGTTCAACGCCAGATGATACAGCCACAATCGCAAGTGGTCGTCGGCCTTCATGGACGCCAGCCGATAACCCACCCAGCCCGCCGGCGTCAGCCCGGTCAGGCGATCCACCAACCGAAACTCGCCCAGCGTCAAATCGACGTTCAACCACTCGGTTCCTCGACGCGGCAACGCGCGGCCCAACCGACCGGCAAAGCGCGCTACCCGCTCCTGCGCCGAGGCGAACACGCAATCGCCCACCTGACCGTGCGGCAAGGACCCGCTCGCCCGCATGACTTTCCGAATTTCCGAGGCCGCCTTGCCATTTTGGTGTAACGCCAACATTTGACCGACCAACTGATAGTTTTCCAGCCCGTCAAGGACGAAAGGCTCGCGGGTCGCCAAGACGTCTTCGCGCTCCTCCGGCCGAATGCCCAATCGCTCGCGCAACAGCCAGCGCGCGGGATTTTTGAAAAAGCGCGCCAGCGTTTCCAGGGTCACCGTGCGCATTCCAGGTTCCGGTTCCGGCAGTTCGCCGGACAACAGCGGGCTCGCCTCCCGCTCGCCACGCCCGGCCTGGCGGCTGGCCTCGATCCACTCCCGCGCGTAACTGAACAAAGCCGAGCGACCGTCAAAATAGCGCCGGCTAAAGGCTTGCAAGGGATGGCGGGTCATCAGGCGCTCGCTCGCCCGCCCGCCCTCCGGCCGATAAAATCCCCGATCCACCGCATCCAGCAGCTCGCTCAAGAGCACCGACGGCGGCAAAACCGAATTGTCGCGGATGCTTTGGCCGACGTAGCTCAAATACAAACAGCGCCGGGCCGAGAGCAGGGTTTCCAGAAACAGATAGCGATCGTCCTGGCGGCGCGACCGGTCGCCGCGCCGGAAACGGGCCGCCATCAAATCGAACCCCACCGGACGGCGCGGGCGCGGATAGGCGTCGTCGTTCATGCCGATCAAACACACCACCGCAAACGGAATGCTGCGCATCGGCACCATCGCGCAGCAGGTGACGCCGCCGCCCAGAAATCGGCCCGATTGTCCCTCGACGGTATTGAGCTGGAGCCGCAACGCCGATTTCACCACCCCCAAGCTCACCGGCTCATCGAAATCCGCCAAACCGGCGTGTTCCTCCAGCGCTTTCAACGCGGCGCGAATCACCTGTAGCTCGTTCTCCTCTCGCTCGCGCGCCTCGAAAAAATCGTTCAGCACCTGCTCCAGCGCGGTCGTCCACTCCGCCCAGGGTCGGGCTTGTCGCACGCGCTCGTCCAGCTCGAACAGGGTCTCGGCAAAGCGATACAGGCAGCCGAGCGCGAGCGCGTCGCCGCCCTCCACTTCATCGTAGGGCAACAGATCGCCGTACAAATCCTGACCGCCCCCCGGCAGCGCGTAACCCAACAGCAGACGGTCCAAACCCGCGCGCCAAGTGTGTTCGCCGGTGGCGGGCAGATCCCAGGTCCGCTTGATTTCGGCGTCGATGCCCCAGCGGATTCCCGCGCCGCGCACCCAGCGCCGGATCCGCTCCAGATCGCCTTCGGATACGTCAAACCGCCGCCGAACCGCCGGCGGCTCCAGCAAACTCATGACTTGAGCGGCGTCAAACCGTCCGCCGCCCGAATCCAGCAGCTTGAAAAACACTTCGACCAAGGGATTTTCGACCCGGACGTTTTGATCGGCGACGCTGAATGGAATCCGCCGCTCGCGCGGCGCGCTGTCGAACACCGCTTCGATCAGTGGCCCGTAGACGGCGATGTCCGGGGCCATCACGATCACGTCCGAAGGTAGCAGTTGCGGCCAGCGCTCGAACAGCGCCAGCAATTGATCGTGCAGCACCTCGACTTCCCGCATCGGCCCGTGACAGACGTGCACTTGCACCGAGCGGTCGCCCGGATCGAGCGGCAACGGCGGGCAATCCTCCCCGCCCCGCTCGCGCAGGTGCAGGATATCGGCTTGCAAGCGCTGCAACAGTTCATCCCCGGCCGGCTCGACAAAGCGTTCCCACTCCGCGCGCGGATACGCTTGCAGCAGGTCGAGAAAATCTCGGCCCTGCTTGCCGAGCGACGCCAACAGCGGATTGCCGACCGTCAGATAGGCCTCATCCGCATCGATGTCCTCGCCCAAGCGGGCCAGATCGCGTTCGGCTTGAATATCGCCCCAGTACTCCTGACAGGGGTCCAGCAGAAACAGGTGGATTTCCAGATAGCGGGCCAAAGCCGCCAGCAGATCGAGATAGGTGGGCGGCAGGGCGGCGACCCCGACGATGGCGACCCGCTCCGGCAACGCCCGGCGGTCGAAAGCGCCGCTATCCAGGGCCGCGCGCACCCAGTCTTGCACCCGCGCCCGATGATCGTCGCGGTTTAAAGCCAGCCGCCGCCACAGCTCGGCTTGCCAGTGTTCTCCCTCTCCGGCCTCCCACTGGCGAATCCAATCGGGCCGATACACCAGATACTGGTCGAAGCTGTCGGCGATGTGCTGGGCGAGCTCGTGGCGGCGGAAATCGCTCCGATCCTCGCCGAGCCAGGCGTGCAGCGGCTCGAAACGCGGGCTTTGCTCCAAATCCCGCAACAGCGCCATCGTCCGCCAGACCAGCGCCGGCTTGTCGAAACTGGACGCGCGCGGCAAGTGCGTCAGGATCGCCCGGCTCATGTCCCACAAAAACGTGGCCGGAAAACGCCAGCCAACATTGGCGCACACGCCCAGCGCGTCGGCCAGGCGCAAGGCCAGCCAACGGGCCATGCCGTTGCTTTGCACCACCACGAGGTCCTGGGCCAACGGCTGGCGCAGCGGCTGGCACAGCACGTCGGTCAATCGGGCGGCGAGCACTTCCAGACGGTTGCTACGGTAGGTGTGCAGCATGGCTCCAAAGCGGCGCGAGCGGCGCGATCCGGCCGCCTCTCCGTCACGGCCCTTGAGGCTGGCGAAGCGCGACGAGGCGATGAAATCCGATCGCCGCGACAGGCGAGAGCGGTTAGCGGCGGCTGGCGTCGAGCGCTTCCGCCGGCGGCCGGGCGTGCGCCGCCAGCCGCCGCAGCGCCGCGCTCAGGCGCTCGTCCGCCAGATCGCGCGCCGTCGCTTCCAAGAGTTTGGCGGTGCGCTTGGTCAATTTGAGCCGGGGTCTCGGCGGCGGCGGCGCGGCGGCGGGCACCACCCGGATATGGGGCTTGGGCAACGCGAGGCCGAGCTGCTGGCCCAGGGGTTCCCGGATATTGTGCAACGCATAGCGCAGCCGGGTCGCCCAACTGGCCGAGCCGGTATGCACTACCCAGCTTTCCTCATCCAAGCGGATCAACTCGGCGTGCTCTTGCAGGTGAGGCGGCAGATAAGCCTGGAACATCTGCCGCTGCCGGGAAAGCGCTTTCGCCTTGGCGATCAATTCGCCCAACGCCCCCCGCTGGCGGGACAACGTTTCGCCGACCGTCGCGATGGACGCGAAAGCGAAGGGTTTGCGGGCTTCCGGCGCCGTTGCCGCAGATCGAGCGGCCACGGCCTCATCCGGCGGGCGCGGACCGTCAACTTCCGCCGACAAAGGAGCCGGCGGATGAATTTCCGCTCCGGCTTGCCGACGTTCGGACACGCGAGAACCGCGCGCCGCAGTCGAGCGTCCGGCGTAACCCGCATTGGCTTCGCTCACGCCGGCGGCGGGCCGATCGGGCTCCCGCTCGGCTTCGCGGCCGGCAGCGGGTTTTAGGGCTGGGACCGGTTGCTCGGTGGGACCGTAACCCCGCAGCATCTTCAGAAGCTGGGCGGTATGCTGTCGGGCGACGGCGCGGGCGTTATCATCCGCCATGGTTCACCCCCTTTCCGGCACGGTTGGATCCAACCCCGGCCACAGCGCTTCCAGCCGGGCCAGCTCTTCGGGCGTATTCACATTCTGGAACGACGCCGCCTCATCGGAAAATGACACGGCTACCGCACCTTGGCGGCGCAACCAGCGACCGGCGTTGCTCTCGCCCGCCGCCAGCGCGCCGGCCAGCTCGTCTTGCAAGCCGACCGGCAGCAGCGCGAACACCGGCTGCCAAAAATCATCGAAAAACGCCACCGCGACCGAAGCGCGCTCGCGCCTTAGCGCCTCAACCATCCGCCGCGCGTAATCCGCCGGCAGCCCCGGCGCGTCACAGGGCGCGGTCAGCACGTGAGGCGTTTCCGCCGCGCGCATCGCCGCCAACATGCCGGCGAGCGGCCCCCGGTAGCGCTCGGCCTCGCCATCCGCGACCACGCGGCACCCGAACGGCCGGTAAGCGTCCGGATGGCGGTTGGCGCTGATCACCACGTCCTTGACTTGCGCTCGCAGGCGGCGCGCGACGTGCGCCACCAGCGGCTCGCCCGCCAGCGGCAACAAGCCCTTGTCGCGGCCGCCCATGCGCTCGGCCCGACCGCCGGCCAAGATCGCGCCGGTGAGCGGTTCCACTGCCTCAAAGCCCGCAACGCGCTTTAGCGCGCAGCATGGCGCCTCGAACGACCATCGGATTCCTCCGCGACGCCCGTGACCCGCGCTTGGCGAGCTGCGGGCCAAAGCCACAACCCTTTATCACAAAAGCGCTTATCGCTCAAAAATTGCTTTCTTAGAACCATGCGCCGCCCAGAGTTCCCGACATCGCTCAACGCCGTTCAATTCAAAGGCAGAGTGACGTGAATGACGCCCGGATCATCCGGCGAGCTATGGAATTTGAAATTGAGCGCGCGGTTGAGCCGCAGCATGGATTCATTTTCGCGCAACACCTCGCCGTACAGCTCTTTGATGCCCATTTTCTTGGCATAGTCGATAATATAGCGCATCAGCATCGGCCCCAAACCCATTCCGATCATGGCCCGATCCACGATGATGGCGTATTCGGCTTTCTCCAGATTCGGATCGGCGTTGCAGCGCACCGCGCCCCAGATTTTGCCCTTGCCCGGCAGGCGGTTGGGCTCGGTGACGATGAAGGCCATTTCCCGCTCGTAATCCAGTTGGGTCAACCGCGCCGCCATCTCGTGCGGCAGCTCGCGGATCGGCTGGAAAAACCGCATGCGCACGTCTTCGGCGGGCATCCGTTTGACCAGGTCCTTCAGTTCCGGCTCGTCTTCGGGCAGGATCGGCCGGATCAGAAACGCGCGGCCGTCGGGCAGCGCGTATTCGCGCTCCAGGTGCTTCGGATAAGGTGAAATCGCCAGGCGCTGGGTCGCCAGCAACGCGGTCGGTTCGATCAGGATATTGGCGTCCAGGGTCAAGACTCCGCGCGCGTCGGTCCAGATCGGATTGATGTCCATTTCGGCCAGTTCGGCCAGATCGATCACCATTTGCGAAACTTTAATCAGGGTTAGGGCCACCGCGTCCATGTTGACCGGCCGTCCCCGGTTGGTGCTGAGGCGGCGGTAAAGCCGGGTCCGGGACATCAGATCGCGCGCCAGATGCATGTTTAAAGGCGGCAGCGCATAAGCGACATCGTCGATGACCTCGGATTCGGTGCCGCCGTGGCCGAAGAAAATGACCGGCCCGAACCGGCGTCCGGTGCGCACGCCGATCATCAGCTCGTAAGCGCCGTGGCGGGTTTGCATCGGCTGCACCGCGAAGCCGTCGATCACCGCCTCGGGCGCCAGATCCCGCACCCGCTTCAGCATTTCGGTGGCGGCCACCAGCACTTCGAGCGGGTTTTTCAAGTTGAACGCCACGCCCCCGACATCGGATTTGTGCACGATGTCCGGCGAGAGGATTTTGAGCGCCACCGCGCCGCCGACCTCCAACACCGCGTCGGTGGCCGCCTCGGGCGTGGACGCGAAATACAGCGGCGCGACCGGAATTTCGTAGGCGTTCAAGATTTGGCTGGTTTCGTAAGCGTTCAAGCGACGGCGGCCGGCGGTCAGCGCGATCTGGATGATGCGGCGGGCGGTTTCGGTGTCGGGGCTAAAGCCTTCGGGAATCGAGGGCGGGGTCTCCATCAGCAGCTCTTGATTGTACCGGTGCCGGGCGAGCCGCAGGAACGCCTCCACCGCCTCGCCGGGCGCTTCATAGCTGGGCAGTTGGACCTTTTTGAACAAATCGCGCGCGGGTTCGGCCAGCGATTCGCCCACCCAGCACGCCAGCAGCAAGCGCCGGCTCTTGGTGCGCTCGGTCACCACCCTGGCGTTTTCCAGCGACCGGTCGTCCGAAGCCGGCGCGTGGATCACCAAAACGCCGTCGATCCCCGGTTCCCGCAGCACCAAATCCAGCGCCTTGCCATACTGGTCGGGACCCGCCATATCGCCCAAATCCACCGGGTTTTCCATGGCGTAACCGGGCCGGCAATCGTCCGTCAGCCGGGCGCGGGTGACCTCGCTGATGTCGGCCAGCCGGCCGCCGTGGCGCAGCAGGGTATCGCTGGTCAACAGCGCCAGGCTATAACTGTTGCTGAGGATCGCCAGCCGGTTGCTGTAAACCGGTTTGGCGGTGGCCAGGGTTTCCGCCGCGCCGAACAGTTGCTCGATGTTGTTGACCCGCAGGATGCCGGCGCGCTGGAACACGGCGTCATAGACGGCGTCTTCCAGCGCGCCGGCGCGAAAGTCGCGCGGCTTGAGCACGATCACCGGCTTGACCCGGGCGGCGGCGCGGGCGGCGGAGACAAACTTGCGGCGGTTGCGGGTGAATTCCATGTAAATCAGAATGGCGCGAGTGTTGTTATCGCGCAGCAGATAGTCCAGCAAATCGCCCAAATCCACGTCCCAGCGCATCCCCAGCGAAATGACGTGCGAGAACCCGACATTGCGGCTGGTGGCCCAATCGACCACGCTGCGCATGATCGCCGCCGATTGGCACAACAGCGCCAGCCCGCCCACCAGCGGGCGGGTGGGATTGAGGCTGGCGTTGACGCCGGTCGAGGGCACGGCATAGCCGAGGTGGTCCGGACCCATGACGCGCAGCAAGTAGGGCTTGGCGGCCTCCAGAATTTTTTGTTTGAGGGGCTCGTCGCCGTCGGGATTTTTGGGCGGCGCGCTTGGCTCGGGCGGGGACAGTTGGGCTTCCCGGTAGCTTTGCAGGGGTTCCCGCGTGAGCAACAGCACCGCTTTGGTCCCGCGCGCGCCCAACTCGCCGATCAGTCCGGGCGCTTCCTCCAGCGGCGTGGTCAAAATGGCCAGTTCCGGCGCGAGCGGCAGACCGGCGATATCCTTGTAGGCGAGCACCCCGGAAACCGACTGGCGTTCGGGGTTCACCGGCATGACCGGGCCCTTGAAGCCGGCGTCGATCAGGTTGAATTGCACGGCCGCGTCGGCGCTACCGGCTTGCTTGCTGCGGCCGACCACCGCGATGGAGCGTGGCTTGAACAAATATTCGAGATTGCGAATGGTCATGAGAGCATCTCAGCGCTGGTGATCGCCCCAGTCGGGCCAAAAACGGAAAAGCCGGGCAATTATGGTAACGCGATTCCCGCGACGGCGGTTCCCGCCCATCTGTTCCTGCGCTATTTTGTGGTCGCTCCGGATGGCTTGGCGCTTTTTATTCTTCGATTTCGCACGATGGAGATCCGATATGGCCGGGACGATGTTGCAGCCCCTTTACAAATCCCTCGCGTCGCTCGAACCCGAACCGCAACTGATCGATTACGCCTCCGCCCGCGCCGGTTTTTCCTGGGCGGCGGCCCGCGCCGAGCTGGCGGGATTGCCCGACGGCGGTTTGAATATCGCTTGGGAAGCGGTGGATCGGCAGGTGAACGAGGGTCGAGGCGATGCGCTCGCGCTGATTTGGCTCGGCAAGACCGGCGAGCGCCGAGAAATCAGTTACGCGGAACTGGCCCGAGCGAGCAATCGCTTCGCCAACCTGCTCGAACGCTCGGGTCTTGGCAAGGGCGACCGGGTTTGCGTGCTGGCCGGGCGCGTTCCGGAGCTGCTGGTCACCGCGTTGGGCAGCCTGAAAGCGGGCGCGGTGTTCTGCCCGCTGTTTTCCGCCTTCGGCCCGGACCCGATCCGGGTGCGTCTGGCCAAAAGCCAGGCGCGGCTGCTGGTGACTACCGCGCTGCTCTACCAGCGCAAGGTGCAAGCCTTGCGGGGCGACTTGCCGGAGCTGGAGCGCGTGCTGCTGACGGATGGCGGCGGCGAAACCGGCGCGGATTCCTTTCACGCTCTGCTGGAGGCGGAAGCGGACCATCGCCCCGCGCCGCGAACGCGCCCGGAAGACAGCGCGCTGCTGCATTTCACCAGCGGCACCACCGGAACGCCCAAGGGAGCCCTCCACGTCCATGAAGCGGTGGTGGCTCACCGTTTGACCGGCCGGCTCGTGCTCGATTTGCGACCCGGCGACCGTTACTGGTGCACCGCTGACCCAGGGTGGGTCACGGGGGTGTCTTACGGGATCATCGCCCCGCTCGCCAACGGCGCGACCCTGGTGATGGACGAAGCCGAATTCGACGCCCGCCGCTGGTACGCGATTTTGGAGCGCGAGCGCGTCAACGTCTGGTACACCGCGCCGACCGCCGTGCGCATGCTGATGAAAGCCGGAGCCGACGCGGCGCGCAGCCACGATTTCGGCGCGCTGCGGTTCATGGCCAGCGTCGGGGAACCCTTGAACCCCGAGGGCGTGCTGTGGGCTCAGGCCGTGTTCGGCCAACCGTTTCACGATACCTGGTGGCAAACCGAAACCGGCGCCATCATGATCGCCAACTATCGCAGCCAGGAGGTGCGGCCCGGCTCGATGGGCCGGCCGCTGCCGGGCATCGAAGCCGCCATCGTCCGCCGCCGCCCCGATGGCGGCGCGGACCGGCTGGGACCGGACCAGGAAGGGGAACTGGCGCTGCGGGCGGCGTGGCCTTCGCTGTTTCGCGCCTATCTCCACGACGAAGCGCGCTACCGGCAATGCTTCGCGGACGGCTGGTATCTGAGCGGCGATTTGGCCACGCACGACGCCGACGGCTATTTCTGGTTCGTCGGCCGCTCCGACGATGTGATCAAAACCTCCGGCCATCTGATCGGGCCATTCGAGGTGGAGAGCGCCTTACTGGAGCATCCGGCGGTGGCCGAAGCCGGGGTGATCGGGATACCCGATCCCGTCGCCGGAGAAATCATCAAAGCGTTCGTGGCGCTCAAACCCGATCACGCGCCCAGCGAGCGCTTGCGCAAGGAACTGATCGGCTTTGCCCGCACCCGCCTAGGGCCGGCGGTCGCCCCGCGCGAACTGGATTTCGTGGACGATCTGCCCAAAACCCGCAGCGGCAAGATCATGCGCCGGCTGCTGCGCGCTCGGGAATTGGGGTTGCCCGCAGGCGATCTATCGACGCTGGAAGGCGCAGATGAGGCCAACGCTTGAGGGTGAACCTCGGATTTAGCATTGGCAAGATTTTTGCTTATTTTCACCCAAACAGATTAGGGAATTAAAGCCAATCCGGCTTGCTTTTCCAAGGTGGAGATGCGAAAATCTTGTTGCGGCGCAACATGCCGACTACACTACAAAACAAACAGGATTTGAGCTTCGCAATGACACGCTTTAGCGATGAAGGAAACGAATGATGAATGCCAAGAGCCAAGAACCTATCCGCGAAACGATCCTTCGCGTTCTCGGCGATGTCGTCCCAAACGCCGACACTCAGGCGATCAATCCCGACATCACCTTTCACGATCAACTCGAACTGGATTCGATCGACTTTTTGCGGCTGATGATGAGCCTGGAAAAAGAACTGAACGTCACCATCTTCGATTTCGATTATCCGAAGCTGTCCACGTTGACAGGTTGTGAACGCTACTTAAACGAGCGCACGACCGCCGCCGCCTGACACGCCACGGCTTACAGCGTCGGCGGTACGGCATTGATGGCCGCCGGTGCGAGGTTGGCGTTTGGCTTTGCCAAAAACAAAAAGACCGACCCAGATGGGGCGGCCTTTGAACTACCGTGCAATCGAGCGGCGGGCTCAATCACGAATTCCAAATTTTTGCTGCGCGCCAAACATTAGTTTTCGAATCGCTGGTCGCGCAACACCCTTTGGTGATTTTCAGCCGAGCTGCTAAGCCCTATCTTCGGTTTAACGAATCTTGTGGATTCCGAAACCGACGGCTCCGATAAGGAGCTGTGCTATGGGACGAACCATTTATTACTTTTGATCTCGGATAACGTCCCACAGACAGGACGCATTATACCGATTACATTCGCTATCGCAACCTTTTCGTCAGCTAACCCGCAAATTACAGCGAAATGTAACTTTAAGGTTATTAAAAAACCCGTTAACGGCGCTGAAATGCGTTAAGCTGGCGGCACGACCGCATTTTGCCCGGCGCGCCATTTTTCTGGCGGCCGCGTCGCGTTGGCTACGGGCCAGCCATCAAGGCTCCAGGCGCTCTAACAGCCAACCGGTCCCGCCAGCGCGGCGGCGATAGCGCAAGCGATCGTGCAGACGGCCGCGGCGGCCCTGCCAGAATTCCAGCAGTTCGGGCCGCAAGCGATAACCGCCCCAGTGCGCGGGCATCGGAATGTCGTCGCCGGGATATTGCGCGGCCAATTGCTGAAACCGCTCGTCCAACGCCCGACGGCTGGCCACAACCTGACTCTGGCGAGAGACCAGCGACCCCAGCCGGCTCTCGCGGGGTCGGCTGCGAAAATAGGCTTCGGATTCCGCTGGCGCGACGCGGCTGACTTTGCCCTCGACCCGCACCTGCCGCTCCAGCTCCAACCACAGAAACACCAGCGCGGCGCAGGGATTTTCGGCCAGTTGCCGACCCTTGTCGCTGCGGTAGTTGCTGAAGAACACAAAACCTTCGGCGTCGCATTCCTTCAACAAAAGCACCCGGGCGTAAGGCCGACCGGTGCGGTCGGCGGTCGCCACGGTCATGGCGTTGGGTTCGGGCAAGCGCGCGGCGATGGCCTCTTGCAGCCAGCGCTGAAATTGCCGGATCGGATCGGGGTCGACCTCCGTTTTGCGCAAGGCCCCCAAAGCGTATTCGTGGCGCATCTTGGCGAGAGACGGGTCCATTGGCTCATGCTCCTGACGGCGGCTTCGAACGATCGGCCGCCGTCCGTCGGTTTGAGGCGGTTTAAGCGTTACGGCTTTTCGGCGCGCTCGCGCCACCAGGCCACCAAGCCCTCGGCGGATTGCGGGCGGCCGAAATAATAGCCTTGCATCAACCGGCAATTCCGCTCGCGCAAAAAATCCACTTGCCAGCGGGTTTCCACCCCTTCGGCCACCACGTTCAGGCGCAGGCAATGGGCGATGGCGATGATGGCGTTGGCGATGGTGGCGGTATCGGTATTATCGCTGAGATCGCACAGAAAAGAGCCATCCAGCTTCAGCTTGTCGATGGCGAAACGGCGCAGGTAACTCATGCTGGAACAACCCGCGCCGAAGTCGTCGATCGACAAGAGCACCCCCGCCTGCTTGAGCTGCCGCAAGGTCGCGGCGTGGGCGTCATCGACCAACAGGCTTTCGGTCAACTCCAGCTCCAACTGGCCGGGCCGCAAACCGGCTTCTTGCAGGATTTCGGCCAGTCTCGCGCTGAAATCCGGACGCTGCAACTGCAAGGCCGAGACATTGAGCGCGACCGCGCCATGCGCGAAACCGGCGCGCCGCCAGAGCTGGCTGTCGCGACAGGCCCGCCGCAACGCCCATTCGCCGATGGGGACAATCAAGCCGATCTCTTCGGCCACCGACACGAAACGGTCCGGCTCCACCCAGCCGAGCTCGGGATGCCGCCAGCGCAACAGCGCTTCGACCGCCACCACGTCCCCGCTGACGCAATCGACCTGGGGCTGGTAATGCAAGGTCAATTCATCGCGCTCCAGCGCTTGCCGCAGCCCTTGTTCCAGCTGCATCCGCTCGCGCACCTGCGCGTTCATCGCCACGGTAAAAAATCGGTAGTTGTTGCGTCCGCTGGCCTTGGCCTGATAGAGCGCGGTGTCGGCGTGCTGCAACAAGGTATCGGGATCGTCGCCGTCCATCGGATACAGGCTGATGCCGATACTGGTGGAAACGTTCAGGACATAGCCGTTTACCCGCCAGGGCTCCGCCATGCTTTCCAGCAGTTTGCTGGCGATGCGCGCGACATCGCTGGCGTCCCGGATCGCCGTGAGCAAAATCACGAATTCGTCGCCGCCGAGCCGGCCAACGGTATCGCTGCCGCGCACGTGATGCCCGAGCCGCTCGGCGACCGCCCGCAACAGGCCATCGCCCACCGCATGGCCCAGCGAGTCGTTCACGATCTTGAACCGGTCCAGATCCAAAAACAGCAGCGCCACCGAGCTTTGCTCGCGCTGGGCCTCGTTGAGCGCTTGCCCCAACCGATCCTCCAGCAGCGCCCGATTGGGCAGATCGGTCAAAACATCGTGCAAGGCCAGATGGCGGATTCGCTCCTCGGCCTGCCGCCGCTCGGTGATATCTTCCACGATGCCCATGATCAGCGGTTCTCCGCCGTGATCGTCGGTGAGCAGATCGGCGGTGATATTGACCCAGCGGCAGGCCCCACTTTGGTGCAAATAACGTTTTTGAAGGGTGAATCCGGTTCTTTTTTCGGCCGACAAGGTTTTCAGCAACTGTTTTGACTGCGGCCAGTCCTCGGGGTGGGTCACATCGGCGACCGTCATCCAGCGCAGCGCTTCGAGCGAGTAGCCGAGCAATTCGCAATAGCGCGGGTTGGCCTGCACGAACCGGTAATCGCTTTTCGAAATCAGGGCGATGCCGAGCGGGCTCAACTCGAAGATGCTGCGAAACCGGGCTTCGCTGGCGCGCAGCTCCACCAGGATGCGCTGGCGCTCGGCGATGTCGCGGATCGCGGCGATATGCACCGCTCGGCCGCGCCAGGAAAAAAAGCGCCCGGTGATCTCGGCGGGGAAGACCGTTCCGTCCCGTTTGCGCAGCCATCGCATCGGGACGAACGCTTTAGACCCGACCGACGTCTGTCGGGTCAGTTCGCGAGTTTGCTGGGGCTCGGCAGACAGATCGACATTGCGTTTTTGCAGCAGTTCGCCGCGACTGTAGCCATAGAGGTCCACCGCCGCCGAATTCGCTTCAAGAATGCGGCCGGTATCGTTGTCGATCAGCAAGATCGCGTCCGATTCCAGTTCGAATAACTGGCGGTAGCGGCTTTCGCTTTCGCGCAACGCCTCTTCGGCCTGGCGCCGTTCGGTGATGTCCCGACCCACCACGATCAGCCCCTTGCGGCGTCCGTCGGGATAAAAGGTGGGCACTTTGATGACGTCGAATATCCGCGTCGAACCGTCCGGTTGCGGGATGATCTCATCGTGGCGGCTCAACTGACCCGAGGTCCAGGCCTGTTGGTCGCTGCGCTCGCAGGCGAGCAAAGCGTCCCGGTAGAATCCGTTGAACTCCATCAATTCCGAATCTTTTCTGCCGCGATAGTCGCGCCCTTCAAGCTGAAACACCTTGAGGCTGCTGGCGTTGGCTTCCAGCCACCGGCCCTCGCCATCTTTGAAACAAACGGCATCCGGCATCGCGTTGATCAGCGTGCGCAAGCGCTGTTCGCTTTCCAAAAGCGCATTGCCGACCCGCTTGCGCTCGGAGATATCCGTCAGCATGGCGAACGCGCCCCGAAAGGCGCCCCGCTCGTCCAGCATGGGCGTCACCGACACCAGGAAAGTGAGCGCATGGCCGTCGCGATGGCGCAGGCGACGCTCGAATCGCGCGTGGCCGCCGCGCCGCTGGAGCCGCCAGCGCCGCTCGTGATCGGCGAGATCCTCGGGCAGCATGAAATCGCTGACCGGGCGTTGCAGCATCAGCTCCACCGGATAGCCCAGCATGTCCGCCATGCGCTCGTTGACGAAGGTGATCCGAAGTTCGGCGTCGGTTTGCCAGATCCCTTGATTGGCCGCTTCCAAAAGCCGACGGTACAGGGCGCTGTCGTGCGCGAGCCCCGTCCGCGCTTTTTGGGGTTCTGCCTCAATCTGCATATTCATCGTGGCCATGATCTTGCGGATGGCGAATGACTTCTTCCGTTACAGTGCGTTTGACAGCGATGCTAAAGTGGGCGTGCCCAATCGCGTTCATTTGTGACGCAGGTTGTGGCTCGACCGCGACATTCTTCGCCTCCTTTAGCCTTGGGCAAACTGCAAACCATGATGCCGTCCATCCTGTTGGCCACCCTTAACGCCCGCTATTTTCACTCCTCGCTCGGGCTGCGCTATCTGCTGGCCAACATGGGCGAGCTGCGGGCGGACACCGGCTTGCGAGAATTCGTCGTCGACCAGCGGCCCTTGGATATCGTCGAGGCGCTGTTGCGCGCGCGACCCCGGATTATCGGCTTCGGCGTTTACATCTGGAACGTCGCCGAAACCGCGCGCGTCATCGCCGCGCTCAAGCGCGTCAGACCGGAGCTCGTCATCGTGCTGGGCGGCCCGGAGGTCAGTTACGAGTGGGAGGAACAACCGATCGTCGACCTGGCCGATTACGTGATCGCCGGCCCGGCCGATCTGAGTTTCGCCCGCCTGTGCCGGCGGTTGCTGGCCGGCGATGCGCCGGCCGAAAAAATTATCGCGAGCGAAGCGCCCCCGCCCGATCAGCTCGCGTTGCCGTACCGTTGCTATAGCGCCGAAGATATCGCCCACCGTTTGATTTATGTCGAAGCCTCGCGCGGCTGTCCGTTCAAATGCGAGTTCTGTCTCTCGGCGCTGGATAAGACCGCGTGGCCGTTTTCGCTGGAGCCGTTTCTGGTGGAACTCGGCGCGTTGTACGAACGGGGCGTGCGCCATTTTAAATTTGTGGACCGTACATTCAATCTTAATGCCAAGATAAGCGCGCGGATTCTGGACTTTTTCCTGGAGCGGCTGGACCCGCCTTTGTTCGTGCATTTCGAACTGATTCCAGACCATTTGCCGGCGGCGCTGAAAGAGCGGATCGTCCGCTTTCCGGCCGGGACGTTGCAATTCGAAATCGGTATTCAAAGCTTCAATCCACTCGTGCAAGCCTTGATCAGCCGCAAACAAGACAACGGCCGAAGCGAGGAAAATTTGCGCTGGCTGCGCCGGCACACCGGGGCGCATTTGCACGCCGACCTGATCGCGGGCCTGCCGGGCGAAGACCTCGCCAGCTTCGCCGCCGGCTTCAACCGGTTGGTGGCGCTCGACCCGCACGAGATTCAGGTCGGCATCCTCAAGCGGTTGCGCGGCGCGCCGATCGGCCGCCATACCGCCGAATTCGATTGCCGCTATAACCCCTGTCCGCCTTACAACCTGTTGTGTTCGACCCTGTTGGATTTCGCGACCATGCGGCGGCTGGAACGTTTCGCCCGCTACTGGGATTTGATCGGCAATTCGGGCCGGTTTCGCCATGCCCGCCCCTGGCTGCTGGGCGATGATCCTTTCGGACGCTTCATGGCGCTGAGCGATTGGCTGTTCGCCGCCACCGACCAAACCCACCGTTTTGCTTTGGAGCGGCTGTTCGATCTGTTGTTCCGGGGCTTGGTCGAGGCGTTGGGCGTGGCTGAATCCGCGGCGCGCGAAGCGCTTGCGGCCGATTATCGCGCCAGCAAGGCGAAAGGTTGTCCGGAATTCCTGCGCGTCGATGCGTTCAGCGCCGCCCGCTCGGCCGCGCCGCCCAGACTCAACGCCGCGCCGCGCCGCCAAGCACGGCATCAGTTCAAGGTGACCGATTAAGGGCCGATTTCGCCCAAAATCGTATCTTTTTTGCACCGCTGTTGCGAAGCAGCATTTTTTTGTTGCATTGCGGGAACGAACGCGCTATCAATAAAACTAATCTTAAGGACAAAGGCTTTACTAGAGGAATTCGATGATGAGCTACATATCCCCTATCCATACTGTCTGCCCGCACTGCAAACGGCCGGTGGCGGTCAAGCCCGACCAGCAGCACGCCCATTGCGCGGAACACGGCCAGATCGTGCCGATGCGCAGCGCCGTCGCCAACCCGCCGTTGCGGCCCCTGCTGAAACCGCTCGCGCTGCTGGCTTGAGCGATTCGGCCGTTTCCTCACCCTCAAACCTTGCGCTGGCCCAATCGGATTGATTTCGCCCTGATCGCATTTTATGATGCATCGCACCATCACGGATTTTGGCGATGCGCGCGGAATCGACCGGGATTCGAATAACAATAAACCGAAAAATAAAAGCCGATCGGCATCGTTGATCATCGGCGCGATCGGCGTCGTTTTCGGGGATATCGGCACCAGCCCGCTGTACGCGCTCAAGGAAACGTTTGCCGGGCACCATCCCATGCCCGTCAATCCGGAGAGCATCTTTGGCGTATTGTCGCTGATTTTCTGGACCATCATGGCGCTGGTGACGCTGAAATACGTCGCCATCATCATGCGCGCCGACAACCGGGGCGAAGGCGGCAGCCTGGCCTTGCTCGCCCGCGTCACGGAGCTCACCAAAAACTCGAAAGCCACTTGGTTCGTGACCATGCTCGGCATTTTCGCCGCCGCCCTGTTCTACGGCGACAGCATGATCACGCCGGCCATCTCGGTGCTCAGCGCGGTCGAGGGCTTGAACGTGGTCGCGCCGGGGCTCAAGGACTACATTCTGCCGATCACCGCCATCGTTCTCACCGGCCTGTTTTGGATTCAAAAACACGGCACCGGCGCTGTCGGCCGCTTCTTTGGCCCCATCATGTGCGCCTGGTTTGGCGTGCTCGCGGTATTGGGCCTGATCAGCATCTGGCAAGCGCCAGCCGTGCTCGGCGCGCTCAACCCCGTCCACGCCATCGCCTTCCTGGCCCGCCATCCCTGGGAAAGCTTTCTCGCGCTCGGCGCGATCGTCCTGGCGGTAACCGGCGGCGAGGCGCTCTACACCGACATGGGCCATTTCGGCAAATTCCCGATCCGCGCCGCCTGGTTCAGCTTCGTGCTGCCGGCGCTGGTCTTGAATTATTATGGCCAAGGCGCCCTGCTGCTCAAAAACCCCGACGCGATCCAGAATCCGTTTTACCTGCTGGCGCCTGACTGGGCTTTGATCCCGATGCTGGCGCTGGCCACGGCGGCCACCGTGATCGCTTCGCAAGCCGTGATTTCGGGCGCGTTCTCGGTGGCCCGGCAAGCCGTTCAACTCGGTTACCTGCCGCGGATGAGGATCATCCATACCTCGCATATGGAAGCCGGTCAGATTTACGTGCCTTTCACCAACTGGACGCTGTATATCGCGGTCATGGCGCTGGTGTTCGGCTTTCAGTCCTCCAGCAATCTGGCAGCGGCCTACGGTATCGCCGTGACCGGCACCATGATGATCGACACCATCCTGGTGTCGTTCGTGGTGTTCCTCGCGTGGCGCTGGAATCCCTGGCTGGCCGCGCCTTTGCTCGCCGCGCTGCTGCTGATCGATGTCGCCTTCTTCTCCGCCAACGCCATCAAACTGTTGCAGGGCGGATGGTTCCCGGTCGTGATCGCGCTGGCTTCTTTCACCACCCTGACCACGTGGCGGCGGGGCCGGCAGCTATTGTTCAAAGAGATGGGCAATCTGACCATGCCGCTCGATCAATTCATTCGCTCGCTCGAAGAGCGGCCGTTACAGCAAATCAGCGGCACGGCGGTTTATCTCACCAGCCGGCCCGAGGGTGCGCCGTCGGCGCTGCTGCACAACATCAAACACAACGAGGTGCTGCACGCCCGCAGCGTCTTCGTCACCGTTCAGACCGCCGAAGTGCCGGCTGTCGCCGATGCGGAGCGGATCGAAATCAACGATCTCGGCCAAAGCTTTTACCGGGTGTTCGCGCGCTACGGCTTCATGGAACAGCCCGATATTCCCAGGGCGTTGGAGCTGTGCGCCGAGAAGGGTTTGGTGTTCGACCTCGAAAAAACCTCGTTCTTCCTCAGCCGGGAGGTGGTCGTGCCCAAGCTGGCCCCGCCGATGATGCTATGGCGCGAACTGTACTTCATCTCGATGCTGCACAACGCTCAAAGCGCCACCGACTTTTTCCGTATTCCCACCAACCGCGTGGTCGAATTGGGTACTCTGGTCGAGATTTGATCGAAACCGGAACCGTTTCGGTCTTCCGTCGACGCCGGCCGGACCCGTCGGCCGCTCCGGCCGCGCCCGGCCGAGAACGCCGTCATTCCGGCCGCAAATGCGGGAATAGCAGCACGTCGCGGATGGACGGGGCGTCGGCGAACAGCATCACCAGCCGGTCGATGCCGATGCCCTCGCCCGCCGTCGGCGGCAGGCCGTATTCCAGGGCGCGGACGTAGTCGGCGTCGTAGTGCATCGCCTCGAAATCGCCGGCGCTTTTGGCTTCCGCCTGCTTGCGGAACCGCTCGGCCTGGTCTTCGGGATCGTTCAACTCCGAAAATCCGTTGGCGATTTCCCGCCCGCCGACAAATAGCTCGAAGCGCTCGGTGACGCCGGGATCAAGGTCATTGCGGCGGGCCAGCGGCGAAACTTCGGTCGGATAGGCCGTGATGAAGGTCGGATCGCGCAATTGGTGTTCGGCCGTCCGCTCGAAAATCTCCAGTTGCAACCGGCCCAAGCCATGTTCGGCCTGCACCTTGACGCCCAAGCCTTCAGCGATCCGGCGCGCGGTTTCCAAATCGTTCAATTGCGCGGCGTCGAGGCTCGAATTAAACCGCAAAATCGCTTCTTTGACGGTCAGGCGCTGGAATGGCTGACCAAAATCGCAGGATTCACCTTGGTATTGCAGCCGCGCGTTTCCCAGCAAAGCTTGCGCCATGCCCCGCAATAACTCTTCGGTCAAGTCCATAAGATCGCGGTAATCGGCATACGCCTGATAAAACTCCAGCATGGTAAATTCGGGGTTGTGGCGGGTGGACAAGCCTTCGTTGCGGAAATTGCGGTTGATTTCGTAGACCTTCTCAAAGCCGCCCACCACCAGCCGCTTCAAATACAATTCGGGCGCGACGCGCAGATAAAGTTGCATGTCCAGCGCGTTGTGATGGGTGATAAACGGTCGGGCCGTCGCGCCGCCGGGGATCGGCTGCATCATCGGCGTTTCGACTTCCAAAAACCCGCGCCGGTCGAAAAACTGGCGGATGTGCGCGACGATGGCCGAGCGCAAGCGAAAGGTGGCGCGGGCGGAGTCGTTCACGATCAAATCCACGTAGCGCTGGCGGTAGCGGGTTTCTTGGTCGGCCAGCCCGTGGAATTTCTCCGGCAGCGGGCGCAGCGCTTTGGCGAGCAACCGCAGATCGTTCACCTTGACCGACAATTCGCCGGTTTTGGTTTTAAAAACCGTTCCCTCGGCGCCCAAGATATCCCCCAAGTCCCAATCTTTGAACTCGTCGTAGCCGCCTTCCGGCAAGGCGTTTTTCTGCACAAACAGTTGAATGTCGCCGGACATGTCCCGCAGCCGGACAAAACTGGCCTTGCCCATGATCCGTTTGGCCAGCATCCGCCCGGCGACGCGCACTTTGGCTGGAGTCGCCTCCAATTCGGCGCCGTCTTTCGCGCCATATTCCGCGTGCAAGTCCGCCGCCAGCGCGTCGCGCCGGAAATCGGTGGGATACGGATTGCCCCGCTGGCGCAACTCCGCCAGTTTTTGGCGGCGCAGCGCGATCAGCTTGTTTTCATCGAAGGTCTCGTCGGGAGGTTGCCGCTCGTCGGTCATGCTGTTTTCAAACCCTCGCTCACAACCCGCTTTTCAAGCTGGCTTCGATGAAATCGTCCAAATCGCCGTCCAGCACCGCCTGGGTGTTGCTGGTCTCGACGCCGGTGCGCAAATCCTTGATGCGCGACTGATCCAACACGTAAGAGCGGATTTGGCTGCCCCAGCCGATATCGGATTTCGAGTCCTCCACCGCTTGGGCTTTGGCGTTGCGCTTTTGCAATTCCAGCTCGTACAGCTTGGCCTTGAGCTGTTTCATGGCCGTCGAGCGATTCTTGTGCTGGGAACGGTCGTTTTGGCACTGCACCACGATATTGGTCGGCAGATGGGTGATGCGGATCGCCGATTCGGTGCGGTTGACGTGCTGGCCGCCCGC
>JAEUPW010000026.1 GCA_016790045.1 Candidatus Competibacteraceae bacterium
TGATTCGGCTGGCCGGCGCGTTTCGCGCCTTGAAAGAGCACGATTTGGACGAGGTGCCGAGCACCCGCTTGCTGGTTTATGCCGCGCAGCTCATCAAAGGCGGCATGGATCGAGCGACCGCCTGCAAAGTCGCGCTGGTCGAGGCGCTGACCGACGACGAAGCGACCGCCGCCGCCTTGATGGAGATCGTCGATGCCAGTTTTGGCTGAGCGGAGCGCGCCATGACCCCCTTTCAGCGCAAGCGCATCTTTTATCAGGGCAGCTTCTTCGTCCTGTTCGTGTTCGCGCCGGTGTTCGATCTGCTGCGCTTCGACCTGATCGCCGGCCACTTGATCGTCTTCGGCCACCCGTGGACGCTGGGGCTGGACGATTATCTGGCCGGCCGGATCGACAACGGCCAGATGGCGCTCGATATTCTGCTTCGCGCGATCGCGCCGGCGCTGCTGCTGGCGGCGGCGGTGCTCGGTGTCGCTTGGCGCTGGGGACGGCTGTATTGCGGCTGGCTGTGCCCGCATTTTTCGGTGGTGGAAACCCTCAACCAACTGGTGCGCAAGGCCAGCCGCAAACAAAGCCTCTGGGACCCGAAACCGGGTCCGCCGTGGCACCCCGACGGTACGCCGGCCCCCGCCGACCGCCGTTACTGGCTGCTGGTGCTGCCCTTGGCGTGCGCCTTCGCCTTTTTGTGGGCGGTGGCGCTGCTGACCTATTTGCTGCCGCCGGCGGAGGTTTACGGCCACCTGTTCGCGCTCGATTTGACGCGCAACCAAGCGCTGTTTATCGGCGTCGGCACGGTGGCGCTGTCGGTCGAATTCACCTTCGCGCGGCACCTGTTTTGCCGTTACGGCTGCGCGGTCGGCCTGTTTCAAAGCCTGGCCTGGATGAGCAACCGCCAGGCCATGGTGGTCGGCTACGCCCGCGAGCGCGCCCGCGATTGCGCCGCTTGTCCGTCCTTTTGCGACGATGTCTGCCCGATGCGGCTCAAACCGCGCAACATCAAGCGGCTGATGTTCGCCTGCACTCAATGCGGCCAGTGCATCGACGCTTGCGCGACCGTGCAGCGCCAGCATCCCGAGGGCGGCTTGCTCGCATGGATCGACGGGCGGCGCGCCTTGCAGGCCGACGGTTCGCAGGGCCTTTTGAGCTGTCGGCCGCTGGCCCGCCGCCCGAGGCCTCCGCTCAAGGCGCGCGCCTTGAACGCCGGCGCGCCGGCTTCCGGCCGTACCGGCTGAGCATTCGCCGACGGGAGGACGCGCATGGAAGAACAGGTCGGCGCACTCTGGCATCGCTTCATCACCCGCGTCGCTCGATGCCATCATCCGGATGCGGCGATCACCTTCGCCGAGATCGAAAAATCCGCCGGCTTGTGGTATCGCGCTTTCGGCGGCGATCCGGGCCTGCGGGTGGCCCCGGCGGCCGCGATCCGTCACGGCGCTCGCCGGCGCTGGTTGGCGCGCGTCGCCGGGCTGGACGACAAAATGCCGCTGGCCTGCCGGGATGTCGAAACCTTGCAACTCCCGCTCGAACTGGCGCTGTTCCCTCAGGCGGCCTTGAACCGCGACCTGTATCTCTGGCTGATCGCGCTGGCCGCCGCCCATGGCGCGGTCGATGCCGATGACCCTTGGCGGCAAAACCAGCAGGCCGCGCGGTTGGCGCTGGAGCGCTATCCCGGTTTGCGGGCGCGCTACCGGCGTTTGACCGACGCCGCGCTGGCGTTGCGCATCCCGCCCGAACGCTTGCCCCCGGATGAAGCCGCGCAGGAACGGCAGGTGCGACAAGCCTTGCGGGAACCCGGCAGCGTCCGCGACTTCATCAAAGCCCGCCGCCCGCCGCAACCGATCCCGCTTTGGCTCTATCCGGCTTCTCCCCGATCCGCCGCTCAAGTCGAGCGCCGAGGCGAAGCCAAACCGGCGCTCGTCGGGCGGAATCCCGCATCGCACGACCGCCAGCGCCGCCGCGCCGAACGGGTCGATTCGCCGGAGCGCGGCCATCATTTCTTGTTGCCGTTTCGCTCGGAAAGCCTGCTGTCGTGGGCGGAATATGTGCGGGTCAACCGGCCCACCGATGACGACGCGGAAGCGGACGCCTCGAAAGCGGCGGATAACATGGATGTGCTCAGCGTGACCCAGGACGGAACCAGCACCGCCTCGCGGGTGCGCTTCGACCTCGATCTCCCCTCGGCCAGCGAGGACGATCTACCGCTGGGGCCGGGAATCCGCTTGCCGGAGTGGGATTTCCGCAAACAAGCGCTGTTGCCCGACCACTGCGCCGCGCAGGAACGGGTGGCCCGCCGCGCCGCGCCGTGCGAGTTGCCGCCGGCCTTGCGCCGCGACGCCCGGCGCTTGCGCCGGCAATTTGAAGTGCTGCGTCCCGCGCGCGGCTGGCGACGCGCGCAGCCCGATGGCGAGGAATTGGACCTGGATGCGTGCGTGCGCCACGCCGCCGATCATGCGGGCGGCAACGATGGCCGCGAGCGCGGCCTTTACCGGCAACTGGCCCGCCAGGAGCGCGGCCTCGCCTGCCTGTTGCTGGCCGATCTGTCGCTGTCCACCGATGCCTGGGTCAACAACCAAGGCCGGGTGATCGAATTGATCCGCGACAGCCTGTTTCTGTTTGCCGAAGCGCTGGCGGCGACCGGCGATCGCTTCGCGCTGTACGGTTTTTCCTCGCGCAAGCGCCAACAGATCCGCATCCAGCGCATCAAGCCATTCGAGGAGCGTTACGGCGCGGTGGTCAGGGGCCGGATCAACGCGATCAAACCCGGCTATTACACCCGCATGGGTGCCGCCGTGCGCCACGCCAGCGGCTTACTGGCTCGCCAGCCTGCCAGCCATCGCCTGCTGCTGCTGCTGACCGACGGCAAGCCGAACGATCTCGACCATTACGAGGGCCGTTACGGGGTCGAAGACACGCGGATGGCGCTGCTGGAAGCCCGTCGCACCGGACTGCGACCGTTCTGCGTGACCATCGATCAGGAAGCGAACGACTATTTGCCTTATCTGTTCGGCAAAGACGGTTTTATCCTGATTCGCCACCCGGAAGCTTTGCCGCGCCAGCTTTTATCGCTTTACGGCCGCCTGACTGTGTAGTTTGATCAAACCGCCGCGCTGAAAGCAAAAAGCCCGAGGTTCATCGAACCTCGGGCTTTTCGTTCCAACAAGAGGAGGATTTGCGCGACGGTTGCGCCAAAAGCTTATTTTATAAACACTTATGACGCAACCGAACAGAATTTAATGTATCGATAGCTTCCTGCTTTGCTAACCGGCCTCAGCCTTATAAGGTGGCGCGATCGCGAAAACGCCGCGATAGGTTTAGAGCGATCCCCTTCCATGATCGGTCCCTGGAGCGCGGTGTTCGCGTTGCGAACAACCGCTTGTGTATCCCTTTTCCCCCTTTGCTCCCCTCCTACCATCCATGCCTATGCACGGCACTTTCTATAAAGCGAATACCGTGCCAATGTTTAGCGGCCCCTTTTTTTGTTCGGCCAATAAAACACTGTTATTACAGCGTCTTAATCGCTATTACCCCTTAAACAGCTCTTATCAGTTATTTTTATGTTATTGAATAAAATGATTTTTTAGAGCAAAAAATCCTGTAAGCCCCAGGCTGCGGCCCCGGGGCAGATCAAAAATCTCAAAAAACGTTTCAAATTGAAACGTCATATCGCCAAGCCTTTTCAAATTGAAACCTGGAAAGCGAGACAACAGACCGCGATCAGGGCGGTTGAACCCCCTGAAAATCGGCAAATAACGCCAACGTCAAACGATTGACGGGATAGCGGTGCGGAATCAGCCTCGCTCAACCCGGTTGACCGTCGGCCCTGGGACGGGTCAGCATTGGATAATAAGTGAACAGAAACAACGAGAACGCGCCAATCCATAATAGCTGGGCCGCGGCGATCCAGAGCGCGTGGTGGCCGCCCGCCAACCACGGCGTCAGCACTCTGACGCCCGCGCTCGCGATGAGCATCGCCAGCGCGACGGCGACGGTTTTCGGAGGGGCTTGGACATTGCGTCCGGTGTGGCCCAAGGTGACGCGAGCCATCATGCTCAGCGTGACGAGGCCGATTCCGCCGACGCTAAAGGCATGCACCACCCAGATGGCAGGTTGATCCAGCAAAGCGCTGATCGCCAGCAGGAGAAAACCGACATCGATCCATAACAAGGCGACAAACAGGCTCCACAACAAGGGCTTTTGCCAAATTCCCGGCGTATGCCAGCCCATCAGACGGACGGCGTTGGCGACGAACAAGGCCATTGCGGTCAATCCGACCAGCCATCGGCTGCGCATCGCCAGTTCGGCGATCAGGAAAACCAGATACAGGCCGATAATCGCTCGATCCAACCAAAGGCGGTTGACCAGCTTGACCGGATATCCGGCGCCGGCTTCGATAAAAAACGGAACCACTCGCCGGCCCATGAATAAAATCAGACCGACGATCAGAAATAAGCCGCCATAAACGCCCAAGTGGAGACCTGGGGCCAAAAGGCCCGCCGCCCCGAGGTAGAAACAACCGTTGGCGGCGGCCAGCAACGAAAGAATCGCCAGGATGCCGAGCTGTTTCCACTGCTTGACCTTCAGGATCGGATGCGCGATAGCGGCAATCAAACCGCTCACAAATAACAGGTCGAACAAGCCGGCAACACCCAGTATGGCGGTTCCAAAAAAGAACGACACCCTCGCCAAAACCCACAACGCCCATAATCCTGCCAGCGCGATGCCGCGCAAAGTCGGTATGCCCGTCCAGTTCTTGACGGCCGTCAGCAGAAATCCCGCAACGACCGCCATCGCGAAACCGTAGATCATCTCGTGAGCGTGCCACTGAAACGGGGAAAGGCCCGCCAGCGGAACCGGTAGCCGAAAAACGTAAACCCCCATCCAAAGCGTCATCGAGACGATGGCAAAGAACGCTGCGCCGAGAAAGAACGGGCGGAATCCCAGATTCCAGAGTGCGGATTGCGGGTTAATGGCTGGTGCCCTCGGAGCGGGTGATTTTGTTGTAGACGTTATATTTGCCGACCGGTTTACGCATCGGCAGCCGCTTGATCTCTTTTAAGCTTGTGGCATCGTAAACCACCAGCGCGCCGTCCTGCTCCCAGATCGACACCAAGGCGTATCTGCCGTCGCGGGTGAATTCGGTATGGGCGGCGATTTTTCCGGGTTCCGGGCGCAGGGTCTTAGCGATTTCCAGCGTGTTTTTATCGAGCAACTGCATCGTGTCCTTGTCCTTGCTCATCATCGCGTCCACCCAGGCGTATGGCGTGTTTTCGTGGCTGCGCATGAAAAAGGCCGGGCCTGCGGTTTTGATGTCCTTGATGATTTTCCAGTCCTTCATGTCGATGACGCTGACCACGCCGTCCTTGAGGTTGGGCGTCGCCATCACCGAATGGCCCTGGTAGGTCCAGGAAATGCCGGAACCGAGATGCGGCAGGCCAGTCAGCGGTAAATCGGCGACCTTGCGCCGCACGTCGAGATTGACCACCTGACCGCCAGCCGGCTTGTCGCTGCCATCGGCGGGTCGAGCCGCGCCCAGCACGTAGGCGTAATCCTGACTGAAGAAGAAATCGTCGAGAATGGCGTCGAGCTTGGTCACCCGTGGCGTCCATTGGCCCGGCAGCGCCACCGCTTCGCCCATCTTGTAATCGTGGACGTAGCCCTTGAACACCGGCTCGGCTTTGGGGTTGTAGCTCATTTCCCACAGTTCGGGGATATCCTTGAGCGCGGCGACGAAGCTCTTGCGCGGTGCGGCGTCGTATACCGCCGACACCCGCGAACTTTTGCCAGACTCGCTGACTGCCAGAATGATGCGCTCCAGACTCAAATCGGCCGCTTTCAGCAGCACCAGCGTTTGCGGCAGATAATTGGCGACCATCACCCACTGGCCGTCGCCGGAGATCGCGATATTGCGGGTATTGATCCCGGCGCGGATTTCGGCGGTGACTTTCAGGTTGTAAATATCGAATTTGCTGATCCAGCCGTCGCGCGAGGCGAAAAACACGTAACGGCCATCCGGGGTGAATTTCGGTCCGCCGTGTAGGGCAAAGCGGCTGGGAAAGCGGTGAATCGGCTCGAATTTATCGCCATCCAGAAGGGTGACGTGCTGGTCGCCCGCTTCCACCACCACGAACAGATTGAGCGGGTCGGCGCTGAAGCTGGGTTTATCCGGCAGGCTGCCGGGTTTGACCGGCTCGACCCGCGAGGCGCGGATTTCGCTCTCGCCCCATTGCGGCGTCACGGCGGGCGGCGTGTAGATGAAATCGGCCAGCGCCTGGAGTTCTTCCGGTTTCAGCTTGTCCTGAAAACCCTGCATCTGGGTCGCGGGCCGTCCGGCGGTGATGACCGTCAGCGCCTCGACTTTCTTCAGCCGCTCCAGATTTTGCGGCAGCAGCGCAGGCCCCAAACCGCCGAGACGATCCACCCCGTGACAGGCCACGCAATGCTGTTGATAGAGCGGCGCGGGGTCGGGGGCGGCGTGCGCCGTCACGCTCAAGCTCAGCAAGGCCGCGAACAGAAACCGTTTTGTCATGACGCAACCCTCTGGCGCGGCGTGTGATAGGGCGTGACGGTCAGCCGTTCCGCGCCGCTCGCGACGCCGATTTCTTCATCATCGAGATAGCAAGCCGGGTCTTCGGCCCACGGGTCGCCGGTGAGTTGCTGGGCGCGGACGCGCGTATTGCCGCCGCAGAGGTCGAAATAGGCGCATTGACCGCAACGGCCGTTGACCGGACGCGGCTTCGCTTTTAAGCCAGCCATCAGCGGGTCGGAGACATCCGGCCAGATGGCTGAAAACGGCCGCTCGCGGACATTGCCCAGCGTGTGATGCCACCACATAGTGTCGGGATGGACGTTGCCGAGGTTGTCGATATTGGCGACGTTGACCCCGGAGGCATTGCCGCCCCATTGGGCCAGCTTGGCGCGGATATGCCCTTCCAGATGCGGGAAGTGGCGGCGTACCCAAAACAGCAGATACACACCGTCGGCGTCGTTGTTGCCGGTGACGAATTCGCGCTGCTCGCCCGCCTGCACCGAACGCCAACAGGTCTCGAACAGTAAATCCATCGCCTGGCGGGTGGTGCGATGGTGGGCGTCATCCTTGCGGTTACGGTTGCCGCGTCCGGCGTAGTTGAGATGGGAAAAATAGAACTTGTCGATCTGCTCGGTTTCCAGCAACTCCAGCAAACGCGGCAAATCGTGGGCGTTGTCTTCGGTCATGGTGTAGCGAATCCCGACCTTGACGCCGCGTTCCTGACAAAGCCGGATGCCGCGCAACGAGGCGTCAAACGCGCCGGTCTGACGGCGGAACCGGTCATGGGTGTCGGCGATACCGTCCAGACTGACGCCGACATAATCGAAGCCGACTTCGGCAATGTGTTGGATGTTGTGCTGCGTGATTAACGTCCCGTTCGACGACAGCGCGACATAAAACTTCATCGCCTTGGCCCGCTGGGCGATGGTGAAAATATCGGGCCGCAGCAACGGTTCGCCACCGGACAAAATCAACACCGGCACGCGGAAGGCTTTTAAGTCGTCCATCACGGTAAAGATTTCCTCGGTCGTTAACTCGCCGGGGAAATCGGTATTGGCGGAAATCGAATAGCAATGCTTGCAGGCCAGGTTGCAGCGCCGCACCAGATTCCAAATCACCACCGGGCCGGGCGGGTTGCGCTTCGGCCCCAGCGGCATCGGCTGAGCGATTTCCTGCATGAACTGCGTGATGCGGAACATAAAAGAATCTCAGCATTCAAATAGTTATCAAGGAGCAGTGCGCACGCTCCCTCGGCTCTCAGCCCTCTCAGCCCTCTCCCCCGGCCCCTCTCCCCTCAAGGGAGAGGGGAGCTTTCTTTCAACCGCTCAGGCGTAAACCGGTTTTCTTCAGAATGCGGGTGCTGTACAGAATGGTGCGATTGCGGCAGGCAGCACCCAGTAAATCGGCAACACAATTCGCTTTCGCCGCCACTTCCTCCCGGCTGGTCCCGTGCGCCATCGCAAACAGGTTGTAAGGCCACTCCGGCAGATGGCGTGGGCGACGATAGCAATGGGTCACGAATTCCAGCGTCCCGATCTGCTCGCCCAGTGTATCTACAGCCTCATCCGCCACGTCCCAAACCGTCATGCCGTTGGCGGCGTAACCGATGCGGTAATGATTCGGCACCACGCCGATACGGCGAATCGCACCCAGGTCCAGCAGGGTTTGCAAGCCATTGATGACAGTCGCCGCGTCGCTACCCAGTTGTGCCGCTAGCGCGTGATAGGGCTGTGGAACCAGCGGCAAACCGGCCTGAGTGGCCAAAATAATCGGCTTCAGCGCCTGCATAGCCACTCCCCTCTCCCCTGAGAGGAGAGGGGCCGGGGGAGAGGGCTGAGAGGGCTGAGAGGGCTGAGGGGCCGGGGGAGAGGGTGTCTGCGCAGCCACCGCCCGCCCCCCGACCGCAAACCGCGCTTCGATGAAATATTCCTTTTCCTTGGGGAAGTTAAACACCGGCAAGCCGGTTACTTTTGCGATCCGTTCTACCGTCTCGGCCATTCCCGCTGGCGTTTCGGTCGCCAGCACGAACCACATATTGAAGGCATGGTCGCGGCGGTAATTGTGGGCGACTTCGGGGAATCGATTTACGATTGCGGCAATGCGTTCGAAATCTGCGTCTGGCGCTTGCAAAGCCGCCAGCGAAAACGCGCCTCCCAGTCGCTCGATTTGATACAGCGGGCCAAAGCGGGTCAGGGTGCCGTCCGCCAACAGCTCGCGTAGCGCCTGCAATACGGCGTCTTCATCGGCGTTCAGCCGTTCGGCCACCACGGCAAAGGGTCGCTCGACCAGCGGGAAACCGCCCTGCCCTTCGTCAATCAGCCGCCGCTTTAGCTCGTCCATGCCACGGCCTCGCAGTGAGCGGCCCGCCGATGCTCCCTTATTTCGGACCCAGCGACCGCCGCTGGCAAATACCAAGCCCCGCGCTGCCGGAAGCAACGGGTGCTGAACAGGGCAGCGTGCGGACAAGTCGCCAAGCGATGACGCGCGCGCAAGGCATCAATCTGCGCCAGCACCTCATCGCGCTCTCGACCGTGCATCATGCAAAACAGGTTGTACGGCCAATCCGGCAAACGGCGCGGACGGCGATAACAGAGATTGACGCCCGCTTCCACCGCCAAGGCCCGACCGACCGCGCTGACTTGCGCATCGGGAATATCCCAAACCACCATCGCATTGGCGCGATAACCGAGTTCCCGATGGCGAACGATGACGCCGACGCGCTTGATGATGCCCTGTTGTAACCAGCCGCGTAGCCGCGCGAGCACAGCACGTTCACTGCAACCAAGAGATTGCGCCAACGCCAGATAAGGCCGACTGACTAAGGACAAACCCGGTTGCAATGCCGCCAATAAATGGCGGTCGAGTGTGCTCAATAACACAGGCGCTGTCTGTTGCGCCGTTTGCGGTTCAGCGACCGGCAACTTGCGTTCCCCATGCCGCAAATCGAAACCGAGGTCGATGTGGAATGCTTCGAGCAAGGGTAAATCGAGCAGCGGCAAGCTGGTCTGTTCTCTGATTTCGGCCAGAATCATCTGCAAGCGAGCCGATAATGCGGCGGTCAGCACAAACCACAGGTTAAAAGCGTGTTCGCGCTGGTAGTTGTGATTGACTTCCGGATAGGCATTGACCAATGCCGCCACGGTTTCCAGCCGCATCGCTGGAACGGCCAGCGCCGCCAGCGTGCTGACGCCAAGTTTGCGGGTGGCGAACACCGCCCCGACCCGGCTGATTTTGCCGTCTGCCTGTAAACGCCGCAGCGCCGTTAACACCTCGCTTTCGCTCCGTCCTAACTGCCCGGCAATCACCCGAAACGGCTCCGAAGTCAGCGGGAAATCGCGCTGAAAACCGTTGAGCAAATCGAGATCAGCGGCATCCATCGCAAACCCTCAAAAACCGATGCGATGGGCGCGGGCGGTGAAGAAAATCCCACTCGGACTTTCCACCGACAACTCGGCCAGTTTGGCGAAACTCGCCGTGTCGTAGACCACCACCTTGTTATCGTCGCGGGCCGAAATCCACACCGCCTCGCCGCGCGGAGTAAATTCCAGATGCAATACCGCCTTGCCCGGCTCCAGGGTCTGGACGATCTGGCCGGTTAGCGTGTCGATCACCTGCACGAAGCCGTTATCGGGAAAGGCGAAATTGACCCAGACCTGCCGGCCATCGGGCCGGGCGACCACGAACACCGGCTGGCCGCGCACCGCGATCCGGCCGGTTTCTTTCCAACCCAGCGTATCGGCGACCAGCACTTCATGCCGGCCAATGGCGGGCAAATAGACTTTTCCTCCAGCCACGGCCCAGCCGCGCAGGTGCGGCATTTTATAGACCGGTAGTTTTTCCTCACCCTGGCCGTAGTTGGCCAGAATTCGCTGCACGCCTTGTTGCGGCTGCCAGGTATCGAGCAGCGCAATGCCGTCCTCGCCGAACAGCCCGGCCAGATAATACCGGCCACTCGGCGTCACCAGGCCGTCATAAGGTGATTTGCCGATGTTGCTGAATTTCTCGACTTTTGGCGCTTTGGGATCGCGGACATCGGCGACCCAGATTTGATCGGCGTCAAACAGCGAATAGATAAAGCGGTCGCCCGGCAAATCGGCGATACCGACCACTTTCGACAGCTTGCCATCGCCATAGGTAGCGGGAATATCGGCCACCAACTCCAGCGTGTCGGCAGAAAAAACCTTGAGGCCGCCCGGCTCGTAATTGGCGACCGCGACCAGTTTTCCATTCTGCGAAATCGCGCCGCCGATGCTGTTGCCGCCCTGGACGATGCGCTTGTCCAGCACCCCGCGCAGCAGATCGATCTTGCTCAAACCGCCATCGCGCCCGAACACGTAGGCGTAACGCTGATCGCGGGAGAACACCACCGAAGCGTGGGACAGATCGCCCAGCCCCTCCACCCGCTGCACAACGCTGTTGCTGCTGGTGTTGACGATGACGACCCGCCCTGCTCCGCGCTCGACGATGACGCCGAGATCGCCGGTCGCCCGCAAGGTTGGCTCGGCGCTCCCGACCAGCAACGGCCACAGCACAAAGAGCCAGCCCCAGAATAACCCGGCCTTTGGCGGTTTCATTGGCTTTCCTCCGGAAAACCGCGCAGCAGTTGGACGACGATCCACTCGGCTTCGGCTTCGGTCATGAAGGGTTGCCATGGCGGCATGGCGGTGCCGGGCCGCCCGAACAAAATGGTGTACTTCAGAGCGGGCAACGGCCGGGCGCTCAGATTCTCCGGCAACAGCGCCGGCCCCAGGCCGCCGCGCAGCGTCAACCCGTGGCAGGAACCGCAATCCTGCCGCACCATGCGCACGAGTTCGCGGGCGCGTTCCGGAGCGAGCGAGGCCGCGTCTTCCGCCAGCGCTAAAGGGCCGCCATTGACGCCGCCCAATATCAGCGCCGCCGATCCGAGACCGACCGCTTTGCCAAAAAAAATGCTCCTCCGCCCCCGTTGCTTGTCGGGAAACCCCACCCTGGAGATCCACCACCACGGAGGAGCAAAGATCGCTCGATGCTGCTTCATAACGATTGTTGCCAGCCACTCATTCCGACAGGACACCCGCCAGATCAGCCGGCCGCCGCTCGGGGAAGCGACGGCCGGAAATGATGCCTCATTTCGCCATGGCCATGATCCAATCGACCAGGGCCTTCATATCCTCATCCGGGACCGCCGCGTTGGGCGGCATCGGAATTTGCCCCCACACGCCGACGCCGCCTTTCTTGATTTTTTCGGCCAGCAGAGTCGATGCGTCGGCCTGGCCTTTGTATTTCGCCGCCACTTCCTGATAGGACGGTCCGATCACCTTCTTATCCGCCTGATGGCAAGCCAGGCAGTTGTATTTCTTCGCCAGCTCCTCGCTCGCCTGCGCCGCCGGGGCGATCAACAGCGCCAAAGCGATAGCGCTCAAATGCTTGATTGTCATTTTCGTTCTCCCGTATCTGCTCAATAAACGTCGTGCTGGGTGTTATACACATTGAACTTGCCGGTCGGGGTAATCAGCTTCGGGTCTTTGATCACCGTTTTCAGCTTCAGGGTCTTGTCATCCACGATGACCAGGGCCGATTCCTTGTCTTTGGCGCTCCACACCGAGAACCAGACCTCATCGCCGGCCTTGTTGAATTCGGGCTGCACCACCCGTTTGGCCCCGTCGCCCAGACCCGCCCATTCGCCAATCGGCAACACCTGATAGGGCTTCTCCAAATTCTGGAGATCGAACACCGCCACCGATTGGCTGATCTTGGCGTCCGGGTTCAGCGCGGTATCGACGTAGAGGTTTTTCGATTTGGGGTGCGTCTTGATAAACAGCGAACCGCCGCCCTGACCTTTCAGGGTTTGCACCACTTTCCAGGCTTGCTCCTTGTGCTTGTCGGGGTCGGTGCCGATCAGCGACACCGACTCGTCGCCCAGATGGCTGGTCGCCCACACCGGACCGAATTTGGGATGCACAAAGTTCGCGCCACGACCAGGATGCGGAATCTTGCCGACATCGATCAACGCTTCCAGTTTGCCGTCCTTGGTGTCCACCACCGCGACCTTGTTGGATTGGTTGGCGGCGACCATGAAATAGCGCTTGCTGGCGTCCCAGCCGCCGTCGTGCAGATAGCGGGCGGCGTTGATTTCGGTGATGCCCAGATTGTCGAGATCGCTGTAGTTCACCAGCAGAATCTTGCCGGTTTCCTTGACGTTGACCACGAACTCCGGCTTGTCGTGGGCGGCGACGATGGACGCAACCCGCGGCTCGGGGTGGTATTCCTGGGTATCGACCGTCATGCCGCGCGTGGAGACGATTTTCAGCGGCTCCAGGGTATCGCCGTTCATCAGCACGAATTGCGGCGGCCAGTAGGAGCCGGCGATGGCGTATTTGTCCTCGAAGCCCTTGGCTTTGGAGGTGTCCACCGAACGCGCCTCCAGCCCGACCTTGATTTCGGCGACGTTATCCGGCTTCTCCATCCACAGGTCGATCAGATTGATCTTGGCGTCGCGGCCGATGACAAACAGATAGCGGCCGGAAGCCGACAGGCGCGAAATGTGGACCGCGTAACCGGTTTTGACGATGCTGATGATCTGCTTGGTGTCGCCGTCCACCAGCGCCACTTCGCCGCTGTCACGCAAGGTGGTGGAGAAGATGTTTTCGATGTTGTAATTGTTCATTTTTTTGGTGGGCCGTTGTTCCGGCGGCACCAGCACTTTCCAGGTCGCCTTCATCTCCTTCATGCCGAATTCCGGCGGCATGGGCGGCTCCTGCTGCACGTAGCGCGCCATCAAATCGACCTGTTCCGGGGTCATGTCGCCGGAGGTCTGCCAGTTGGGCATTCCGGCGGGCGAGCCGTAGGCGATGAACACCTTGAGGTATTCGGTGCCTTTGGCCAGGGTGATGTCGGGGGTCAGCGGCTTGCCGGTCGCGCCCTTGCGCAGCACGCCGTGACAGCCGGCGCAACGCTCGAAATAAATCTGCCGGGCCTTGACGAATTCGGCTTCGGTCATCGGCGGGGCCTTGGGGTCGATGTTTTGGTGCATCGGCTCGTTGGCGAGCGGCGAACCGCCCGCCTGATACTTGACTTCGGCTTCGGTGACGCTTTTTTTGGCGGCCGGTTCTTCCGCCAGGGCGAGACCGACCGCGAGGGGCAGCGCGGCTAAGGCGACGGCGAGTTGTTTTAATTTTCGATAGTGTGGCATCGTGTGCTCCCGCGAAGCGCGTTTTCAGGACAGCTTCAGTTGTCGTTGACAATGGCGATGAAATACGCCAACCGCTCCGGGCGCGCCTTGATTTGCGTCAAACTTTACAAAATTCAACCAACCAAATTGTGGTAATGGGCTCTTGGGCGAGAGGCATCGAAAAGCGGGTGAGCAAAACCATCAACATCGGCGCGGTGCTGGTTAATCTGCCGCTGTTCCAGCAACTCAGCGACGGCGAGATCGGCGATTTGGCGGCGGGCGCGCGGGAAATCGAGCTCGGCAAGGGGCAATTGCTGTTTCAGAAGGGGACCCATCTGGACGGTTTTTACGTCGTCGTCCAAGGTCAGATCAAACTGGCGTTTTCCTCGCCCCAGGGCAACGAAAAGGTGGTGTCCATCGTCGGGCCGTGCCAAAGCTTCGGCGAGGCGGTGATGTTCATGGAAAAACCGACGCCGGTGCTCGCCCAAGCCCTGGAAGACAGCTTGCTCGTCTTCATCGCCAAGCGAGGCATTTTTTCGGCCATCGACCGCGATCCGGCCTTCGCCCGGCGGATGCTGGCCGGTTTGAGCATGCGCCTGCACGGCCTGATTCAAGACGTGGAGGATTATTCGCTCCATTCCTCCACCCAGCGGGTGATCGGCTTTTTGCTGCAACTGGCGGGCGCGCCGCGCGGCGGGCGGATCGAGTTCGAGCTGCCGGCCAGCAAGCACGTCATCGCGTCCAGATTGAGCCTCACGCCGGAAACGCTGTCGCGGATTTTGCACCACTTGAGCGATTCGGGATTGATCGCCGTGAAAGGCCGGCGCATCACCGTCTCGGACGTGGCGCGGCTCAAGCAGTTCGACGACCGCGCGCCCATGCCCTGCGCCTCCGGCGCTTCGGGTGCGCGCTAGGCCCGCGCGAACGCCTCCCCGATCAGTTTCTCCATGGTCTCATGCCAGCGCTGGCGCGGGCGGGCTTGCCAGTACTTGGCGTTGGGCCGGCAATCGAATTTCTGGGTGTAGAGGGCCGAGGCCAGCACCACGAGACCCAAGCCGAAGGCCAGCACCGCGTGCTGGACGCCGGCGAACGGCAACACCAACCACATCAGCGCGGTAAAGCCCGCGATCCACCCCCAGGGGATGAACAGAAAATAGTCGATCTCGCACCGCTGGCCCTCGCAGCGCGCCTTGACCCGCATCGGCCAATCGTCCTGCGTCACGTGCGCCCGCCGCCGCAAATCAAAGCCATCGTCGGTTTCGGACACCGGCACGAAGCCTTTCAGGATCAGCGCGTCGCGCACTTTCTTGAGTTGGGGCTTGCCGCCGCGCGCGGTCGCCCGCGTGGTCCGGCCCAAGTGGCGGATGGTCACCTCCGCCATCACGCGCCCTCTCCCACCGCGATCACCACCTTGCCGGTGGACTTGCGCGAAACGACTTGATTCAAAGCCTCCACTGCCTGTTCCAGCGGATAAACCGCCGAGACATGCGGCCGGATCGAACCGGCCACATACCAGTCGATCAACCGTTGAAAGCTTTCGGTCATCACGGCCGGATGGCGCTCGGCGTAAGCCGGCCAGTTGAGGCCGATCACATCCACGTTCTTGACCAGCAGATGGTTGGCGGGAATTTGGGGAACCGTGCCGCCGGCGAAGCCGATCACCAGAATCCGGCCCTCGAAGGCGATGCTGCGCAAGGAAGCGTCGAACAGCTCGCCGCCGACCGGATCGTATACCACGTCGGCCCCGCGCCCTCCAGTCAAGTCCTTGACGCGTTGGCGGACGTCCTCGCGGGCAGTGTCGATGAGATGATCCGCGCCGTGTTGGCGGGCCACGTCCAGCTTTTCCGGGCTGCTGGCGGTGGCGATCACCGTCGCGCCGAGCCGCTTGCCGATGGCCACCGCCGTCAAACCGACGCCGCCGGACGCGCCGTGCACCACCAGGGTCTCGCCGGCTTGCAGGCGCGCCCGATGCCACAGGGCGATATGCGAGGTGCCGAACACCACCGGGAACGCCGCGCCGTGCTCGTATGGCATCGCCGCCGGCAGCCCGACGCAGCGGCCGGCGTCCGCCACCAGTTGTTCGGCGTAGCCGCCGTGCGGGGCGATGGCGATCACGCGCTCGCCGACCGCGAAGCGCTCGACGCCCGCGCCGACTTCCAACACCTCGCCCGCCACCTCGAACCCAGGGCTGAACGGCGGTTGCGGTTGCACCTGATATTGGCCGCGCGCGATCAAGCTGTCGGCGAAATTGACGCCGCAGGCTCGGACCCGCACCCGCACCTGCCCCGGCCCCGGTCTCGGTTCCGGCACCTCCTCCAACCGCAGCGCGGCGGGTCCGCTCAATTCGTGACACACGACAGCTTTCATCGGCTCGCGTCCTGGGGCTATGGTCGGGTCATACGCTATTGGCTTCGCGCCGGGGTGTAAAGCCGGCGGAGCGGCTCCAGCCGGACGGGGAGCGACCGGGTCAAGCAGTCGCCGCCTCCTTGTCGTGCTCGATCATGGCGTAGGCCGAATGGTTGTGAATCGATTCGAAATTCTCCGATTCCACCGAATAGGCCCCCACCCGCTCGTCCTGGTTCAACCGCGCGGCGATGTCGCGGACCATGTCCTCGACAAACTTCGGATTTTCGTAAGCGCGCTCGGTGACGTACTTTTCGTCGGGCCGCTTGAGCAAGCCGTAGAGTTCGCAGGAGGCTTGTTTCTCCACCAGATCGATGATGTCCTCGATCCAGATAAAGCCCCGGGTGCGGACGGTGACGGTGACGTGGGAGCGCTGGTTGTGCGCGCCGTACTTGGAAATTTTCTTCGAGCACGGGCACAGGCTGGTCACCGGCACCACCACCTTCAAATTCATCTCCGCCCGGCCGTCGCGGATTTCGCCGATGAAGGTCACCTCGTAATCCATCAGGCTGCGCACGCCGGACACCGGGGCCGCCTTGTCCACGAAATGGGTGAAGGTCATTTCGATGTGGCCCGCCTCGGCTTCCAGCCGCCCCGTCATCTCCGCCAGCATGTCCTTGAACGAATCGACCGAGATTTCGCGGCCGGGCACGTTCAAGATCTCGACGAAGCGCGACATGTGGGTGCCTTTGAAATTGTGCGGCAGGTTCACGTACATGTTGAAGGTGGCGATGGTGTGCCGCTCGCCGCCGCTGCGGTCGCGCACCTTGATCGGATGGCGGATATCCTTGATCCCGACCTTATTGATCGCCAAGCGCCGGGTGTCGGCGCTGTTTTGCACGTCGGGAATCGGGACCGCCGCCGGCACGGCGGCCGCGCTCATCGTCAATGGCTTCATGCAACCCTCTCACCGGCGCGCGGGCGCGCCTTTTTCAAAATCGATGTCCCGCGCCGATCCAGACGACGAAAAGGCGCGGGTTCCTCGGCCTTGGAGTGCCGATCGGGCCGTTAATTCCCGAACACAACACTCAACCATCGACGGCGGACAGGCTGGGCACCGCCGCCCACGCGGCCAAGCGCGCGAGCACCCCTTCGACGTCCAAACCGCATTCGGCCAACAGTTCGCCGCGCTCGCCCTGATCGACGAACCGATCCGGCAAGCCGAGGTTGAGCACCGTCGCCTGAATGCCGCGCGCGGCCAAGCATTCGTTGACCGCGCTGCCCGCGCCGCCGGCGACGGCGTTTTCCTCCAAGGTCGCCAACCGGCGGTGGCTCGCGGCCAGTTGCACCACGGTCGCCTCGTCCAGGGGCTTGATAAAACGCATGTTCACGACCGTGGCGTCCAAGCGCTCGGCCACGGCCTCGGCGATCTCGACCATGCAGCCGAAGGCCAGCAGCGCCAGCTCGCGGCCCCGCCGGCGGATCTCCGCCTTGCCCACCGGCAGCGCGCGCATGGCCCGCTTCGGGGTCGCGCCGGACCCTTTGCCGCGCGGGTAGCGCACCGCCGCCGGCTGGTTCAACTGAAAGCCGGTATAAAGCATCTGCCGGCACTCGTTCTCGTCGGCCGGGGCCATCACCACCAGATTGGGAATGCAGCGCAGGAAACTGTAATCGAAACTGCCGGCGTGGGTCGGCCCGTCCGGCCCCACCAGCCCGGCGCGGTCGATGGCGAACAAAACCGGCAGATTCTGCAAGGCGACATCGTGGATCAGTTGGTCGTAGGCGCGCTGCAAGAAGGTGGAATAAATCGCCACCACCGGCTTGAGCCCGTCGCAGGCCAGCCCGGCGGCCAAGGTGACCGCGTGCTGTTCGGCGATGGCGACGTCGAAATAGCGATCCGGGAACCGCTCGGCGAACTCCACCATGCCGGAGCCTTCGCGCATCGCCGGGGTGATGCCGATCAAGCGCTCGTCTTGCTCGGCCATGTCGCACAGCCACTCGCCGAACACCTGGGTGTAAGTCGGCCCGCCGCCGCCCTTGGCCGGCTTCAGGCCGCAGGCGGGATCGAACACCCCGACGCCGTGGTAGCCGACCGGCTCGTCCTCGGCCAGCTTGTAGCCCTTGCCCTTGCGCGTCACCACGTGCAGCAGGCGCGGCCCGTCGAGCGCCCGCAAATTGCGCAGGGTGGGGACCAGGGTCGACAGGTCGTGGCCGTCCACCGGCCCGAAGTAGTTGAAGCCCAATTCCTCGAACAGGGTGCCGCCCGGCGCGAACATCCCCTTGACGTGCTCCTCGGCCAGCCGGGCCACTTCCAGCATCGGCGGCGGCATGTGGCTCAACACCTTCTTGCCGCTTTCGCGCACG
>JAEUPW010000036.1 GCA_016790045.1 Candidatus Competibacteraceae bacterium
TGGAAGTCGCCCAGCTCCAGACCCACATCCGCAAGCAGGTCGAGGAGAAAATGAGCGAGCACCAGCGCAAGTTTTTCTTGCGCGAGCAGCTCAAGACCATCCAGCAGGAACTCGGCATCGCCAAGGACGACCGCACCGCCGACGGGGATCGCTTCCGCGAGCGGCTGGCGACCAAAACCGTGCCCGAATCCGCCATGAAGCGGATCGACGAAGAATTGGAGAAACTGTCGATCCTGGAAACCGGGTCGCCGGAATACGCGGTCACCCGCAATTACCTCGACGTGATCACCGAATTGCCGTGGGGGGTTTATTCGACCGATAACCTGGATCTCAAGCACGGGCGCGAGGTGCTGGATCGCGACCACGACGGGCTGGGCGACGTGAAGGATCGGATCATCGAGTTTCTGGCGGTGGGGGCGCTGAAAGGCCAGGTCGGCGGCTCGATCATCCTGCTGGTCGGCCCGCCCGGCGTCGGCAAAACCTCCATCGGCCGCTCGGTGGCCGACGCGCTGGAGCGCAAGTTTTATCGCTTCAGCCTGGGCGGGATGCGCGACGAGGCCGAAATCAAGGGCCACCGCCGCACCTACATCGGCGCGCTGCCGGGCAAGTTCATCCAGGCGCTGCGGGAAGCCAAGACCGCCAACCCGATCATCATGCTGGACGAAATCGACAAGATCGGCGCGTCGTTCCGGGGCGATCCCGCCTCCGCGCTGCTGGAAGTGCTCGATCCCGAGCAGAACGCCGAGTTTCTGGACCATTATCTGGACGTGCGTTTCGATCTGTCCAAGGTGCTGTTTATCTGCACCGCCAACCAGATCGACACCATTCCGGGGCCGCTGCTGGACCGGATGGAGACCATCCGGCTGTCCGGCTACATCACCGACGAAAAGGTGCAGATCGCGCGCAACCATCTGTGGCCGAAGCTGCTGGAGCGCAGCGGGCTGGAACGCGACCGCATCCGGCTCGACGACGCGGCCTTGCGGCAAGTCATCGAGGGTTACGCCCGCGAGGCCGGGGTGCGCAATCTGGAAAAGCAACTGGGCCGGATCGTGCGCAAGGTGGCGGTGGAAATCGTCGAGGGCCGCGAGGGCGCGATCGCGGTGGACGCGGCCCAACTGGACCGCTACTTGGGCAAACCGCCGTTCAAGCTCGAAACGTTGATGTCCGGCATCGGCGTGGTGACCGGGTTGGCCTGGACCGCCATGGGCGGCGCGACGCTGAGCGTCGAGGCCAGCCTGGTCCACACCAAGAACCGGGGCTTCAAGCTGACCGGACGGTTGGGCGAGGTGATGCAGGAATCGGCCAACATCGCTTACAGTTACATCAGCGCCCACCTCGAAGACTATCAGGCCGATCCCAAATTCTTCGACGAGGCGTTCGTCCACTTGCACGTGCCGGAAGGCGCGACGCCCAAGGACGGCCCCAGCGCCGGCATCACCATCGCCACCGCCCTGCTATCGCTGGCGCGCGGCCAGCAGCCGAACCGGCCGCTGGCGATGACCGGCGAACTGACCTTGAGCGGGCAGGTGTTGCCCGTGGGCGGGATTCGCGAGAAAGTGATCGCCGCCCGCCGGGTCGGGCTGTTCGAGCTGATTTTGCCCGAGGGCTGCCGGGGCGATGTCGAGGAGTTGCCGGATTACATCAAGGAAGGCGTCACCATCCATTTCGTGCAACAATTCCGGCAGGTGGTCGATTTGGTGTTCGATGTGAAATCCGCTTGAGCCAAGGACTGTTGTGACGCTCACTCGCCGCGCGTTCGCCGTTTTGCCGTCGCTTTGTCTGGCGGCGCTGCTCCAGTGGCCCGCCGCCGGTTGGGCGGGTTGCGACGATCCGCCCGCCCAGCGGGTCAACTGGCTGCGCTGCGCCAAGCCGGGCATCGACTTGCAAGGCGCGGATTTGCGTCAAGCGGTGCTGACCCAAACGGATTTGAGCGACGCCAAACTGGCCGGCGCGCGGCTGTCGGGAGCGGATTTGGGCGGCGCGACCCTCAGCCGGGCTGATTTTTCCGGCGCGGCGCTGGTCGGGTCGCGGCTGGTATCGGCGACCCTGGCGCAAGCCGTGTTCGCCGGGGCCAACATGAGCGATGCGCGGCTGGATCGGGCGGTGCTGGTGCGGGCCAATCTAAGCCAGGCCGATCTCGGCGGCGCGCGGTTGTATCAAGCCGATCTTGGCGGCGCGACGCTGGACGGCGCCAAGCTGGCGCAAGCGCATCTGACCCAAGCCAATCTGTCGGACGCCCGGCTGACCGGGGCCGATTTGAGCGACGCCGATCTGAGCCGCGCGATTTTGGAAGGGGCGGCGCTGGACGGCGCGAATCTGAGCCGGGCGCGGCTGGATGGGGCGAATCTTTTGAGCGCGAACTTTAGCGGCGCCGACCTTAGCGGAGCCAACTTGGCCGGCGCGCGGATCGACGATGCCCGCTTTACCGGCGCCAAGCTCGACAGCACGATTTGGGTGAACCGTCAGCGCTGCCAGCCGGGCTCGGTCGGGGAGTGCCGGTAGCCGTCTCCGGGCGCGCGCTCATCGAAGCGCTGCCGCGCCAGCAGCCGCCCCAGCTTCTCGATGCCGGCGGCCATTCTGGCATCCCACGGATAGCCGCAGGAGACGCGCAAATAATGGCGGTACAGGCCCGAAGCGGAAAACAGCTCGCCGGGCGTGAACGCGATCCCGGCGGCGATCGCCTCCCGATGCAGGACGCTGGCGTCGCAGCGCTCCGGCAATTCCACCCAAAGCACGTAACCGCCCTTGGGCCGCGAAATGCGGCAACCTTCCGGAAAGTGTTCCGCGATGGCCGCGCTGACGCATTGCACCTGTCGGGCCAGCGCCCGCCGCAGCGCCCGCAGATGGCGGTCGTAGCCGCCCGACTCCATGAACTCCGCGACCACCATTTGCGAAATCGGATTGGTGATGCCGTTGAGCAAGGCTTTTTGCAGGTCGACCGCATTCTTGTGGCGGCCGGCGGCGACGAAACCCACTCGAATCCCCGAACTCAAGGCTTTGGAGAGCGAAGAGCACAGCATGACGTTGCCGGTCTCATCGAAGGCCTTGAGGGGCGGCGGGCGCGGTCCCTCGAAATGGAGGTCGCCGCTGATGTCATCCTCGATCAGCGGAATGTTCCGCTCCGCCAGCAGGCGGACGATGCGGCGTTTGTGATCCTCCGGAATCGTGGTGCCCAGCGGATTGTTGGCGTTGGGGATCAGCAGGCACGCGCGCACGGCGTCCAAGCGGGTCGCCAGCGCCAACGCCTCGACCGAAAGACCGTGTTGGGCGTGGCAAGGGATTTCTAGCGCCTTCAACCCCAGATTTTCCAGAATTTGCAGGAAGACAAAATGGGTCGGCGATTCCACCGCCACCGTATCGCCGGGCTCGGTCACCACCCGCAAGCACAAATTGATCGCTTCGGCGCAGGAATTGGTGACGGTGATTTCGGCCGGGTCGAGCACCTTGCCCCATTCCATCGAATGTTTGACGATCTGCCGGGTCAAGGCGGGCAGGTTGTTGTGCGTCCAGGTGTTGCCGGCATCCGTCAACAATTTCGGATAATGCCGCGCGACCCGACCGTAGAGGCGCAGGATGCGGGCGACCGGCAACAATTCCGGCGCGGGACAGGCGTTGCCAAACGGCACGAAATCGCGGGAATCGTTGGCCCGCAACACCGCCAGCAGGCGCTGGGTGACCGCCACATCGGTCGGCTGGTAGTCGATGGCGGCGGGCTGCGGTTCGGGCAACGGTATCGACGGGCTGCCGACGAAATAACCCGCTTTGGGTCTCGCTTCCACCCAGCCGCGATCTTCCAGTTGCCGCAACGCTTGAACGACCGTGGAAATGGATAGCCGCTTTTGCTCGGCCAGCCGGCGGATCGACGGCAGGCGGTCGCCCGGACGCAACGGCCCTTTGGCGATCAGCGCGGCAAGTTCATCGGCCAAGCGTTCGTAAAGCATGATATGGAGCGCGATTGAGGCGAATTCGCTCATTCTCTGGAAAAGCGGCGCGGGCGGGCAGATACAGAATTGCCGTTTTTCAACCGGTACAGTCCCATAATTTCTCGCCTGCGACCATAACAATTTCGGTCGGCTGTGGCTTTAAGGAGGTCTGGCGACGCTCTATGCTGGGCTTCCAATCGGATCGCCCCACCCGCTTGCCAGGAGGTCGCCATGAAGCTGTCGCTGAATTCCAAAACCTTGATCCTGCACCCCGATACGCTGGTCGGGCTGCGGCGCGCCAAAAACGTTCGCGTGCGCGTGTCGGGCGGCGCGCTGTGGATCACCGTGACGGGACTGTCCGAGGACGTGGTGCTGGCGGCGGGCGATCAGTTCGCGTTTCCCAATAATGCCCTGGTGCTGCTGGAAGCCCCGCAGGCTTGCGAGCTGACTTTCGAGACGCCCCGAAACCGTTTATCGCGCTGGTGGCGGCGGCTGATCGGCGATCGGGGACAACCGCCGTTTCGGCCAGGGCGTCTCGCTTTCCACTGATGCGGAGCGCTTCCAGAATGCCAACCGTAGACCATCTGTTTATCGGCGAAATCCGGATTTTGGAGCCCGACGGCCACCGGACCGGCCTGTTCAAGGAGCCGGTCAGCCGAGCGCTCGCGCGCCGCCTGGGTCTGGTCGGCGACCATCAAGCGGACCGGCGCTACCACGGCGGCCCGGAAAAAGCCGTGCACCAATACGCGCCCGAACATTATGCCCGGATCGCCGAGCGCTTCCCGGCGGCAGCGGTTCACGCCGCGCCGGGCGGACTGGGCGAAAACCTCGCCAGCGCCGGCATGAACGAACAAACCGTGTGCATCGGCGACCGTTATCGGGTCGGCGAAGCGGAATTGGAAATCTCCCAACCGCGCACCCCGTGCTGGAAAATCAACCAGCGCTTCGGCGAGCGAGGCCTGTCGAAATTTATCATGGAGCAACGGATTACCGGCTGGTACTGCCGGGTGGTGCGGGAAGGATCGATCGAATGCGGCGCGGCGATCAGCCTGGAAGCGCGCCCCAATCCGGATGTCACGCTCGACCGGTTTTGGAGGGTGGTCAACCAGCATCGCCCGCCGCCGCAGGAATTGCTGGCGCTGGCCGCCGCGGCGGGGCTGACGGCCAGTTGGGTCAAGCGGCTGCGCGACCGGGCGGCATTTTTGAGCCGTACCTGAGGCGGTTCCCAGCCTTTCGCGGGCGGAGCCGTTGCGGCGGGCCACCCGGCGCGATCTATCCCAAATCGCGCCAGAGCCCCCGGTCTCCCGGTTATTTGGCGGTGGCGATACTCGCCGCCGCGTCGAGCGCATCGGCGGTGGTGGTGACGAGGCGGTCGACCCGCAATTTGCGCCGCCACTCCTTAATCAAGGCGTCGTCCGTCTTCTGCCAGATACACAGCATCACTTGAGCCTGCGGCGCGTGGCGTTTGACCTGCCGCGAGAACGCGCGCAGATGCAGCGTGCTCAGCGGTTCGATAAAGGACAGACAGACCAACGCCACGGCTTTGGCGTCCTCGGGCGTCGCCCGAGCGGCTTCGGCCAGCGGCAAAGCCCGCGCCGGCAACCCGTGCTTGGTGAACACTTGTTGCAACATCTTCGCCGCCGCCCCATCCAGCGGATGGGCGCCGTGCAGGATCGCGATGGGATAATCGCCCCGCCAGTTCTCGCCCAGATCATCCCTCGCGAGCACCACCTTTTCGGCTTCGCGCTCGGGGCGCACCGTATCCAGCGCCGCCTCCGCCTCCGCCGTCAGATTGTGGTCGCGCCCGCGCGCCAGCGGCTGCACGTCGTCGAGCGAATCGACCAGCGTTTCCGAGGAGGCGACCAGCGTGGCCAGCCGTTCTCCGGTCACCGAAGCGCGCACGATGTCGAGATGGGCGCGACGGATCGCCTCCAGAGCGATTTCGTCATAGTAAGTCGACAGGCCACGCCCTTTGAGAAATTCTCGCGCCTGAACCTCGGCTTCGCGCGGATCGTTGGCCAGCATCCGCTGGTAGAAAATTTCGTGAGGCTCCAGCGCCGGCCGGTCGCTGAGCAGAACCTCCAGAAACTGCAAGCGCTTGATGTGGCGGCCGATGACCACCACGCAGATGGTGAGCGGGGTCGACAGCACCAAGCCGATCGGCCCCCAAAGAAACGTCCAAATCATCTCGGCGATAACGATCGACAACGGCGCCAGCCCCGAGCTACGACCGTACAAAAAGGGTTCCAGCACGTTGGAAAACGTGGTGTCCGTGATCAAAAACAGCGCCAGGGTCCACAATAAAACCGTCCAGCCAGGATCGATCGCGAACGCCACGAACAGCGGCGCGGCCATGCTGACAAAAACGCCGATATAGGGCACGAAATGAAAAATGCCGGCCAGGATGCCCCACAAAAACGGGCTGGGCAGCCCGATCAACCACAGTCCCAAGCTGATAATCAGCCCCAAGGTCATGTTGAGGATGAGCTGCATCAACAGCAAGCGGCCGACGCGGAAACCGGCGTCGTCGAACGCCGCCGTGGTTTGCTGGATGTCTTCGGTGCCGGCGAGACGGAAAATGCGGTTGCGCAGATCCTCGCGCTCGGCCAGCATGAAAGTGGTCAGCAGCAACACCACCAACAGCGAGCCGACCGGCAGAAGGGCCGGTTCGAGATACTGGTACAGCGCGATCAAGCCGTGCGCCTGATCGTCGACGCGCACGGTCTGCGCCGCTTGCCGGGTCGCCGTTTCCGTGTCGCCAATCTTTTGCAAGTTGGCGAGCACCCGCTCCAGCGCATCGGCCGCGTTGCCGAACACGCCCGGTTGCGCCATCTGCTGCGACAAGCTGGAGATCTTTTGCTGCATCGTGGGTTCGTAGGACGGAACTTGCTGGGCCAGCGCGACCACCTGCCGGTAAGTGACGTACCCGATGCCGACGATGAACGACAAGGCCAGCAAAATGGCAAAAAACACCGACAACCCGTGCGCCAAGCCTCTGCGTTCGAGCCAAACCACGATGGGCGTCAGGGCGAAACTCAGCAGCAGGGCGAGCGCCACATGGACGATGACGTCCTTGCCGACGATCAGGATGGTGGCGATGCCCAAAACCAGCGCCACGCCCGCCATCGCGCTAAATAAGGGTACGGCCTGTCGCAGCAGCCGATTGGTGATGATATCCACGAATGCCCCTTGGGCTTTGCGCCTTCAGCTTGTTGTTATGGTGACGCTAGATCGGCCGGTTCACGCCGGCTTGAGCAGGGCGTCGATCTGTTCGAGCAGCTTGGCGAAATCGATGGGTTTGGGGTGGTAGTCGTCGCAGCCCGCCTGGATGGTCTTTTCCCGGTCGCCCGCCATGGCGTGGGCGGTCAGCGCGATGATCGGCGTTTTCTGCGTTTGCGGGTCGGCCCGGATCGCGCGGGCCGCCGTCCAGCCGTCCATGATCGGCAGGTTCATGTCGAGCAAGATGATGTCGGGAGCGGCGGCCTTGGCGCTGTTGACGCCCTGTTCTCCGTCGTGCGCCAGCACGACCGTATGGCCGCGACGCTCCAGGCGGCGGGAGAGAAAGTCCCAGATTTGTTCGCTGTCTTCGACGAGCAAGATTTTCGCCATGGTGAAGCTCCGGTCATTTTTTAAGTCAGTGAGTTTTGGCCTGTTCCGCGAAGCGGCGCAGATCGGCGACGAGATCGGCCAGCGGCATCGACCCCTTTTGCACGATTCCGGCCGTGTCGTGGGCCAAGCTGCGGACCTTGCCGGATCGCACGTCCTCGGCGGTCATCACCACCAGCGGCAGGGTGTCGTAG
>JAEUPW010000053.1 GCA_016790045.1 Candidatus Competibacteraceae bacterium
GAAGCCGTAGCTGTGCCGCGCCGAGGCCGGGCGGCGCGCCAGCCAAGTCGCGACCGCCGCCAGCCCCAGCGCGGCGGCATCGTTGACCATGTGCCCGGCGTCGGCCACCAGCGCCAGCGAACCGGCCCACCAGCCCACGCCCGCCTCCACGCCGGCATAGGCCAGGGTCAGCCCCGTCGCCAGCCACAGGACGCGGCCCGCAGTTTCGCCGTGATGATGATGATGCGGGTGGTCGTGGGGTTGGCTCACGGCCTTGACCGGGGACATGGCGCGAACACGGCCTAAAACCAACCTTCAACTTTCTTGCGATCGGGCACGCCACCGGCATGTATCACTTTGCCGTCGATCACCACGCCGGGCGTCGCCATGATCCCGTAGCTCATGATCTCCGGCAGGGTTTCCACCTTCTCGATCTGGATGGCGATACCGGTGGCTTTCGCAACTTCTTCGATCAGTTTGATCGTGTTCCGGCAATTTGCGCAGCCAGTGCCCAGCACTTTGACGTTTTTCATGGCGAACCTCACAAGATCAAGTTGAAAAGATAGCCGGTGATGATGATGGAAACGGCGACGATGCCGAGGAACATCGCGATCAGCGGCGGCTTGAGCACCCGGCGCAACAGAATCGTCTCGGGCAAGCTCACTCCGACCACGGCCATCATGAACGCGAGCGCCGTGCCGAGCGCCGCGCCTTTTTCCACCAACGCCAGCAGGATCGGCGCCATCCCGGCGGCATTGGAATAGAGCGGCAAGGCCACCAGCACCACCAGCGGTACCGACCACCAGGGGGCATCCTTGCCCATGTAAGCCGCCATGGCGTCGGTCGGCACATAACCGTGAATGGCCGCGCCGATGCCGATCCCGATGAGGACGTACAGCCAGACTTTTTGCACGATGTCCCGCACGGCCGCACGGCCGCGCGGCCTCTGGCGAAACGCTCCTCCCAGGCGAGTTTCCCCGATTCATCCTCATTGGCTTGAAACCGCATTTGCCAAACAAAGTCTTCCACCCAGCGCTCCACTCCCAACCAGCCGATGAACAGACCGGTGAGGATCGCGATGATCGTGCCGGAAACGACGTAAAGCGCGGCCACCTTCCAGCCAAACAGGCCGTAAAGCAGCACCAGCGCCACCTCGTTGATGACGGGCGCGGCAATCAGAAAGGAGAAGGTCACGCCCAACGGAATACCCGATTCAACGAAACCGATGAACAGCGGCACGGCGCTACAGGAACAAAATGGCGTAACGATGCCAAGCGCGGCGGCAAGGACATTGTCGATGCCAACCCGCTTGCCGCTCAGCCATTGTCGCGCCCGCTCGGCGCTGAAAAAGGTGCGCAGCACGGTGATGGCGAAGATCATGCCCGCGAGCAGCAATAGAATTTTCGGCACATCGTAGAAAAAGAAGGCGACCGCTTCCCCCGCATGAGAACCCCGCGCCAGCCCGATCACCTCGTAGGAAAGCAATTCCGACAGCGGCTGGACGCTGTTGTAAAGCGATAGCCACGCTATCGCGGCGAGGACAGCGGCACCCCACGGGCGACCGCTCGCGGGGTCGTGCAAAACTTCGGAAAGAGTATTCATGTCAAGAACCTTTCGCTGATCTCGATGATACCTTGCCGTCAGAAAATGCGTCAGGCGGCGGTCAAGCGCAACGATAGAAAGCCCCTTTTTGGGGACGGTTGGGCATGTCGGCCAAGGCGGCGCGGTCGGCGCAAAACGGCGTTTGATCGATCAGTGCCCGCTGGCAGGCCAACAAAATGTCCCGCATCCAGGCGGGGAGTTCGGGATGCAGGCGGTAGTACATCCACTGGGCTTCGCGGCGGTCGAGGACGAAACCGGCCGCGCGCAGCGCCGCCAGATGCCGCGAGACCTTGGGTTGGATCTCGCCCAGGGCGTGGGCCATCTCGCAGACGCAAACTTCGTCTTCCGCCACCATCAGCATCAGGCAGCGCAGCCGGGTGGGGTCGGCCAAGGCTTGGAAAAAGCGGTGAGCGTGGGGCATGAGGCTTTTATCCGTATATCCGTATAATCATATATATCATGATCCAGATGGATTGCAAGCGGATGTCGCTGCTGTTTCGTGGAACCGGTTCGCGTGTCCGCGCGATGGAGTTCGGCGCGGGTAAATCGTCGCGATAACGCCGCGCCGGGTGGCCCCGCCAGCCCCCCCGGCGCGGCGTTATCGCGGGAGATAATTCCGGCAGCGGCATACCGAAGGGAATCAGACCGCCATCCGGCCCGGCAGCACGCCCTTCAGCTTGGCGTGAGCCTCGCGCAGCATGGTCTCGGTGGTCGGCCAGTCCACGCAGGCGTCGGTGACCGACACGCCGTATTTGAGC
>JAEUPW010000009.1 GCA_016790045.1 Candidatus Competibacteraceae bacterium
CGTAGGCCTTGAACTCGCCCCCGAACTTCGTCGCCATCACCCGCGTGATCGCCGCCGTCAGCGTCGTCTTCCCGTGGTCCACGTGGCCGATCGTCCCCACGTTTACGTGCGGCTTGCTCCGCTCAAACTTTTCTTTGGACATCCAGGCGCTCCCCTAAACGGAATCCGAATTAAATTCAAATTGTTAAGTCAAGATAACGTTTTCTGTTAGAGAACTTCAGAACTCGGTTTAAATTATGGAGCCCATAACCAGATTTGAACTGGTGACCTCATCCTTACCAAGGATGCGCTCTACCAACTGAGCTATATGGGCCCGAATTTCTAATGTTAGCCATATTTTATGGAGCGGGTGATGGGAATCGAACCCACACCATCAGCTTGGAAGGCTGAGGTTCTACCATTGAACTACACCCGCTCGGTTGCGAATCAACGTGAAGCCATGCGCTCGCAATAGCCTGACCGCGAAAGTCCAGCGTTTACCACCTGTCCGATCCCCGGCTAAAAATACGATCAATTGTCAGAAAAATTAGGCTCTTAAGTCACGGGTGGTGGAGGGGGAAGGATTCGAACCTTCGAAGGCTGAGCCAACAGATTTACAGTCTGCCCCCTTTGACCGCTCGGGAACCCCTCCAAAATGAGTCGCGTATTTTGATAAGAAAAAAAATAGTTGTCAATCGCTAAAGTGGTTTCTCGGTCCGCTTTTCGAGCGTTCCAAGCCGATTGACCGCAGGAATTACTCGGCGTTTATCCATAGAAAATTTTTTGCCGCGATAAGCGCATGAAACCCTATTCATTTTGCGATTGATAGTATTTAGAATACGAAAATAACCTCATATGTATCAATTTCAGTAGCATGGCCCGATTTTTTGCTAATTCTGCTAGCGGATGTAATAAAAAAAAGACACGAACAAAGATTGAATCGTACCTGATAGGGCTTAAGCAATAATTGAGGCGGCGCAGAATCATGCGGTATACTTGACAGTCAGAAATTCGGTGCTGGCGTAGCTCAGCTCGGTAGAGCAGCTGATTTGTAATCAGCCGGTCGGGGGTTCGAATCCCTTCGCCAGCTTCACTTTTATGGCTTCTTTTTAAATTCTTCGAATAGTCAAAATCTGCTTGCTCGTTTGCTTTACACGGATCAAGTGGCGGAAACGGGCGAGTATCCTGTGGCGTTTTAATTTACATCGGGCGCTAAGATGTTGAAGCTGGATTGTTTTATGCCGTTTCTTAACAACAGCAGAGCGAATAAGAGGGTTTTGATGGGCAAATGGAGCGCATTAGCCATCGTCGTTTGCAGCTTATCAATTTTGTGGTCGTCTCTTGGTTTCGCCAAACAGGTGACTCTGGCGTGGGACCCGAATAAGGAGCGCAATCTTGGAGGTTACCGGATTTATTATGGGCCTGCCAGCCGATCTTATACAGAATCCGTGGATGTCGGGAATCAAACGCAATACACCCTCTCCGGTCTTTCGGATGGATGGACCTATTATTTCGCCGTTACCGCTTACAATGCCCGACAAACGTTTGAAAGCGGATTTTCCAATGAGGTTAGCACTGCTGGCGCGCCTGGCCCACTCAAGGCCCAGCTTGAAAGCCCAATCGAAGGGTCGAGCGAAAGCGGTATCGGGCTGATTCGGGGTTGGGCCTGCAACACCGCGACCGTGGAAGTCGAAATCGATGGCGGTCAGAGACAGAAAGCTGCTCATGGAACGTCCCGTCCGGATACACAAGAGATTTGCGGGTCGACTTCCACCGGTTTTGGCCTGCCCTATAACTGGAGCGCTTTAGGCGACGGTTTTCATACGGTCCGCGTGTTGGCCGACGGGGTTGAATTCGGCCGCGCCCGCTTTTACGTGACCACCTTTGGCCAACCCTATGTTCTGGGCCTGAGCGGGGATTATGTGCTTCCCAATTTTCCTCGAGCGGGCAATGAAGTGGCCGTGCGCTGGTCGGAGCCCCGACAAAATTTCGTTATCGTCGGGGCTACTGTTAACCGAAGTCCGACACAGGTGAACCCTGCGGTTAACGCGACCGCGCAAGCTTCTTTGTTGGCTAATCAGGAGAGTCCCCGCACCGGTTCTTTCGAAAGCGGTATCGGCCTGATTCGGGGCTGGGTTTGCAATGCCTCGGTAGTCGAAGTTCAGATCGATGGCGGCGAACGGTTAAAAGCGGGATATGGAACGTCGCGCTCCGATATAGCGGCGACCTGCGGCAATCCTAACAGCGGATACGGGCTGTTATTCAATTGGAATACGTTAGGTAGTGGCGTCCATACCTTGCAAGCTTTTGCCGATGGGGTGGAGTTCGCCAATGCTACTTTTACGGTGACCTCTCTCGGCCAACCGTTCTTGCGGGATTTGCCGGCCTACGAGCAGACGTTGGTCAATTTTCCTAGCACGGGGCGAAGCACGACCATCCGCTGGTCGGAACCGCATCAAAACTTTGTGATCGTGGGCGTTCAATAAACGCTTGCACTTAAAAGCTTCGATTTCAACGTCGGGCATGTTGTCCCGGGATGCAACATGCTTCAAAACACGCCTTTAACAGGAACCGTTATGCCGTTACCAGCAAAGCTACTGTTAATCCTGGGCGGCATCGCGGTGTTTCTGGCCGTGGCGATGGGCGCTTTTGGCGCGCATGGGTTAAAAAAAATCCTCGCTCCAGAACTCATGGCCACGTATGAGACCGCAGTGCAGTATCACTTTTATCATGCGTTGGGCTTGCTGGTGGTCGGGTTGTCCGTGCTGCATTGGCCATCGGCGACCTTGCTGCGCTGGGCGGGAATTTTGATGGCGGCTGGCCTGTTGCTGTTTTCAGGGAGCTTGTACGCGCTCAGCTTGACGGGCTTAAGGTGGTTGGGGGCTGTTACGCCCATCGGGGGTTTGGCTTTTCTGGGCGCTTGGTTGCTGTTTGTGATCGCGATCATGAGGGGCGCTTAAACAGTTTGCCGGTCGACAATACATGGGGCCTCCGGGAGCTTGATCGGCGCTGACGTTGTTTGCTGCCCGGCGTAATGGGTGGTCTAGAACAATGAAGTAGAGGATCGCCACCGCATTGTGGAGGCGCGCGAGAAGTCTTATGCACGATCGTGTTAAAGCATGTTCTTTGGGATTTGACGTGTACGGAACCCTGGTGGAGCCCCTGGCGCTGGCGGAGCCGTTGCGGGCGCTGGTCGGCGAACAGGCCGTTCAGTTCGCCGGATTGTGGCGGACCAAGCAATTGGAATATTCCTTTCGCCGGGGGTTGATGCGCCGTTACGTGGATTTCGACGTCTGCACGCAGCAAGCGTTGCAATACGCGCAGAAGGCTTTGAAGTGCGAATTGCCGGAGTCCGACCAAGCGCGCTTGCTCGATGCCTACCTTCATCTGCCGGCATTTTCGGAAGTTGCTGGCGCTTTGAAGGCGCTCAAGGTTCAGGGACATCGGCTGGTGGCGTTTTCGAACGGCGTGGAAGGTAGCATCCGCTCATTGCTGGGCAATGTCAGGCTATTGTCGCATCTGGAAGATGTCGTCAGTGTGGACGATCTGCGCACCTTTAAACCCGATCCGGAAGTTTATGCTTACTTGGCGCGACGAACAGGGCGGCCGTTGGCGGAGACCTGGCTGGTCTCCAGCAATGCTTGGGATGTCATCGGGGCCAAGATGACGGGGTTGCGCGCGGTTTGGGTGAAACGCCAGGCAGACGCCTTATTCGATCCTTGGGATGTTGAGCCCGATTTGATCGTCAATCGCCTGGATGAATTGCCGGTTTGGTTCGCCAATCGTACGACCTAGCGATTTTATACGGCCCGCCTCTGCAGTAATCTTAAAAGATTCAGTTAATTGCTTGGTGTCTGCGCCAAAATGGGCGAGGTTTTGCGACCTGATCGGCGTTGGCCCGATTTTGCTTGTTGAGCGGCGTTCGCCCGAAATTCTGCCTGTCATTCCCCGCCATTGCCGCGCGCCGTGTATTGCCAAGTTCGTCGTCGGCCCATGCAAACCCTGTAGAAATGTCTATAGTCAATAGATGGTATTGGCACGCTGCCTGGTCTTGATTAACCGCGAGCCGGATTTGATGGCTTGGCATTAACATCGGTCATCTGTTTTTCAGAAAATCCTTCTGAAAATTTTGTCAATGTAGAGAGTCTGGCTCACCGCTCGGCGCCCTTGACCCTGCTGTTCAGATAGGGCCTGTGTGTGCGAGAGGAGGTGCTATGTTCGAGAAGATCACTGCGCACGCGGAACAGGTCTTGTCTGTGGTGCAGGGAAACAGGCCCCGACCTTCGCTGGAGACCAGCATCGCCCGGTCGTGGTTGCGCTGCATCGAGCATTATGGCCTCGATCCTGCCCGCTCCCATCAGACCCACGTCCTTGAAAGGGCCTATCTGCGCGAACATCAAGAGCGTTTGGAAGAGTTCTTGGAAATTGCCCGGATCGAGGTGGGCAGCCTCTACCGGCATATCGCCGGCTCGGGTTTCGCGGTGATTGTCACCGATGCCGATGGCGTGATCGTCAATCTCGACACCGACCGCAACTTGAATCGACCCTTCGAGCAGGCTGGCCTATGGCTGGGCGCGGTTTGGGACGAGGAAAATGAAGGGACCAACGGCATCGGGACGGTGCTGATCGAACGCAAGGCCCTGACGGTGCATTGCGACGAGCATTTTCGCAGCCAGCACGCCAAGCTCACGTGTTCGGCGGCGCCCATTTTCGACCCGCACGGCCGGCTGTTGGCGGTTCTGGATATCTCCTCGGTCAGCTCTCGGGATTCCAAACAAAGCCAGTTGCATACGCTGGCCTTGGCCGCTATGAGCGCCCGGACCATCGAACACGGCTGTTTTTTGAAGGCGTTTCGAGATCGGCAGGTGTTGCGGTTCCACCGGCGGAGCGAATGCATCGGGCAGGGTGGTGAGGGTTTGTTGGCGTTCGATGAGGAAGGCCGCATCCTGGCCGCCAATCCGAGCGCCTCGGACCAGCTCCAGCGGCCTCGCGACCAACTGCTCGGCCAACCGATCAGCGCGCTGTTCGCGACCGGTCTGGATACGCTGTTCGGGCACCACCGCGACCGGCCGGGAACGCCTTGCCCGATCCGCGATGAATCCGGAAATCCCTTTTTCTCCTTGCTCCATCGGGGAGAGCGTCGGCCATCCGGGGCCTCGACCACCGGAACCATCGAAATCAAGCCCTTGCCCTTGCCTTCGTGGAGCCTGGAAGTGCTGGCCGCATCGGACCCGCTGATGGCCTATAACGCGCATTGCGCCCGGCGGGTCATGAACAAGGACGTGAATATTCTGTTGACCGGCGAAACCGGCACCGGCAAGGAACTCTTTACCAAAGCCGTTCATGACGCCAGCAATCGGGCCGGCAAGCCCTTTGTCGCCATGAACTGCGCGGCGATTCCAGAAAATTTGATCGAGAGCGAACTGTTCGGCTACAAATACGGCGCGTTCACCGGGGCGCGCCAGGAAGGCCGGCGCGGCAAAATCCTGCAAGCCAATGGCGGCACCCTGTTTCTGGACGAGATCGGCGATATGCCGTTGCCCTTGCAAACGCGCTTGCTGCGGGTGCTGGAGGATAAGGAGGTCTTGCCGCTGGGCAGCGACACGCCGGTCCCGGTCAACGTGCACCTCATCAGCGCCACCCATCGCAACTTGCGGGAACGGATTGCGGCCGGAGCGTTTCGGGAAGATTTGTATTACCGCTTGAACGGCCTGGAACTCACGCTGCCCCCCTTGCGCGCGCGCGGCGACCGGCCGCTGCTGATTCGCAAGCTGCTGGCGGCGGAGAGCGACGGCGCGAGCGTGCGCGTCACCGAGGACGCCTTCGCCGCTCTGGATCGCTATTCCTGGCCCGGCAACATCCGCCAGTTGCGCAACGTGCTGAGGACAGCGGTGGCGCTGTGTGAGGATCAGATGATCCGATTGGAGGATTTGCCGGCGGAAATCACCGGTCTGGCCTCCCATCGGCTGATCCGGGAAGCCGGCGGCTTGATCCAAGCCGAGCGCGACGCGCTGTTGCGCCAACTGGACCGGCACGGCTGGAATATCAGCAACACCGCTTCGCAATTGGGCGTCAGCCGCAATACCTTGTACCGCAAGCTGCGCAAACACGGCATCCAGCCGCGCGAATATCCGGCGCCTTGAGCGGTTCGCGGCGCGATAAGCCAACGCGATTTCAGCGGATTCAACTCGCGCGGGTCAAAATGCCGAGCCGCTCCAACTGCCCGATCGCCGCCAGCAAGGTTTCGCGGGCGGCGTCCGGCGGCGGGTCCGCCGCCAGGAACTCATCGAGAATGTCCCGCAGCGCCCGGCGTCCATCCAGGCGGTTGACCAGTTCGACGGTCTGGCGAGAGCGCAGGAAATAAAGGCGGCGGTTGTCGTAGCGATACACCAGACCGCCAAAGCGCTCCGGGCGGATCGCGACCCCTGGCGCCAACCGGTAACGGGCGGTAGCTTCGACCGTTGCGGTCATTTCAGCATTCTCCCGGCGTCGATGTTGAGTTTTTGGCCGGTGATATAGCGCGCCTCGCCGGAGACCAGCCACAAAGCGGCGTTGGCGACATCCTCGGCCTCGATCAGCTTGACCGGCAGCGCGTTGCCGTGGCGGATGAATTCGATCAGATCCTCGGTCGCCATTTCGGCGGCCTGCGCCATGCCGGGAATGATGTGGGTGTTGACGGCGGTCGGGTGCAGGGTGTTGACCGTGATGTTGTGCGGCGCCAGTTCTTGAGCCAGCGAATGCGCCAAACCGACGACACCCCATTTCGAGGCGCAGTAATGCGCCATGCCCGGTTCGCCGCGCAAGCCGGCGACCGAGGAGGTCATGAGGATGTTGCCGCCGGTCCCCTGGGCCAGCATCTGGGGGACGACGTATTTGACCGCCAGCCAATAGCCCTTGAGATTGACGTCGATCATCGTGTCCCACCATTCTTCGGTGATGTCCCAGGTCAAGGCCATGTCGGCGATACCGGCGTTGCAGACCAGGATATCGATGCGGCCGAAGGCGGCGACCGTCGCTTGCACGGCGGCGGCCATCGCGGCGCTGTCGCGAACGTCGGCGACCAATTCCAAAGCCCGGCGGTCGCAGCCGCGCACGAGTCGGGCCGTTTCTTCCAGATCGCTGCGCTCCGCCAGCGAATAACGGGGATAGGACAGATCGCGGCAGATGTCGAGCGCCGCGATGTCGGCTCCTTCGCGGGCCATCGTCACGGCGTGAGCCCGGCCCTGACCGCGCCCCGCGCCGGTGATGAACGCGACTTTACCTTGCAACTTGCCCATGGCGCGCTGTCCTCGAAACGAGAGGGGTGGCGGTGCGCCGTTCGCTCTTCCGAAAAGCGAACGGCGCTGGCGTCAGCGTCAGTAAACGCCGCACATGCCGTCGATGCTGACCTCCTCAATGAGCGCTTCTTCCGTGATTTGAGGCAGTTCCGTCAAGGCTTCGGCTCGCTCGGGCTCGACGGGCGCAGCGGGTTGCAGCCGAGCGTCGGTCGACTCCGGATGCGGTTGAAGGGCGGGCGTTGCCGGGCGTTGTTCGATGGGTAGGTACATCAGGATTGTCTCCTCGGTTGATGAAACATCGCTCAAAAAGTATTGCCAAGCGCTGTCATGGGGTTCAGCGCCGCCAGATCGGGCGCGGCAACAAAGGGCGCAAGCTTCGCCATCGCCAACAGCCGCGCCAGATTCCAACTTGGTAAGCGGCCAGTTCCAGCCAATATAAGCCGACGAAGGCCATGCGTGTCATCGGGGGGCGCGAACGCCGGTAATCGGTCAGCGGGGCAGCCGCCAAGACCAGAACTGCCATCGGCAACAACTGAGGCCAAATCAGGCCGATCGGCAGTAGCGGCAAGCTGTAGTAGCGCGTCACATCGGCGCTAAAATGGTAAAACGCCGCCCCATGCTCCCGCCCCAGCGCGGCGGCGATGGAGCCAAGAGGGAGCGCGATCGCCAAGCGCCGCAACGTGCCTCGCTTCTCAGCGAGTTCCAGACCGAACAGCAAAACGGCCAACGCCACCGGCCACAGGCCCGGCCAGCCGAACCGGGGCAGCAGGATAGTCGCGAGCAGCGCGAGCAGGCTGGTGGCAGGCAATGGCATCCGCCGCCGACCTTCGGGGTGGCGCTGTTGCAAGACCGCCTCGGAAGAGCCGTAATCGGCGCGGCGGCGCAGCCAGTCGCGCCAGCGCACCCGATGGTCGTGCGCGACCCGGCCCGCAGGCGCGTACCAAGCGCGCGAACCGCCGCGCAACACCCGCCAGATGAAATCCACGTCCTCGCCGACTCGCAGGCTAGGGTCGAAGCCCGCATGGGCAAGCAATGCGTCGCGCTTGACCAACAGGTTGCAAGTCGGCAAATACGCCACGTCCGCCGTTGGCGTCACTTCCGTCACCGATGCGCCCATATCCAGCGGCGAGCGCACCGCTTCAAACGCCGCAATCGCGCCCTGCGCCGGCGCGGCCAGCACCCGCCCGCCGACGATGGCGACCTTCGGGTCGGCCAAATAAGGCACGAGGGCGCGCAGCCAGCCGGGTTCGACCACGCAATCGTTGTCGGTGAAGGCCAGCACCGTTCCGGTCGCGGCGCTCGCCGCCAGATTGCGCGCGGCGGATTGGCCGATGTTGCGGTCCTGCCGCAACAGGGTGACCGGCAAGTCGGCCAACACCGGCGCGAGGGGTGGGTCGGAGGCATCGTCCACCACGATGATTTCGCGGCGGTCGGCCGGATAATCCAGCGCCAGCAACGATCGCGCGCACCGGCGGGTCGCGTCCGGGCGGCCGCGCGCCGGCACGATGATCGAAACCGTCGGCCAAACGGCGGGAATCGGCGGTTGCCAGAGCACCAAGCGACGGCGCAGCAGGTTATCCAAAAAGGCGACGATAGCGGCGGGCGCGAGGTCGATTCCGGGCTGACCCGCCAGCTCGGCGACGGTGCGCGGCCGTTGCAAGGCGGTGAGCAACGCCGTCGCCGAACGGTTCAGCCGCAGGGCCGACAGCGGTTTCCGGCTCACCAGCACGCCGCCTCGGGCGTCGCTCAGCACCTCCAGACCCGGCTGCAAAACGTAGCGCGCCGGCTGAGCCCAGGGAACGGCCGCGCTGGCCGCGTCACCGTCGGGCTCGTAGCGCCGTTCCGCGATCCGGGCGTGAGCGGGCATCGGAAGCGTCATGCCGGAACACTCCCGGAGGTCGTCGCCTCGGCGGCCAGCCGCTCGGCCAGCGCAGATTCGTAACGGGCAACTTGCGCGCTCAGATAGCGCTGGCCGCGTCCCGCGTCCGCCGAGCGGGGATCGCCGACCACGCCATCGGCGTTCAAGGCCCGCGTTCCCGCTTGCACCAAGCGGCTCAAACCTTCCTCCATATCGCCGGTGTAGCCGGGAACCGCTTCCTGCATGCGCACCTGTTCCGGGCACAGATGCAGCAATTCCGAAGTCTCGCCTTCGCCGGCGTGGAGGCCGACAGCCTCGACCGCAATCCCATCCGCCGCCGCGACCGCGCGCACCGCATCGCCGCAGACCGTCGCGGCATCGGGAATCCACAGCGCCAGCTCCGGCAACTCCCGCCGCAGCCGCGCTTCGGCCAGCGCCAGCGCCCGGCCGTTGCCGCCGTGGGCCGACAGCACCACCAGCCGAGTCGCGCCCCAATCGGCCATGCGCCGGGCGCAATCCGCGATGACTGCCGCCAGGGTTTCCGCTTCCAAACTCAGCAATCCGGCAAATCCGCCGTGCTCGTCGGAACAGCCGATGGGCAGGGCGGGCGCTACCAGGACCGGCAAGCGTTCGGCCAAGCCTTCGGCCAGCGCCCGCGCCCGCACCGTGTCGGTGCCGAGCGGCAAATGGGGGCCGTGCTGCTCGGTCGCGCCCAGCGGCAGGATAACCGTGGTCACGCCTTCGGCCACCGCTCGCGCGACCTGCGGCCAGGTCAGTTCGGCCAGCGGCTTCATGGGCCGGCCCGCTCTTCCAAAAAACCGCGCTGGCGCAGAAAGTCGATGATGGCGTCGGCCTGCTGCTCCGGCGTGCCGCCTTCCACTTTCTGGCCCGACTTGCCGGCGATCCCGGCGGAGAGGATTTGCGCGACCCGCTCTTGAACCGGCGCGGTGGCGTCGGGCGCGAACATCATTCGCGCGCGCGGGCGCGGCGGCATGACTTCGTGCAGGGTCATCGCCGGAAAATGCAAATCCTGCGGCGACAGATCCAGCGCCTCCAAACCGCACAGCGGGACCGGCGCGTGCTTGGCCCGCATCAGTTTGGGCAAGCTGGCTTGGCGCAACCGGAGACGATCCAAATCCAAACCCAGAACAGCCGGCAACAGAACTTCGCTCTCGGCTCGCGCGCCGCGCGCCAGCCGGCGCTGGACCAAAGCCCGCCCCGAAACGATCTCGAACCGCGTGACGTCGGTGATCGCCGGCCAGCCCAGATGCTCGGCCAGCAGGGCCGGCACCGTGCCGGAGCCGCGATCCGCGCTGTATCCGCCACAAAGAACCAAATCCGGCAAGCCGGTCGCGCGCAACGCGGCCGCCAGCAAGACGCTGGTGATCGCCGGCTTGATGGGGCCGAGCGAGGCATCCCAGACCCGGACGACGCTGTCAACGCCCGCCGCCAGCGCTTCCCGCAACAACGCATCCGCATCGGCCGGACCGATGCTGATCGCGGTCACCTTCCCGTCGGCTGGCCGCAACCGGAGCGCCAATTCCAGAGCGCTTTCGTCGGCCGGGTTGAGCATGTACAGCACGCGGCCATCGTCGATGGCGCCGGTCAGCGGATCGACTTCGACCGTGCTCGGATCGGGCACGTGTTTGAGGCAAACGGCGATGTGCATGGCGCGCTCCCTTCGATGCGCTTGGCCCTTCAGGATTCGCGGAAGGTGACGCCGTAACCGCCGTCCGGGTAGGACCAGCGGATCGCGCCCTCTTGGTTGCAGGCGATGTAGCAGGTGCCGCACTCGAAGCACTGTTCGTAGTTGAACAGGATGCCGCCGTCGTCCAGCGGCACGAACAGGTTGGCGGGACAGACGTACACGCAGGCGCGCAGCGAGCAGCCGCTGTCGCGGCAGACCTCGGAATCGACCACGATGTGCGGGGTCGCCGCCACCCGGAAGCGCACGGTGCGCATCTTTTCTTCGTGAGTGGTCATCACCATAGGTAGGCCCTCACCACTTGATAGCCGTCGCGCAGCATGTCGCCCGGCTTGAGCTGGTATTGGCGCATCATCTGGCGGGCCAGCGGCAGGATTTTTCGCTTGGCCTTGCCATCGACCCGAAACAGTTGCTCCATGCCGCTGGCGACCACTTCGGGATAGAGATTTTGCAGGCGGGCGCTGTTGACGAAGGCCGGCGCGTGGCGGTAGGCCCGGAAATCGGTGGAGACGTTGCGCCGTTTCAGGTGCTTGCGGTAGCCCGATAAGGCGCGCGCGGAAAAGCGGTCCCGCCGGCAGGCCTCGATGGCGGTTTCCGCCGCCGCCAGGCCGGATTGCATGGCGTAGTTCATCCCTTCCAGATACAGCCCGGCGGCCAGGCAGAAACCGGCGGCATCGCCCGCCACCAACATCCCGTCGGTGTACAGGGTCGGCTTCATGCTCCAGCCGCTTTCCGGGATCAGATGGGCCGAATACTCCCGCAGCTTCGCGCCGCGCACCAGCGGGGCCACCGCCGGATGGGCCTTGAAGCGCTCCAGCAGCTCGTAGGGCCGCTTGCGCCGCTCCACCAGCGACGACACCTGACCGATCACTCCCAGCGACAGCGAGTCGCGGTTGGTGTAGAGAAACGCGCCGCCGTGCACGTCCTCGGTGATCGCGCCCAGATATTCGTACGCGATGCCCTCGTCGCCGGACAAGCGGAAGCGGTCTTCGATGATCGTCGGGTCCAAACCCAGCACTTCCTTGACCCCCAGCGACAGCTCGTGGGCATGGAATTCGCGCTGCAAGCCGACTTTCTTGGCCAGGAAGGAATTGACCCCGTCGCAGGCGATCACCACCTTGCCGCGAATGTCGCCCTGTTCGCGCCGCACCCGCACCCCGACCACCCGGCCGTTCTCCCGCAGCACGTCGTCCACCACGGTCGAGGTCAGCAGGAACGCGCCGGCCGCCTCGGCCTGGGCCGCCAGCCAGCGGTCGAAGCGGGGCCGCAGCACGATAAAGCCGTTGTAGGGCGGCGTGGTGTAACCCTCCCCGGCGCAGTGAAAGTCGAGCGCGACGCTGGTGGTGGGCGACATGAAGGCGATGTCGCGCCGGCAAATGTAGCGCTCGACCGGGGCTTGCTCCCACCAGTTGGGGATCAGTTCGTTGAGGATGGCGCTGCCGTAAAACGCGGCGCCGGAGACGTTCTTGGCCCCCGGATATTCGCCGCGCTCCAGCAGCAGCACCTGGAGGCCGGCCCGCGCGCACAGCAGCGCGGCGGTGCTGCCGGCCGGGCCTGCCCCGACCACGATCACATCGAAGCTTTCGCTGGCGGTGGCCGCGCTCATGGGGAGGTCTCCAATAGTGGCGCCGAAACCGGTTCAAGGGCGGCTGTGGCCGGCTGGGCGGCGGCGGGGGGCTCCAGCGCGGCCGGATCGGCGGGACCGGTGTCGGCCAGGGCCCGCAGCTTGTCGAGCAAAATGGGCAGAATGGCGTGCAAGTCGCCCACCACCGCCAAATCCGCCCGCTGCAACATGGGAGCGGTGCGGTCGCTGTTGACGGCGATCACGCATTCGCTGTCGGTGATGCCGGCCAAGTGCTGGCCCGCGCCGGACACGCCGAAGGCCAGGTACAGCTTGGGGGCAACGATCTTGCCGGTGGAGCCGATGAAGCGCTGCGTTTCCAGCCAGCCGCGATCCGCCGCCACCCGCGTACCGCCCAGGGCGGCCTTCAACTGCTCGGCCAATTGCCCCAACAGCGCCATGCCGTTCGGCCCGCCGACGCCAAAGCCGCCGGAGACGATCCGCTCGGCCTCGCTCAAATCCACGGTGCGCGGGTCGGCCGGCAAGGTGCGCAGCGTGCGGTCGCGGAACCGGGCCGGATCGAGTTCCGGCCGCACTGCGGTCAGCTCGGCCGCGCGGTCGCGCCGGGGCGCGCCGACGCCGCGCACGCCGGGGATCAACAGGGCGCACACCAGGGTGGCGTAAGGCCAGATCAGCCGCTCCTGACACGCGCCGCCGTAGGTGTTGCGGATCACTTCGGGATAGCCGTCACCGATGATGTTGACCCGGATGCAACACCCGACCAGCGGCAGATGCCAGCGGGCCGACAGGCGCGGCAACCAGGCCCGCATTTGGCCGCTGTCCGGGGCCAGCAACAGCGCCGGCTGCAGGTCCCGCAACACCGGCGTCAAGGCCTGCAACCAGCCATCGGCGCTGAACTGGGCCAACGCCTCGTGCTCGACCGCGGTCACCGCGTCTGCGCCGTGCGCCGCCAGGGTCTGCGCCAGCGGGGCGACGCCGCTGCCGCACAGGATGGCCCGCACCCGGACGCCGAGGCGGTCGGCGATCTCGCGGCCTTCTTCCACGCATTCCAGGCTGGCCGGCGTCAGCTCGCCGTTCAGGGTTTCGGTCACGACCACCAGCGACTTGTCCATTACACGGCCCTCCCGGCGCGCTCGCCTTCGATGATGGCGGCGTGCGCCCGGCGCGGGGCCACGCAATCGCCGATGCGATACAGCGCCGGCACCCGGCCCTTGAGCGTCTGATACATGTCCTCATCGACCTCGCGCACTTGCAGCAGCAGGTTCTCGGCGCGAGTCCGCTCGGCCTTGAGCTGATGGTAGAGGCCGTCGTCGGCCTGGCGGTGGATCGCCAGCACCACGGTATCGACCTGGGGAAAGGTCACCATCTGGCCGCTGTAGTTGTGCAGCGCCGTCACCGCGCCGCTGTCGATGCTGAGCACCGAATGGTTCGGGGTGCAGCGGATGCCCAGGCGCCGGGCGTGGCGGTACCAGTTTTCCAGGTCGAGAGTGACGCCCAAGTCCTGGCCCACGTAGAGGGTCGGCGTCACCACTTCCACCGCGCAGCCCTGTTCGGCCAGAAATTCCGCCACGCTGGTGGCTTCGTGAAAGCCGAGCCGATCCACGATCAGCACCCGGCGGCCCGGCTTGACCCGGCCGGAGAGAATATCGACCACGTCGGCGACGTTGGGGCCGTCGCCGCCGGGGATGGCGGCGCGGTTGGCGACCGAGCCGGTCGCCACGATCACCGCCTCCGGCTTGTCGGCCAGCACCGACTCCGCCGTGGCGGTCACGCCGGTCTTGACCGCGACCCCCAGTTGCTCGATCTCGTGCAACAGGTTGCGCACGATGTCGCCGAACTCGGCCCGGTTGGCGACCCGCACCGCCCAGACCACCTGGCCGCCCAGGCGATTCTCCTTCTCCAGCAAGGTCACCTGATGGCCGCGCCGGGCCGCCACGGCGGCGGCCTTGAGGCCGGCTGGCCCGCCGCCGACCACCGTCACCCGCTTCGGCGTCTCGACCCGCTGCAAGGTGCCGACACCGTATTTTTTCTCCTGGCCGGTCGCCGGGTTTTCGATGCAGCCCATCCAGCGGTTGAGGCCCATCCGGCCCACGCATTCCTGGTTGCAGGACAGGCACAGCCGGATGTCGTCCACCCGGTTTTCCCGCGCTTTGCGGGCGAATTCGGGATCGGCGATCTGGCCGCGCACGATGCCGACCAGATCGGCGTGGCCCTCGTTCAGAATGCGCTCCGCCTGGATCGGGTCCTTGATCCGGCCGACCCCGATCACCGGCAGCCGCACCGCCTTGCGGATGGCCGAGGGGATGAACAGGGCGTAATCCGGGCGGATGCGCATCGAGGCTTCGATCATGTACAGGGTCTGGGTGGCGGTGCCGATGCTGGTGTTGATCAGGTCGATCAGACCGTCCTTTTCCAGAATCTTGGCCACCGCCACCGTCTCGTCCAAAGTGATGCCGTCGCGGATCAGCTCGTCGCCGCACAGCCGGACGCTGATGAGGTAGTCGCGGCCGACCTCGTTGCGGATGGCGGCGACGATCTCGCGCAGCAGCCGGGCGCGGTTGTCCAGGCTGCCGCCGTATTCGTCGCTGCGGTGATTGGTGTTGCGCGACAAAAACTGGCGGACGATGGAAGAGTGGGAGCATTGCAGCTCCACCCCGTCGAAACCGCCCTCGCGGGTGTAGGCGGCGACCCGCGCGTAGCCCTGGATGATCTCGCGGATGTCCTCGTGCTCGACCGCCTTGGCCACCTCGCGAAACAGCGGATCGGCCAGCGCCGACGGCCCCCAGGCCGGCAGCCGGGTGAACATGCCGCTACCCTGGCCGCCGTTGTGGTTGATCTGCGCCAGGATCGGCGCGCCCTCGGCGTGCACCGCCGCCGTGATCCGCTTGTAGTGGGGAATCACTTTGCGGTGAAAGGCGTGGATCAGCTTTTCGTAGGGGTGGTCGGTCGGATGGGTGGATTGCTCCTCGGTGATGATCAGGCCCGCGCCGCCGCGCGCCCGTTCCCGGTAGTAGAACAGGTGCCGCTCGCTCGGCAGGAAATCTTCGGCGTAATTGGTCAGGTGCGCCGAAAACACGATCCGGTTCTTGACCGTGAGATTGCCGATTTTCATCGGCGTAAACAGCAAGCGCGGTCGGTTGCTCATGGCTATGCCTCCCGTCCGGCCCGATAGCCTTCCAGAATCGCCTGGGCGAGATAGCGCGGGGCCACGCAGTCGCCGGCCCGAATCACCCGCAAGCCGCTGGCTTTGAGCGCGAAATAGAGCGTCTCGTCCGGGACTTCCGGCGACACGTCCACCACCAGGTCGATGCCGTCGAGCCGGATTTCCTGCCGGTCGAAATGATCGGCGCCGAGCACGCTGTTTTCGGTGACTTCCAAAACGTCGAACTGCGGCCGGAAGGCGATGCCGCGGGCGGCGGCGCGCTGGTTCCAGGCGGTGAGTTCGAGCGAAGCGGTCAGCCGCTGGCCGACGAACATGTCGCCGGTGACGACTTCCACCTGCCAGCCGCGTTCGGCCAGCCATTCGGCCACGCCCATGCCCACCGGATCGCCCAAGGTGTCGAGCACCACCGCCCGGCCGGGCTGGGCCGGCACCTCGCCGCGCAGCACTTGCCGGGGATTGACCACCGGCGCGGACGGGTCAAAGCGCGCGCCCGGCTGGCGGCCGGGTTGGCCGCCGACCGCCACGATCACGGCATCGGGCGCTTCCCGCCGCACCCGTTCTTCGGTCGCTTCGCTGCCAAAGCGCACCGACACGTCCAGCTTGCGGAGCTGGGTTTCCAGCCAATCGGCCGCCAGCGCCAGCCGCTCGCGGCCGGGCGCGGCGGCGGCGAGCCGGATCGCGCCGCCGAGCTGTTGCTGGCGTTCGTGCAGGGTGACGCGATGGCCGCGCAGGGCGGCGACCCGCGCCGCTTCCATCCCGGCCGGCCCGCCGCCGATCACCAGCACCCGATGCGGGTTGCGGGCGGGCGCGAGCGGCGCGAATTCGGGCTCGCCCTCGTAACCGGCGGCGGGGTTGTTGGCGCAGCTCAGGCGCGGGTTTTGCACCAGCCCGATGATGTTGTCCTGATTGGCGAGCAGGCCGGGCCGGATGTCGTCGAGATCGCCCCGGCGCAGCTTGAGCGGCAATTCGGGATCGGCGATCAGCGCGCGGGTCATTTCCACCGCGTCGGCTTTGCCCTCGGCGACGATCTCCAGCGCCATCGCCGGATCGACGATGCTGCCTTGGGCGAACACCGGAATCGGGACCGCCGCCTTGACGCCGGCCGCCAAATGGACGGCGAAACCGGGCGGCTGATACAGGCCGGGCCGGGTGACGTGGCCGGTGTAGATGCTGCCGCTGGTGACGCTGAGGAAATCGAGCAAGCCATCCTCCGCCAGCAGGCGGGCGATCTCGGCGGCGTCTTCCGGCTTGATGCCGGCCCAGGGCGCGTATTCGTCGCCGGACAAGCGCAGGCCGACCACCGCGTCTTGGCCGAGTTCCTCGCGCACCGCTCGCATGATCTGGCGGGCGAAACGGAGCCGGTTGTCCAGCGCGCCGCCGTACTCGTCGCCGCGCTGGTTGGTCAGCGGCGACAGAAACTGGCGGATCAGGCTGTCCTGGCCGGCGTTGAGTTCGACCCCGTCCAGGCCGCCGTCGAGTGCGTAGCGCGCCGCTTGCCGGAAGCCTTCGACCACGGCGGCGATGTCCTCGGCGTCCATCGCTTGCGGCAGCTCGCGGCTGTTGACTTCCGGCACCGGCGACGGCCCCCACAGCGGCAACTGCGAATAGTGGCTGGTGCCCTGCATCCCGCTGTGGCTCAACTGCGCCAGAACGAGCGCGCCGTGGCGGTGGATCGCCTCCGCCGCGAGCCGATAGCCTTCCACCACGGCGGGATCGTGGCCGAACACGGCGTATTCGTAGGGCCAATCCGACGGGTGAACCGCGCTCGCTTCCAGCACGATCAGGCCCGAGCCGCCCGCCGCCCGCGCGGCGTAATAGGCGGCGTGGCGCTCGGTCAGCCGGTTGTGGACGGCGAAATTGGTCTGATGAGCCGCGAACACGAAGCGGTTCGGCGCGGTCTTGCCGCCCAATTTCAGCGGGGCGAACAAAGGATCGAAGCGGGGGCCAGAAGGAGCGTTCATGACGGCGCGTCGCAAACCGGCGCCGGGGCGGCGGCGGATTCGTAGATGCAATCGGGGTCGGGCGCATCCAGCGAGCGGCCGGTGAAATGCTTGGCCGCGATGCAGCCGCCGTGGCAGCTCCGGTAGGCGTTGCAGTGCTGGCAGCCGCCGCCGACTTGCCAGTCGCGCAGGTGGGCGAACAGCGTCGAGTCGCGCCAGAGTTCGGTGAAGCCGCCCGGCTGGCGCACGTTGCCGGCGGAAAATTCCGGGGCCAGCAGGAACGGACAGGCGTAGACCTCGCCGACCGGATCGACGCAGCAGACGATGCGCCCGGCCCCGCACAGGTTCAGCCCTTCCAGCGGCTGGCCGTAGGCCGACAGGTGGAAGAACGAATCGCCGGTCAGCACGTCCCGATGGGCCAGCAGCCATCGGTACAGTTCGCGATTTTGGTCGTGGGTGGGGCGCAAGTCGCGCCAGACCGCGCCGCCGCGCCCGGTCGGCCGCAGCCGGGTCAGGCGCAACTCGGCCCCGTGCCGCCGGGCGAGGGCGTACAAGTCGTCGAGCTGCGCAAAGTTGTGGCGGGTGACGGTGGCGTTGATCTTGAACGGAAAATCCTGTTTCGCCAAAAGCGCCATGGCGTTCAAAGCGCGCTGGAAGGAGCCGTCGCCGCGCACCGGATCGCTGGTCTCGGCGGTCGCGCCATCCACGCTGATCTGCACGTCCAGATAGTCGCGCGAGGCGATCCAGGCGGCCGCCTTGTCGTCGATCAAGGAGCCGTTGGTGCTGAATTTGACCCCGATGCCGCGCGCCAGGGCGTGGTCCATCAGCTCGAAAAAGTCCTTGCGGCTCATCGGCTCGCCGCCGCCGACGTTGATGTAGAACACTTTCATCGCCGCCCACTCGTCGATCAGCCGCTTGGCCTCCAAGGTGGTCAGCTCGTCGGGACGGCGATGGCCCGACGAGGACAGGCAATGGACGCAGCGCAGGTTGCAGGCGTAGGTGATCTCCCAGGTCAGGCAGATCGGGGCATCCAAACCTTGGCGAAAGAGGTCGTAGCTCATGGCGGCGCGTGTCCGATGGCGGTTGAGGGCGCGATGTCGCGCGCCGGTCGCGGCGCGCGGCCCAAGCGCGGGTCAGGCTTCGGCCGTGGTCGGGTCGATGCCGACCTTGATCTCGGAAATTTTGTTGGCCGGAAAGCCGCCTTGCTCGGCGTGCCGTTTCACCATCTCGGCGTCGGGCGCGATGTAGACGCAGTAAATCTTGTCGTCGGTGACATAGCTCTGCACCCACTGGATTTGCGGCCCCAGGTCGCGCAGCACGCTGCACGATTTCTGCGAGACGGCTTTCAAATCGGCGGGCGAGAGCTTGCCCGCGCCGGGCAGTTCGCGTTCGATCAGGTACTTGGGCATGGCGAATGGTCTCCTTGGGTGGTTTTCATGGTTTTGGGGTTGGTGGGGCGCGCTGGGGCGCCCCTAAAGCGCGGCGCAGAGGTCGCGGACCGGCGACACCTTCGCGAACCAGCCGTCCAGCGACGCCAGAAACGCCGCCTGCACGCTTTCGGCGGGAACCGTCACGCCGTTGAACGACTGCGCTCGGGTCGCGCAAGCGTCGCTCGCCAACAGGCATTCGAACCCGAGATCGGCGGCCGCGCGCGTCGTGGTGTCGATGCAAACGTGGGTCATCATGCCGACGATGGCCAAACGGTCGATGCCGCCGCGCCGCAGGTGATCGAGCAGCGGCGTTTCCCGAAAACTGTTCGGGTAGTGCTTTTGAAAAACCGGCTCCGCGCCGTGGGGACGCGCGGATGGGTGGATGTCCGCGCCGGGGCTG
>JAEUPW010000105.1 GCA_016790045.1 Candidatus Competibacteraceae bacterium
ACCCCGCAAACCGCTTCCCGCACCTACGACGCCCACCGCGACGGCTTCGTGATTTCCGGCGGCGGCGGCATCGTGGTGCTGGAGGAGCTGGAGCACGCCCGCCGGCGCGGCGCGCGGATTTACGGCGAGCTGATCGGTTACGGGGCGACCTCGGACGGTCACGACATGGTTCAGCCCTCGGGCGAGGGCGCGCTGCGCTGCATGAAGCTGGCGCTGGAAGGGATCGACCAGCCGGTCGATTACGTCAACACCCACGGCACCAGCACGCCGGCGGGCGATATCCGGGAATTGGAAGCGCTGCGCGAAATGTTCGGCGAGCGGGTTCCGGCGATCAGCTCCACCAAGCCGCTGACCGGTCACGCGCTGGGCGCGGCGGGCGTGCACGAGGCCATCTATTCCTTGCTGATGATGGACAACCGCTTTATCGCGGCGTCGGCCAACATCGAAACCCTGGACCCGGCGGCGGAAGGGTTCCCCATCGTCCGCCAGCGGGTCGACGACGCCGATCTCAAGGTGGTGATGTCCAACAGCTTCGGCTTCGGCGGCACCAACGCCACCCTGGTGTTCCGGCGCTTCGAAAACTGAGCGCGTCCCACCGACCGCAGGCCGCCCGCGAAGGCGGCCTTGTCATTTTTTTGGAGAAGAAGCCATGGCCAGTTTTCCCTTGCTCGCGGTGGTCGTTGTGCTGTATTCGATATTCGCCCTGATCGCGCCGGGCTGGCTGACGGCGGTGCAGTTTGAAATGCCGCTGCTCTCCGGCGCGGCGCTGCGGTTTCAGGGCGGCGATCTGCTGCTGGTGCTTGGCCTGATTTTGCTGTGCGTCGAGGTTTACCGCGCCACCAGCAGCTCCCGGGGCGCGATCCTCAATCACGTCTTGTCGCTGGTGGTGTTCATCATCGCTTTGATCGAATTGCTGGTGATGCCCCGCATGGCGAACATGACGTTTTTCTTGATCGTGCTGATGGCGGTCAGCGACGTGATCGCCGGTTTTACCGTCACCATTTCTTCGTCCCGGCGCGACTGGCAGCGCCCGGAATAAACCCGCTGTCGCGCTGAAAACCGCTCAGTCTCTGGTCGCGCGGGTGGCCGCTTCCGAATTTTCGCTGATCGACCGGCATTTTGCCGCTCGGCGGCGGGCGCGCGCCGATGTGGCGCTGGGGATCGGCGACGATGGCGCGCTGCTGCTGCCGCACGCCGGCCAGCAGTTGGTGGTGACGCTGGACGCTTTAGTGGCGGGCGTGCATTTCTTTGCCGCCGCCGATCCGGAAGGCCTCGGCCACAAGGCGCTGGCGGTCAATTTGAGCGATCTTGCGGCGATGGGCGCGACGCCGGCGTGGGCCACGCTGGCGCTGGTGTTGCCCGAAGCGGACGAAGTCTGGCTGGAGCGCTTCTGTCGGGGGTTGTTCGCGCTGGCGGATCGCCACGACGTGCAACTGGTGGGCGGCGATACCACCCGCGGGCCGACGACCGTGATCGCGCTCCAGGCCCACGGCTTCGTGCCGCCCGGTTTGGCGCTGCGCCGCGACGGGGCGCAGCCGGGCGACGGGATTTATGTGACCGGCACGCCGGGCGACGCCGGCTTGGCGTTGGCGACCGCTTTCGGCAAGGCGCGGATCGCCTCCGGTCACGAGGGAGTGGTCCAGGCCCGTCTGGAGCGCCCGGAACCGCGCATCGCGCCGGGCCTGAGCTTGCGCGGCCTCGCCAGCGCCGCTATCGACATCTCCGACGGGCTGGCCCAGGATCTCGGTCACATTCTCCGGCGCAGCGGCGTCGGGGCGGTAGTGGACGTGGAGCGCTTGCCGCTGTCCCCGGCGTTGCTCGCGAGCCTCGATCGCGATGAAGCGGCAACCATGGCGCTCGCTGGCGGCGACGATTACGAGTTATGTTTCACCGTGCCGCTGGAACGGATCGCGCGGCTGGAGCGCGCGGCCGCAGCCTGGGACTGTCGCTGCACCCGTATCGGGGCCATCACCGCCGAACCCGGCTTGCGACTGGTGCGCGCGGACGGCTCCGAGTTTCGCCTGGAGCGGTTGGGCTACGACCATTTCCGCTGAGCGAGGTCGCTCGTCGCGAGCGTGGAGCGCCCGGTGGACCGGAAAAGCGGCGAAGGCGAATAGCGGCTGGTGCGGCCGGGGGCTCTGGACATTTCCCGTCTCTCGCGTCCAGACTTGATGGGTCATTTCCCGCTATTTGACGGAACCGCGAACCCATGAAAATCGAAACCATCGCCATCCACGGCGGCTATACCCCGGAACCGACCACCAAGGCCGTCGCTGTCCCCATTTATCAGACCACCTCTTACGCTTTCGACGACACCCAGCACGGCGCGGATCTGTTCGATCTCAAGGTGCCGGGCAACATCTACACCCGGATCATGAACCCCACCACCGCCGTGCTGGAGCAGCGGGTGGCGGCGCTGGAAGGCGGGGTCGGGGCGCTGGGCGTGGCCTCCGGCATGGCGGCGATCACTTACGCGCTGATGAC
>JAEUPW010000111.1 GCA_016790045.1 Candidatus Competibacteraceae bacterium
CAAGATCACCCCGGAAATGGCCAACGGCACGGCGGTCAACATCGTCACCATGGTGTTCGGCAACATGGGCAACGACTGCTCCACCGGCGTCGGCTTCACCCGCGACCCCGGCACCGGCGAAAACGTGATGTACGGCGAATACCTGGTCAACGCTCAAGGCGAGGACGTGGTGGCCGGCATCCGCACCCCCAAGCCGGTCCTGGAGATGAAGGAAGAAATGCCGGAGATGTTCCGGCAACTGGTCGAGCTGCGCAACAAGCTGGAAGGCCACTACCACGAAGTGCAGGATTACGAGTACACCATCGAAAAGGGCGTGCTCTACTGCCTGCAAACCCGCAACGGCAAGATGAACGCCGCCGCCATGGTCCGTAGCTCGGTCGAAATGGCGAAGGAAGGCTTGATCAGCCGCGATAAGGCGCTGCTGCGCATCGATCCCGAGTCGCTGGAACAGATGATGTTCCCGCAGCTCGACCCGAAACACAAGGCGGCTCCGGCCTCGCAAGGCATGGGCGCGTCCCCCGGCGCGGCCTCCGGCAAGATCGTGTTCGACGCCGATACGGCGGTCAAGCGCGGGCGCGGCAACAACGAGAAGATTATCCTGGTGCGCGAGGAAACCAAGCCGGAAGACATCCACGGCTTCTTCGCGGCCGTCGGTATCCTCACCAGCCGGGGCGGCAAGACCTCGCACGCGGCGGTGGTGGCGCGCGGCATGGGCAAGCCCTGCGTGGTCGGCGCGGAAGACATCGACGTCAACGTCCACCAGCGCCAGGCGACTATCGGCGGCACCGTGTTGCACGAAGGCGACGTGGTCACCATCGACGGCGGCTCCGGCCAAGTGTTCCTGGGCGAAATCCCCACCGTCGAACCGGAGTTCACCCCCGAACTGCGCACCCTGCTGAGCTGGGCCGACGAAATCGCCACGCTCAAGGTCATGGCCAACGCCGACACCCCGGACGCCGCCCAGCGCGCTTCCAACTACGGCGCGATGGGCATCGGCCTGTGCCGCACCGAGCGCATGTTCAACGCCAAGGAGCGTCTCCCCATCGTGCTGGAGATGATCCTGGCCGAGACCACCGAAGACCGCGAGGCCGCCTTGGCCAAACTGCTGCCGATGCAGCGGAGCGACTTCAAGGAAATCCTGCGGGTCATGGCCCCGCGCCCGGTGACGATCCGCCTGCTCGACCCGCCAATCCACGAGTTCCTGCCCTCCGAGCAGACCTTGGTGGACGACATCGAGCACCTGCGCCACCTGCGCCAGACCGCCCAGGGCCTGGAGGCGATCAGCCAGCTTCTGGCGCAAGCCAACCCGAAAGCGGTCGAGCAGCTCGGCATTTTGAACGACAGCCATCTGGTCTCCGACGTGCTGGCCAAGAAGGAAGAGATCTTGCAGAAGGCCCGCGCCCTGCACGAGATCAACCCGATGCTGGGCCATCGCGGCGTCCGCCTCGGCCTGACCTATCCCGAAATCTACAAGATGCAGATTCGGGCGATCCTGGAAGCGGCGGCGGAGTGCATCCAGGAGAAGATCAACGTCCACCCGGAAATCATGGTGCCGCAAGTCTGCACCGTGGAAGAGCTGAAGCGGGTCAAGGCGCTGGTGGACGAGGTGCTGCCCCAAGTCGAGGCCAAATACGCGGTCAAGGTGCCTTTCGAGTTCGGCACCATGATGGAAGTGGTGCGAGCCTGCCTGCGCGCCGAGGAAATCGCCGGGGTGGCCGAGTTCTTCTCCTTCGGCACCAACGATCTCACCCAAGCCACCTTCTCGTTCTCCCGCGAGGACGCCGAGAACAAGTTCCTGCCGTTTTACAATTCGGCCGGCATCCTCAAGGACAACCCGTTCGAGGCGCTGGACACCACTGGCGTCGGCCAGTTGATGTCGTTCGCGGTCACCAACGGCCGCAAGACCCGCAACGGCCTCAAGGTCGGCATCTGCGGCGAGCAGGGCGGCCACCCGCGCTCGATGCGGTTCTGCCATTACGCCAATCTGACCTACGTGTCCTGCTCCTCGCCGCGCGTGCCGATCGCTCGCTTGGCGGCGGCGCACGCCAAGCTGCTGGAAGGAGACTACCAGCCTTGACCCGGCCAGGCGCGGCGGCGCGCTCCACGCGCTGCTCGCGCCGTCGATAGGTCGCACCTTGAGGGCAGCTTCGGCTGCCCTTTTATAATTTTTCCGATTGTTGCCTTGAAACCGGCTGTCGGGGCCGCTTCGCCGCACCGTTGAGGCGGTCTTGACCCTCTCGGGCGGCGTCGAACGAAAGCGGCCGGATTTGGACTAAGTGGGCGTGTTGCGGTAGAAGTTTCCTGGTTCCATCATCGTCGATCATTCCGGGCTAAGAGAGGTCCCCATGCGTTGGAGAACAGGTAGAGAAAGCGATAATGTCGAAGACCGGCGGGGGATGCGGGGAGTGCCCGTCATCGCCGGAGGCGGCATCGGCACGGTGGTCATCGTGCTCCTCGCCATGTTCTTTGGCGTCGACCCAACCGCCATGTTGCAGAGCGCGGGACCGGGTGGGGTTTCGATGCAGCAGCAAGCGCCCGCCTCGCCGGAGCAGGACGAGAAAAGCCGGTTTGTCTCGGTGGTGCTGGCGGATACCGAAGATACGTGGCGCGCTTTGTTTAACCAGTTGGGCGGGACTTATCGCGAGCCCAAGCTGGTGTTGTTTTCCGGCATGGCGCAATCGGCCTGCGGCTACGCGCAAGCGGCGGTCGGCCCTTTTTATTGTCCGGCGGATCAAAAGGTTTATATCGACTTGGTGTTTTTCCAGGAGCTGCAAAACCGTTTTCGGGCGCCCGGCGAGTTCGCTCAAGCCTACGTCATCGCTCACGAGGTCGGCCATCACGTCCAAAATCTGATGGGGATTTCCGAGAAGGTTCAAGCCGCGCGCGCGCGTTTGAGCCCGGCGGACGCCAACGACTTGTCGGTGCGTTTGGAGCTTCAGGCGGACTGTTTCGCCGGAGTATGGGGCCATCACGCCCACAAAGCCCGCCAGATTTTGGAAGCGGGCGACATCGAGGCCGCCTTGAACGCGGCGTCCGCCATCGGCGACGACCGGATGCAAATGCAGTCCAGGGGTTATGTCGCGCCGGATTCGTTTACCCACGGCAGCTCCGCGCAACGGGTGCGCTGGTTCAAGCGCGGCATCACCAGCGGCGATTTGCGCCAATGCGATGCCTTTAACGCCGCTCAGTTGTAGTTTGGGCCTTGCTCGCGAAGACGGCGCGCTTTGAGCGCGCCGCCCTTTCCCGCAGCGCCGGCGGGGTGGTCCGGGCAAGGGAGCGACGGCCCTTCGCGCTGCACCGCCGGACGGGCATAGCTGGTACAATAGCGCCCGCCATGCTCATCCATCCCGACAAGCTGAAAACCCTCGCCGAGCGCGTTTTAACCCTTGAAGCGGACGCCGTCGCCCGGCTCGTCGCGCGCGTCGACGAGGGCTTCGTGCGCGCCTGCCGCCTGATGCTGGAGTGCCAGGGCCGGATCGTGGTATTGGGGATCGGCAAGTCCGGCCACATCGGCGGCAAAATCGCCGCCACGCTGGCGAGCACCGGAACCCCGGCGTTTTTCGTCCATCCGGCCGAAGCCAATCACGGCGATCTCGGCATGATCACCGACCGCGACGTGGTGCTGGCGCTGTCCAATTCCGGAGAAAGCGACGAGATCCTGACCCTGCTGCCGCTGATCAAGCGCCAGGGCGTGCCGCTGATCGCGCTGACCGGCAATCCGGAATCCACCCTGGCCAAGGCCGGCGACGTGCACATCGACGTCAGCGTCCCGCAGGAAGCTTGCCCGCTGGGGCTGGCGCCGACCTCCAGCACCACGGCGCAACTGGCGATGGGCGACGCCCTGGCGGTGGCGCTGCTGGAGGCGCGCGGCTTTACCGCCGAAGATTTCGCCCGCTCCCATCCGGGCGGCCGGCTGGGCCGGCGGTTGCTGCTGTTGCTGGACGAGGTGATGCACACCGGCGAGCAGATGCCGCGCAGCGCTCCCGGGGATTACTTGCGCGACGCCTTGCTGGAGATGAGCCGCAAGGGGTTGGGGACCACCGTCGTGGTGGATGCCGGGGACCGGGTGCTGGGCGTGTTCACCGACGGCGATTTGCGCCGGGCGCTGGATCGGCAGGTGGACGTGCATTCCGCCCGGGTCGCCGAGGTGATGACCCGCGAATGCAAGACCATCGCGCCCGGCACGCTGGCCGCCGAGGCGCTGCGGATGATGCAACAGCACAAGATCAACGCGCTGCCGGTGGTCGATCCCGAGGGACGCTTGATCGGCGTGCTCAACATGCACGATCTGTTGCGGGCCGGGGTGCTCTGATTGCGGGCGATGGAACCGTCAATGCGCGAGGTGTTGAGCAAAGCGGCCCTGATCCGGCTGGCGATCTTCGACGTGGACGGCGTGCTGACCGACGGCCGGCTGTATTTCGGCAACGGTGGCGACGAATTCAAAGCCTTCCACATCCGCGACGGCCACGGCCTCAAAATGCTGCTGGAAGCCGGCGTGGAGGTGGCGGTGATTTCGGGCCGCAAGGCGGCTTCGGTGGAGCGCCGTTTGAGCGACCTCGGCGTCCGCCTGGCCTATCTGGGCGTGTCCGACAAGCGGGCGGCGCTGGCGGATCTGCAAGCGCGGCTCGGTCTTGGCCTCGAACAGATCGCTTTTACCGGGGATGACCTGATCGATCTGCCGGTGATGGTCCGGGTGGGCTTGGCCATCGCGGTGCGGGACGCCGATCCTTTCGTCGTCCGGCACGCCCATTGGCGGACCTCGAAACGCGGCGGTCGCGGCGCGGCGCGCGAAGTGTGCGAGCTGCTGCTGGAAGCGCGCGGGCAACTGGACGCCGCGCGCGCCCGCTATCTCGGATGACGCGGGAGCCGCTCCCGCTCCGGCGCTGGTTGGCTCTGGGCGGGTTGGTGCTGCTCGCGGGCTTGAGCTACGGCCTGTTGCGCTGGGTGGAAAATTCGATGCGGGAGGCGGTTCCGCCCGAGAGCCAAGACCCGATTTTGATCATCGACCGCTTTCGCGCCGTGCGGATGAACGCGGCGGGCTTGCGGGAATACGTGGTCGAAGCGCCGCGCCTGACGCAGTTGCCCGGCCCGCTCGGCACCCGGATCGAGCGGCCGGTTCTGGATTGGTACCAACCGGATGGCGAGACGCGCGAATGGCGCTTGCAAGCCGAGCGCGGCTGGGTCGCCGCCGACCAAAAGACGATCCGGCTGGAAGGGGCGGTGGTGATGACCCGCGCCGCCGACAGCGGCAAAACGCCGGTCGAGGTGACGACCCGCGACCTGCTCGTCCGACCTGGCGAGCGCTACGCCGAAACCGCCGCCCCGGCGCGCGCGGTCACCCCCGGCGGCGAACTCCGAGCCGTGGGCGTGCGCGCCTATCTGGACCGGGAACAATTGGAACTGCTTTCCGAAGTACGAGGTCACTATGAACCATCGCCGCGCTAAGCGGGCGTTTCTGGCCGTCGCCGCGCTGGCCGCGCCCCTGGCCCTCGCCTTGCCCGAAGACCGCAGCCAGCCGATCCGCCTGGAAGCCGGACGCGGGCAACTCGATCAAAAATCCGGCGTCAGCGTCTACGAGGGCAACGTGGTCATCAGCCAGGGATCGATGCGCCTGACCGCCGATGCCGCCACCATCCACGTCAAGGACAACAACTTCCAGCGGATGGACGCCACCGGCAATCCCGCCACCTTGCGCTACCAGCCGGCGGCCGACAAGCCTGAAATTCAGGGCGCGAGCAAGCGGGTCGAGTACGATGTCGAGAGCGGCAAGGTGGTCCTCACCGGCGCGGTGCGGGTGGTTCAGGGGCAAGACACCTTCAGCGGCGAGCGCCTGGAATACGATCTCAAAGACGACGTGATCCGGGCCAAAGGCGCCGGTCAAAACGGCCGCATCCAATTCACCATCCAGCCCGCCAACAAAGCGCCATCCCCCGCTGCGGCCGCCAAAAAGCCCTAGCGATGGCGCGGTTGATCGCCAAGGAAATCGTCAAGCGCTACCGCAAGCGGCTGGTGGTGGACGCCGCCTCGCTGGAAGTCGCCAGCGGCGAGGTGGTCGGCCTGCTCGGCCCCAACGGAGCCGGCAAAACCACCAGCTTTTACATGATGGTGGGATTGATCCATTGCGACGAGGGCCACGTGCTGCTGGACGAGCGCGATCTCACGCGCCTGCCGATGCACGCGCGGGCGCGCCTGGGAGTCGGCTACCTGCCGCAGGAGCCTTCGATTTTCCGCAAGCTCACGGTGCTGGATAACGTGTTGGCGATTCTCGAAACGCGCGGGGGACTCGACCCGCCGGCGCGGCGTGCGGCGGCCGAGGAACTGTTGCACGAGCTGCACGTCGGCCACTTGCGCGACAATATCGCGCTGAGCCTTTCGGGCGGCGAGCGCCGTCGGGTGGAAATCGCCCGCGCCTTGGCCGCCCAGCCCGCCTTTATTTTGCTGGATGAGCCTTTTGCCGGTGTTGACCCTTTGTCAGTTCTCGATATACAACGTATCATCAAGCATCTGTCGGATCGTAACATCGGCGTTCTGATTACCGATCACAACGTGCGCGAGACGCTCGGCATCTGCGACCGCGCTTACATTTTGAACGAAGGGCGGGTCATCGCCGAAGGCGATCCCGCATTGATTCTCGCCGACCAGCACGTCCGCCAGGTGTATCTCGGCGAATCGTTTCAACTGTGATCCTGGGGAGCCGGCGGACGAGCGGGCGGTCTTTTTCGCCGCGGCCGTCCAAAACCGGCTAGGATTAACGCTAGCTCGGGTGGTTTAGAGTGCGCTTAGATTGAAGGATTATGAGACCGTCATTTCAGCAGACGCTACGTCAGACCCAGCAACTGACCATGACCCCGCAGTTGCAGCAGGCGATTCGCCTGTTACAGCTGTCCAGCCTGGATCTCGAAGCCGAAGTGCAGGCGATCCTCGACTCCAATTTGATGCTGGAACGGACCGACGAGCCGCAGGAGCTGCCGGTGTTGCCGGAAACCCTGGCGGCGCAAGCGGCGGCCGACGCCGGCCCCGAAACCGAAATCGACGGGACGGCGAGCACCTTGCCGGACGAGCTGCCGGTGGATAGCGCCTGGGAAGATATCTACGAACCGTCCGATGGCGCGACCAGCTATTCGCGGGGCGAGGAAGAAGACTGGGATTTGTACGAGCGCTACGCGGGCGACGGCGAATCCCTGCGCGATTATCTCTACTGGCAGATGCGGCTGACGCCGTTTGACGAGCGCGATCTGGCCATCGCCACCGCCATCATCGACGCGATCAACGAGGCCGGCTATCTCACGCTGTCGCTGGACGATCTCTGCGAGGGCTTGCGGGAAGAATACGCGCTGACCCCGGCCGACATCGAGCCGGTGCTGAAGCTGGTCCAGCATTTCGACCCCCAGGGCGTGGGCGCGCGCACGCCAGCGGAATGCCTGTTGCTGCAACTGGAAGCGCTGCCGCGCGAGACGCCGTGGCTCGGCGAGGCCCGCCGCCTGGTCGAATTGCACCTGGAGCTGCTGGCGGATCGCGACTTCAACGGTCTGATGCGCCGGCTCAAGGTTTCGCGCGAGGATTTGCAGGGGATCGTCGCCCTCATCCAATCCCTGAACCCGCACCCGGGCGAGCGGGTGTCCAACAGCGCGCCGCAATACATCGTGCCGGACGTGCTGGTGTCTCGCAACCGCAAAACCTGGCGGGTCGAACTCAATCCCGAAAGCACGCCTAAGCTGCGGATCAACGCCCGCTACGCCGCCCTGACCCGCCAGGCCGGCCACAACGGCGACGCGGCCTATCTCAAAAACCATCTGCAAGAGGCGCGCTGGTTTCTGAAAAGCCTGCAAAACCGCAACGAGACGCTGCTCAAGGTGGCCACCAGCATCGTCGAGCGCCAGCGGGACTTTTTGGAGCGGGGCGACGAGTTCATGAAACCGCTCATCCTGCGCGACATCGCCGAGGAGCTGAGCATGCACGAATCGACCATCTCGCGCGTGACCACGCAAAAATACATGTACACGCCGCGCGGCATCTACGAATTGAAATTTTTCTTTTCCAGCCACGTGGGCACCAGCGACGGCGGCGAATGTTCCTCCACCGCCATCCGCGCCATGATCCGCAAGCTGATTCAGACCGAGGAACCCGGCAAGCCGCTCAGCGATGACAAAATCGCCAAACTGCTCGACGAGGAGGGCATTCAGGTGGCGCGCCGGACCGTGGCAAAATACCGGGAGGCGATGTCCATCCCGTCGTCCTCCGACCGCAAACGCCTCGTCTGAGCGGATGAGGAGCCATGCCCCGCGAGGGCTTATCACCGGCAGGGTCCGGGCCGGATCGGCCGTTTTCGACCGCTTCAAACCGGCGCGGCGGTTTCCGCCGGGCATCGGGGCCGACCGCTTCACGACCCTCAAAGCAGACTGGCCAGCCAGGAGTCCATAGCCATGCAAATTAAATTGAGCGGACATCATGTGGAAATCACGCAAGCGCTCCACGATTACGTCCACGACAAACTGGAGCGGATCGAGCGGCATTTCGACAACGTGACCAGCGCTCAGATCATTCTCAGTGTCGAAAAATTGAACCAAAAGGCTGAAGCGACCATCCATGTGGCCGGTAACGAGCTTTTCGCCGACGCGGTGGACGAGGATATGTACGCCGCGCTCGATGCCCTGATCGACAAGATCGACCGTCAAATCAAAAAACACAAAGAGAAACTGACGGACAAGCATCGCGGCGAAAAGGCGCGAAGTTATCCCGAGCCTTAGACCGAGGGACGCCGATGGATATCACTGACCTGATTGGCGGCGAACGGGTGGTTTGCGACCGCGAGGTCGCGAGCAAGAAGCGAGCCCTCGAGGTCTTGAGCGAGCTGCTGGCGACCGGCCAGGCGGGTTTGGCCGCCCGGCCGATCTTCGACAGCCTGATCGGGCGCGAGCGCTTGGGCAGCACGGGCCTGGGCCACGGCGTGGCCTTGCCGCACGGCCGGTTCCAGCAGAGCGAACGGGCCATCGGCGCCTTCGTCAAGTTGAAAAAGGGCGTGGATTTCGACGCCATCGACCGCCAGCCGGTGGATTTGATCTTCGGCCTGCTGGTGCCGGACCACTATACCGACGAGCATCTCAAAATCCTCGCTTATCTGGCCGAAATGTTCAGCGACCGGGATTTCTGCCGGCAATTGCGCGAAGCCGCTTCGGACCGGGCGCTGTTCCAACTGATCGAGGACTGGAAGCCCAAGGCGATCGACCTGCCATGAGCCAGCGCGTGCGGGCCAGAGCGGTGTTCCAGGGGTTGGAAGCCTCGCTCGATCTGCGCTGGGTCGGTGGCGCTTCGGGCGAGGAGCGCATTTTATGGCCATCGGGCGAGGGGGGCGCTTCGCTGTTTGGCCGGGTCAACTGGATTCAGCCGCCGCGCCTGCAAATTCTCGGGCTGGAGGAGTGCGCGTTTCTGGATCGGCTGGAGCCGGCGGCGCGCGAGATCCTGACGCGCCGCTTGCTGGAGCCGCCGGCCGGCGCGCTGCTGGTGTGCGGCGAGCCGGAGCGGGCCGAGGCGGTGCGCGCGCTGGCGGACGCCTTCGCCACCCCGCTATGGCACACCCGCGCCACCCCGGCGGCGGTGATGGAGCAGCTTTTCCACTACCAGCACGACCTCGACGCCTCCACCGTGGTCCACGGCGAGCTGCTGGAAGTGTTTGGCCTGGGCGTGCTGATCGCCGGCGGCAGCGGGGTCGGCAAGAGCGAGCTGGCCTTGGAGCTGATCAGCCGGGGCCATCGCTTGATCGCCGACGATACCCCCAACCTGACGCGAGTTGCCCCCAACGTGCTGGAAGGGACTTGCCCTTCCACCCTGCACGATTTGCTGGAGGTGCGCGGCCTTGGCATCCTCAATATCCGCCGGATGTTTGGCGACAGCGCGATCAAGCGCAACAAGCGGGTGCGGTTGATCGTCGAGCTGGTCAAGCTGGAGGACATGCGGGCCGCGCCGGAATCGCGCTTGCAGGGGCTGCGGGGCAACCGCATCATCCTGGGCATCAGCGTGCCGACCATCACCCTGCCGATCGCGCCCGGCCGCAACCTGGCGGTGCTGGTGGAGTGCGCGGTGCGCGATCACATCTTGCGCCTCAGCGGCTATCGGGCGGAGGAAGACTTGATGGCCCGGATGGAAAAGGCGATGGCGGAGGCCGCGCCGTGCGAATAATCATCGTCAGCGGCCTGTCCGGCTCCGGCAAGACCATCGCCCTGCAAACGCTGGAAGACCTGGATTATTACTGCGTCGACAATCTGCCGTTCAAGCTGATCTTGCCGCTGGCGCGGGAAATTCTGGCCTCCAGCGACATCGCGACGCCGGCGGTGGCCGTGGGCGTGGACGCCCGCAATTTCATCGACGAGCTGCACCGCTTTCCCGCCACGCTCGCCGAGCTGCGAGCCTGCGATCTGGATGTGGAGGTGCTGTTTTTGCAAGCGGCCGACAAGGTTTTGCTCAAGCGTTACAGCGAAAGCCGCCGCCGCCACCCCTTGGATTTGGGCAGCGTGCCGCTGGCCGAGGCGATCCGCGACGAGCGCCGCCTGCTGGAGCCGATCGTCGCCTGCGCCGATCTGATCGTGGACACCAGCGAGACCAACGTCTACCAGTTGCGGGAACTGATCCGCGTTCGCTTGCACGAGACGCCGCGCGAGGCGATGTCGCTGCTGTTCGAATCCTTCGGCTTCAAAAACGGGCTGCCGGCGGACGCCGATTTCGTCTTCGATGTCCGCGCCTTGCCCAACCCGCATTGGGAGCCGCAACTGCGGCCTCAGACCGGGCTCGACCGGGACGTGATCGAGTTTCTGGAAGCGCAGCCGACGGTGCTGGCGATGATCGCCGACCTGTGCCAGTTTCTGGAAGGGTGGCTGCCGCAGTTTGAAGCGAGCGAGCGCAGCTATCTGACGGTGTGCGTCGGCTGCACCGGCGGCCAGCACCGCTCGGTGTACATCGCCGAAGCTCTGGCCCGCTACTTCGGCGAGATCCGCGACCATGTCATGATCCGCCATCGAGAACTAAACTTAGTGAAATAACCATCGGGCGGCCGTGGTCACGCCGGCCGGCAAGCACGGAGTCGAGCGGAGTGTTGAAACGGGAAATTGTCATCATCAACAAGTTAGGCTTGCACGCGCGCGCCGCCGCCAAATTCGTGACCTTGGCGGCCGGTTTCGACGCCGAAATTCGGCTGGCGCGCGGCAACCGCGAGGTCAACGGCAAGAGTATCATGGGCGTGATGATGCTGGCGGCCGGTTGCGGGACGCAGGTGGTGTTGCAAGCCAGCGGCCCCGAAGCCGAACTGGCGCTCCAACACCTGGAAGACTTAATTCTCCGCCGCTTCGACGAGGCGGAATGAGAGGGCTGTTCCATGCCGTTTTCGTTGCATGGCATCGGGGTTTCCCGGGGCTACGCCATCGGCAGAACCTATCTGCTGCAGCGCAACCAGCCGGAGATCACCGAATATACGATCCCCGATGCCATCATCGAGGACGAGGTCCAGCGTTTTTTAAACGGCCTGGAGCTGGCGCGGCGACAATTGCTGGAAATTCGCGAGCGGGCGCCCCGCACCGCGTCCAACGATATCACCGCGTTCATCGACACCCATTTGCTGATGTTGGGTGACGCTTCCCTGACCGACGCGCCGGCCAATCTGATCCGCTCCCTGAAGTGCAACGCCGAATGGGCCTTGAAAGTCCAGCGCGATATGCTGGTTCAGGTGTTCGACGAGATGGACGACCCTTATCTGCGCACCCGCAAGGACGACGTGGAACACGTGGTGCGCCGGGTGCAACGGATCCTGGTGACCGACGATCCGGCTTATCCCAGCGACGCGGACTATTCGGAGCTGGCCGGCAGCCGTCTGGAGGGTCGAATCGTGGTGGCCGACGACCTGACGCCGGCGGACACCATTTTGATGCAGCATCAAGGCGTGCTCGCCTTCGTCACCGAATATGGCGGCCCGCTGTCCCATACCGCGATCCTGGCGCGCAGCCTGGGCATTCCCGCCGTGGTCGGGGCGCGCAACGCGCGCAGCTATCTCGGCAACAACGAGCCGGTGATCGTCGACGGGCGCCAGGGCGTGATCCTGGTCAGCCTCGACGAGCGCATCCTGCGCTATTACCGCCACAAGCAACAGGAAGAGCGCCGGCAACAGCGGGAGCTCAACAAGCTCAAGGGCAAGCCGGCGGTCACCCGCGACGGCGTGAGCATCCGCCTGCAAGCCAACATCGAGCTGCCCGAGGACGCCGTGACGGTGCGGGAGGTGGCGGCCGACGGCGTCGGTTTGTACCGGACCGAATTCCTGTTCATGAACCGCGCCGACGCGCCCGACGAAGAAGAGCATCTGGCCTCGTACCTTCACGTCATCAAGGTCCTGGAAGGCAGCCCCATCACCATCCGCACCGCCGATCTCGGGGCGGACAAGCAGGTGGACGGCGGGCGCGGCGGGCCGGTCGGCACCAATCCGGCGCTGGGCTTGCGCGCGGTGCGGATGTGCTTGAAGGATTTAAGTATGTTCCGCCCGCAGTTGCGCGCCATCCTGCGCGCTTCCGCCTACGGTCCGGTGCGGATGATGATCCCGATGCTGTCCGCCGTGCACGAGGTGTTCCAGGTGTTGCGGCTGGTGGCCGAGACCCGGCAGGAACTGCGCGAACGGGGGCTGGCCTTCGATGAAAAGCTGCCGGTGGGCGGGATGATCGAGGTGCCGGCGGCGGCGGTGTGCGCGGCCCAGTTCGCCCGCTATCTGGATTTTCTATCCATCGGCACCAACGACCTGATCCAGTACACCCTGGCCATCGACCGGGTGGACGACGAGATCAACTACCTCTACGATCCGCTGCATCCGGCGGTGTTGATGCTGATCCGCAACACCATCCGCGCCGGCCAGAAAGCGGGCATCCCGGTCAGCCTGTGCGGGGAAATGGCGGGCGATCCGCGCTATACCCGCCTGTTGCTGGGCCTGGGCCTGACCCAGTTCAGCATGCACCCCGCCGGTTTGCTGGAGATCAAGCGGGTGGTTCAAGACAGCCATGTCGGCGAACTGGCGGCCGTGGTCCGGCGCTTGCTGCATACCACCGACGCCGAAAAGTACGCCGAGCTATTGAAGACCATCGCCCAGAATTGAGCCCTGGCCGCGCGGCGATCCGGGTGACGGGGCGCGCAATTGCCCGATCAGCGCATCCTTCTCGGCCCACCGTTGGGCGAGCCACGCTTGCAGGGCCGCGCGAAATGCCGGATCGTTGCGGTAATCGCCGCCGCGCAATTCGGCGGGTATCGGCAAGGGCCGCACCCGCACGCTCACCCGGCGGATGCGGCCCAGAAACAGATCCCGAAAAGACGAGCGGCCATCGGCGTAGACCACGGTCACATCCAGCAGCGTGTGCAGCCGCTCGCCCAGGCTTTCCAGCACGGCGGCCACGCCGCCCGTTTTGGGCCGGAGCAGGTAGCGGTAGGGGGATTGCTGGCGGGCGTGTTTTTCCGCGTCGAAGCGGGTGCCTTCCAGGAAGTTAAGCAGGGTCGCCGGCGCGGCGCGCAAGCGTTCGCCGGCTTTGCGGGCGGTTTCCCAGTCCTGGCCGCGCGCTTCGGGATGCCGGGCCAGATAAGCCGCCGAACGGCGTTTCATGAACGGATAATCCAAGGCCCACCACGCCCCTCCCAGCAACGGCAGCCAAATCAGTTCCTGTTTGATGAAGAATTTCGGGAAGGGGATGCGGCGGTTGATGGCGCGCAGCACGACGGGGATATCCACCCAGGACTGATGGTTGGCGCTCACCAGATACCATTGGTCGCGCCGCAAGCCCTCGACGCCCCGGATGTCCCATTCGATGCGCTGGGTCCAGTTCAAGATCGCGTTATTGCCGTCCACCCAGGCTTCGGCGATGCGCAGCAAGCCGCCGGAATGCAGCGCGCGCCACCGGGCTTGCGGGATCGCGAGCTTGAGCGGCACCACGATGTAGAAAGGCACACACCAGAGCAGCGTATTCAGCAGGAACAGGCTCAAGGCCAGCACGCCGCGCAACGGTCCGGGCAGCCATCGGAACATCGCGCGCGGCCCTCAGGCGCGAGAGCGCCGGGCCAGCCAATCCCGCACGGCGGGTCCAGTGCCGATGGTCCAGGGTTTGAGCCGTTCGACCGGAACCCGCTTGATGGCCGCCAGTTCGTCCCCCAGAGCGATAGTGCCCTCGGCCGGCACATGGAACGCCAGAATCAATTGATTCATCTCAAAAAAGGGGTAATAACCGACAAAGTGGGCGGCGGCGGGCGCGAGGCCCAGCTCTTCATGCACTTCGCGCAAGATGCCGGCGTCCGGGGTTTCGCCCTGTTCCAAAAAGCCGGTGACCAGCCCGAACATCGTTTCCGGCCAGCCCTTGTTGCGCGCGAGGACGACCGTCCCGTCCAGCTCGACGATGGCGGCGAGCACCGGAACCGGATTGTTCCACCCGATGTAGCCGCAGCCGGCGGCGCTGCAACAGCGCCGGCTGCGGCCGCCGATTTCGGCATCGCGCAACGGGCTGGCGCACTGTGGACAGTAGTTGGCTTGCATGATTGACGTCCGCTGGCGCCCGATGGGCCGCCGGGTTGGATAAAATTATCGGCTTTTAGCTCCCTGCGGCCGAAAGCTGGCTTATACTATGCTTTCAAATCACGGCAGCCCATCATCGCTGCCGTTTTGTTTTCGCGAAAATAAAGTCAATCTTTTGGGCCGGTTCGCGTCGCGCCGTCAATCGATGCGCCGGCCGTCGGCGGATTATCCATCAATCCGTCTTTTTGCGGTGAATTGTAATCATGAAAACGCGCCATTTCCTCAGCTTGTTCGATCTGACGCCCGCTGAATTGGGAAGCGTCCTGCGCCGGGCCACCGAATTGAAGGCCCTGCGTCGGCGGGGCGAGCGCCATGCGCCCTTGGCTCAGAAAGTGCTGGGCATGATTTTCGAGAAAGCCTCGACCCGCACCCGAATTTCCTTTGAGGCCGGGATGGCGCAACTGGGCGGCAGCTCGATTTTTCTCGCCCCGCGCGACACTCAGCTCGGCCGGGGCGAGCCGATCGAGGATACGGCGCGAGTGCTGTCCGGCATGGTCGATCTGGTCATGATCCGCACCTTCGAGCACGCTCTGGTGGAGCGCTTCGCCGGCTGTTCCAGCGTGCCGGTGATCAACGGCCTGACCGATTACAACCACCCTTGCCAGTTGCTGGCCGACATCCAGACCTACATCGAACATCGCGGCGAGCTTCGCGGCAAAACCGTCGCGTGGATCGGCGATGGCAACAACATGTGCAACAGCTATCTGGAAGCGGCCTGCCAGTTCGATTTTCAGTTGCGCGTCGCCGTGCCGCCCGGCTACGAGCCGGACGCGAATTTGCTGAACCGGGCCGCCGGTCGCGCGGTGCTGCTGCGCGATCCGATGCTGGCGGCCAGAAACGCGGATTTGATCGCCACCGACGTGTGGACCAGCATGGGCAAGGAAGAAGAGCGGGAGCAGCGCCTGAATTATTTCGCTCCCTATCAGGTGACGGCGCAGATTATGGCCCAAGCGCGGCCGGACGCCATTTTTCTGCATTGCCTGCCGGCGCATCGCGGCGAGGAAGTCAGCGCCGAGGTGATCGACGGCCCGCAAAGCCGGGTGTGGGATGAGGCGGAAAACCGCTTGCACGCGCAAAAGGCGCTCATGGAATTTTTGTTGCGGCCGGACCCGCCGGCCATTTGAGTGTCGAAGGGTGCTCGGCATTCGTTCTGCAAATTGACCGGATCGGAGTTAGAGCGCGAGCCGATATGCTGCGCGGTTATATTCATGCGCCAAAGCTGTATGGCGAGAGTCCGGGATAATCTGCTAAATTGGCACTCGCCAATTCATGCGATTTCTCGCGTTTTCGCGATCCCGCTTTACGGGCGTCGATCCATGTGCGGCCGGCGTCCGGCCGCGAGGTTTTTCGCCGCGATCCGGCCTTAAAGCGCGATTCTTGCCGCCCGAAAGCCCCTCAATCATGAAAGACTACGCTCTGATACTGATCGGCACGATTCTGGTCAACAACTTCGTATTGGTGAAATTTCTGGGGCTGTGCCCGTTCATGGGCGTCTCGCGCAAGCTGGAAACCGCCATGGGCATGGGGTTGGCCACCACGTTCGTTTTGACCCTCTCGTCGATTTGCGCCTATCTGAGCAGCGAATATTTGCTCGTCCCGCTCGGTTTGGAGTATCTGCGCACCATCACCTTTATCCTGGTGATCGCCGTGGTGGTGCAATTCACCGAGATGGTGGTCCATAAAACCAGCCCGGTGCTGTATCAGGTGCTCGGCATTTACCTGCCGCTGATCACCACCAATTGCGCGGTGCTGGGAGTGGCGTTGCTGAACGTGCAGGAGCGGCACGGCTTTATCGAATCGGGGCTTTACGGCTTTGGGGCGGCGATCGGCTTTTCGCTGGTCATGGTGCTGTTCGCGGCCCTGCGCGAGCGGATCGCGGTGGCCGACGTGCCGGTGCCTTTTCGCGGGGCGGCCATCGCGCTGGTGACGGCGGGCTTGATGTCGCTGGCGTTCATGGGTTTCGCGGGCTTGGTGCGGGGGTGAGGCCATGTGGGTCGATATAGGCGCGCTGGGCGTTTTGGCGGCGGTCTCGGGGCTGCTGCTGGGTTTCGCCGCCGTGCGATTCAAAGTCGAAGGCGATCCCATCGCCGATAAAATCGACGCGATTCTGCCGCAGACCCAATGCGGGCAATGCGGGTTTGCCGGTTGTCGCCCCTACGCCGAGGCCATCGCCGCCGGCGAGGCCGACATCAACCAATGCCCGCCGGGCGGCGAAAACGGCATCGTCGCGCTGGCCGAACTGCTGGGCCGCGACCCGAAACCGCTCAATCCGGAAAACGGGATCGAAAAACCCAAAATGCTGGCAGTGATCGACGAGCAAAACTGCATCGGCTGCACGCTGTGCATTCAAGCTTGCCCGGTGGACGCCATCCTCGGCGCGGCCAAGCACATGCACACGGTGATCGCCAAGGAGTGCACCGGCTGCGAATTGTGCGTGGCCCCCTGTCCGGTCGATTGCATTCACATGTTGCCCGTCGCTCAAACCGTCGCCACCTGGAAATGGGCTTACCCGGCCGCGGAAGCGCGCGTCGCCCCGGCGGTCGAGGCCGCCGCATGAGCGGTTTGTTCGCGTTCCACGGCGGCTTGAAAACCGCGCGCCACAAAACCGAATCCAACCGTCAGCCCATCCAGCCCAGCGCCTTGCCCAAACGCCTGGTGGTCCCGTTGCGCCAGCACATCGGCGCCATCGCCAAACCGTTGGTTCAAGCCGGCGACCGGGTGCTGAAAGGTCAAATCATCGGCCAGCCCGACGGCTATATCAGCGCCGCCGTCCACGCGCCGAGTTCCGGCACGGTGGCGGCGGTGGACCAGAGACCGGTGCCGCACCCGTCCGGCTTGCCAGATTGGTGCGTGACCATCGAAACGGACGGCGAGGAGCGCTGGATCGAGCGCGAGCCGGTGGCCTATCGAACCCTGCATTCCAGCGAAACGCGCAACGTCCTGCGCAACGCCGGGGTGGTCGGCCTGGGCGGGGCGGCGTTTCCCAGCGCGGTCAAGCTGAATTTGGGCGGGCGACGCGAGCGCTTGGACACCCTGATCTTAAACGGTGCCGAATGCGAGCCGTGGATCACCTGCGACGACCGGCTGATGCGGGAACGGGCCGCCGGCATCGTCGCCGGCCTGCGGATCATGGCGCATCTGCTGGACCCGCGCGAGGTGCTGATCGGCATCGAGGACGACAAGCCGGAAGCCATCGCCGCCCTGACCGCCGCCTGCGCCGGGACCGGCTACGCGGTGCGCCCGGTGCCGACCCGCTATCCCAGCGGCAGCGTCAAGCAACTGGTCAAGCTGCTCACCGGCAAGGAAACGCCGGTCGATGGCTTGCCGGTCGATGTCGGCGTCCAGTGCTTCAACGTCGCCACCGCGCACGCGGTGCATCGCGCCATCGACTGCGGCGAACCGGTGATTTCCCGGATCGTCACCGTCACCGGCCGCGTCCGGCGGCCGCAAAATATCGAGGCGTTGCTGGGGACGCCGTTTGCCGATCTGGTCGCGCAAAGCGGCGGCTATCGGGACGGGGTGGAGCGCTTGATCATGGGCGGGCCGATGATGGGATTCGCCCTGTGCGATGACCGGGTGCCCATCACCAAGGCCGCCAACTGCATTCTCGCGGCCGGGGCCGAGGAGTTGAGCCCGGAACGGCCGGCGATGCCTTGCATCCGCTGCGGGGCCTGCGCGGATGTCTGCCCGGCGGATTTGCTGCCGCAGCAGCTATACTGGCACTCCCGCGCCAAGGAATTCGACAAGGCGCAGGATTATCATTTATTTAGCTGCATCGAATGCGGGTGTTGCAGCTACGTGTGCCCGAGCCAGATCCCGCTGGTGCAGTTCTACCGCTACGCCAAGAACGAAATCTGGGCGCAAGAAAAGGAAAAGCAAAAAGCCGAATTGGCCCGCCAGCGGCATCAAGCCCGGCTGGAGCGCCTGGAGCGCGAGAAACAGGAACGGGACGCCAAGCTGCGCCAGAAAGCGCCGGCGCGCGCCGAAGTGTCGGCCGAAAAACCGAGCCTCGAAGCCGCCGTGGCCCGCGCCAAGGCCACCTCGCCGGCGGTCGTCGAAGCCGGCGCCCCCGCCACTTCGGGCGACTGAACGCGCGTGCGCTTCCGGACGGTCACCTCCCCGCACGTGCTGGCGGACACCAGCGTTGGGCGCGTCATGCGCCGGGTGCTGTACGCGATGGTCCCCGGCGCCCTGGCCCTCGTCTGGTTTTTCGGCTGGGGGGTAGCGGTCAACCTCGCGCTCGCCACCGCAATCGCCCTGGCGGCCGAAGCGGCCCTGTTGCTGGCGCGCGGCAAGCCGGTGAGCGCGCACTTGAGCGATTGCAGCGCCGTGGTGAGCGCGTGGCTGTTGGCGGTGGCGCTGCCGCCGCTCGCGCCGTGGTGGCTCACCGCCATCGGGGCCGTTTCCGCCATCGCGGTGGCCAAGCACCTGTACGGCGGGCTCGGCTATAACCCGTTCAACCCGGCGATGATCGGCTATGTGGTGCTGTTGGTTTCGTTTCCGCGCGAGATGAGCGCCTGGCCGCTTCCGCACGGGCTCGGTCAGCCTCACGCCATGACGCTGCTGGAAACGCTGCGGGCGATCTTCGGGGGCGAGTTGCCGGCGCGGTTCGCGGCCGATGCGCTGACCGGCGCGACGCCGCTCGATGTGCTGCGCACCCAACTGGGCTTGGGGCTGAACGGGGCGGAGATCCGCAACAGCCCGGTGTTCGGCATCGTCGCCGGCAGCGGCTGGGAGTGGGCGACGCTCGGTTTCTTGGCCGGCGGGTTGTGGCTGCTCTACACCCGCACCGCCGCTTGGCAAATTCCGGCGGGCATGTTGGGCGCGCTGGCGGTCGTCGCGACGGTCTTCTATCTGGTCAACCCGCAGCGCTATGCGCCGCCGTGGTTTCATCTCTGGAGCGGGGCGGCGATTTTCGGCGCGTTTTTCATCGCCACCGATCCGGTGACCGCCAGCACCACGCCGCGCGGGCGGTGGGTCTACGGGGCTGGCATCGGCATTTTGGTCTACATCATTCGCGGTTTTGGCGGCTATCCCGACGGGGTCGCTTTCGCGGTGTTGCTGATGAACATCGCCGCGCCGACCATCGATTTATACACGCCGCCGCGCGTGTTCGGGGCGCGGCGGCAATGAAAACGCTGGCGCGGAACATGGGTATCGCGGCCCTGATCCTGACCGCTTTTGCCGTGGTCGGCACCGGCTTGGTCGCGCTGGCTTACACCGGCACCAAGGACATCATCGCCCAGGCGCGGCAGGCCGCGCTGGAAGCCAGCCTGAACCAACTGGTCCCGGCGGACCGGTACGACAACCGCGTGGTCGAGGACCGCATCGAGGTGATCGACCCGGACTGGCTGGGCACCGACCGGCCCGTGACCGTGTACCGCGCCCGCAAGAACGGCCAGCCGGTCGCTTTGTTCGCCACGCCGACCGCGCCGGACGGCTACAGCGGCCCGATTCAGTTGCTCGTCGGCGTTTACGCCGACGGCGCTTTGGCCGGCGTGCGGGTGCTGGCGCACAAGGAAACGCCGGGATTGGGCGATGGCATCGACGAGAAACGTTCGCCCTGGATTCTGGCGTTTGCCGGCAAATCTCTGGAAAATCCCCGGCCTGACGCCTGGAAAGTCAAGAAAGACGGCGGCGCGTTCGATCAGTTTACCGGCGCGACCATCACGCCGCGCGCCGTGGTCAAGGCCGCGCGCCGGTTTCTGGAATACGTGCAAACCCACCGCGATCAACTATTCGCGCCGGCGACCGCCGGCAAGGGACAGCCCTCATGAGCGAGACCCGCTATCGGGAAATCCTGAAAAATGGCGTTTGGACCCAAAACACCGGTTTCGTCGCGCTGTTGGGGTTGTGTCCCTTGCTGGCGACCTCGAATTCGGTGGTCAACGGGCTGGGGTTGGGCTTGGCGACCACGCTGGTGTTGCTGATGTCGAACGTGGCGATTTCGCTGATTCGCAATCTGGTGCGGCCGGAGGTGCGGATTCCGGTGTTCGTGCTGGTCATCGCCTGCGTGGTGACCGCCGTGGAACTGGTGATGCACGCCTTCCTGCCGGGCCTTTATACGGTGTTGGGCATTTTCATCCCCTTGATCGTGACCAACTGCTGCGTGATCGGGCGCGCCGAAGCTTTCGCGTTCAAGCACGGCGCGGCCAAGTCGGCCGTGGACGGGATCGCCACCGGGCTGGGCTTCACGCTGGCGCTGGTGCTGCTGGGCGCGCTGCGGGAAATTTTGGGTCAAGGGACGCTGTTCGGCCAGGCGGAACTGCTGTTCGGCGAAGCGGGCAAAGGGCTGACGCTGCATCTGATCGGCGATTATCGCGGCTTTTTATTGGCGGTTCTGCCCCCGGGCGCGTTTCTCGGCTTGGGCTGTCTCATCGCCGTCAAGAACGTGCTGGACGCGCGGGCCAAACGCCGGGCCCGACCAGTCGCGGCGGTGGCCGGTCCCCAGCAAGCCAGCGCTTGAGGCCGGCGAGCCGATCGTGTCGAATCAGGTCGCGGGCGGGCGGGCGCGACGCCGAGCGGAGTTTCGATCCGCCGCGAGGCGGTGGAAAATGGCTCGGGCGGCCGTGGCGAGCGTCGGGCGGGCAGTGGCCGGTGGCCTTCAGGCTTTATCGCCGTTTTTGCTTTTTTTGGCCGGGCTGGGATGCGGCGGGATCGGCGAGGGGCCTTTATCGCTGAGGGAATCGAGAAATTTGCGCTCCGCCACCAGCCAGAAGTCCAGCGCGGAGCCGTACTGCCGCCCCGCCGCATCCCACAGTTGGTAGGCGTCTTTGCGGATTTGTTCCAGGTAGCTGGCCGGAGACAGCATTTCGAAAGTTCTGATCAGCACGTCTTCCGTGCCGAAGTTGGCCCCGGCGGAGCGCGCCGCCGCTTCCGTCAACAAGCGCAGGTGCTTTTCGGCGGCCAGCCAGTAATCCATGGAGCGGTCGCGGTGTTCGGTGCTCGCCGTCCACATGTTGTAGGCGAGTTCGCGGATGCGATAAAGATAGAGCGCGCGCAGGGCCGACGGCCAAGCCGCCGCGTTCTCGACGGCGGCGGTGGCGGCGGTATTGGCCCGCCGGGCCGAATCGGCCGTCAGCTCGACAATCATCTGCTCGGCCATGACCCAGAAGTCAAGGGCGGTACGGCTGAAATCGCTCCCGGCCGTCAGCCAGATGTGGTAAGCGAGATTGCGAATATCGTGCTCCAGATCGTTTTCCATAGGATTGAGTGCTCTCGTCTCTAGGATCGGTCGTCTTCTTTGATCGATGCAGCCCGGCGATGCGACGGAGGTTCGGCTTGGCGGAAATCGGACATCGTTTAAGGTAGTTTATAGTCGCATTCGGCTTGTTTAAGGAAATAATTTTAGGCGTCTCCAAGACTTTTGCAGCAAATCGTGCGTCAGCGCCGATTAGCGCTTTGGAAGCGGGCGGCGCGCGTATTGGGCTCGAACTTTAACTTTCCCACCCGTGTTGCGCTCATGAATGCTTCGCGAGCTTATCCGTTGTACGAACGTTTGCGGCAGGCCAGACCGAAACCGACCACCGAACTGCGCTATCTCAGCCCGTTCGAATTGCTGGTGGCGGTGATGCTTTCGGCCCAATCGACCGACAAGAAGGTCAACGAGGCCACCGGGCCGCTGTTTAGGGCGGCTAACACGCCGCGCGCGATGCTGGCGTTGGGCGAGGCGCAACTGAAGGGCCACATCAAGACCATCGGCCTTTACAATCTCAAGGCGGCCAATATTCTCAAAACCTGCGCCCTGCTTTTGGAGCGGCATGACGGGGTGGTGCCGGACGATCGCGACGCCCTGGAACGCTTGCCGGGCGTCGGCCGCAAAACCGCCAACGTCATTTTGAACACGGCTTTCGGTCATCCCACCATCGCCGTGGACACGCACATTTTCCGGGTCGCCAACCGCACCGGGCTCGCGCCGGGCGAAACCGTGCAGCAGGTGGAAGCCGGCTTGCTGGCGGTGACGCCGGACGAATTCAAACGAGACGCGCATCACTGGCTGATCCTGCACGGCCGCTATATCTGCACCGCGCGCAAGCCCCGTTGCCCGGCGTGCCCGATCCGGGATCTGTGCGCTTATCCCGACAAATCGGAGCCGATCTGATGTTTGGCAACGATCGCGACAGCATTCGCCGCTATTACTGCACGGTCTGGAGCAAGGCCAGCGCCGCCCAGCCGCTGGAGCCGCTCGAACGGCTGATCGCCGAGGTGATCGGCGCGCATCCCGAATACCAGGCGCTGTTGGGGGATGCCGACGCGATCTTGAACCGGGATTACTGGCCTGAAATGGGCGAAACCAACCCCTTCCTGCACATGGGGATGCATATCGCGCTGCGCGAGCAACTGGGCAGCAATCGGCCGGATGGCATCCGCGCCATCCACCGACAGCTTTGCCGGCGCGTGGGCGAGGCCCATGCCGCCGAACACCTGATGATCGAGTGTCTGGGGGCAACGCTGTGGGAGGCGCAAAAGGCGGGACGACAGCCGGACGAGCGGGCATTTTTGGAGCGGTTGCAGCAGTTGCTGCGCTAGCCGCAAGCGATGGGCGCCCCGGCGCGCTCCGCTAGCTGAGGCGGGCGCGCGATGGGGCGCGGCCGGCGGCGGACACAACGCCGGGCGCCCGCCCGGCGTTTTTGGTCAGTCCGGTAGCGCCGTCCCTCAAAATCCCTGCTGCTCGATTTGATCGTCATCGACCAAGCTTCGGTAAGCGTGCCAGGAGGCATGGCCGATCAGGGGCAGGGCAATGGCGAGGCCCAGATAAAAGGTGATCAGGCCGATCCCGGTAAAGACCGCGATGAGGATCGCCCACAGCGCCATGGGTCCCGGATTGACCCGCACGGCGGTGAGGCTGGTCAGGACGGCGGTGATGAAGTCGATCTTGCGATCCAGCATCATCGGGATGGACACCACGCTGATGGCGAATACGATCGCGCCGATCAGCGCGCCGATCAGGGCAAAGACGATCAGAAACTTGAGGCCGCTCCCCGCAAAGAACAATTCGGTCAGGGAGCTGTCGACGGAAAAATTGGTGCCGCCCATAAACACCGCGAACAGCAGCGAGGCCAGCCGGACCCAAACGATCATCAGCAAGCCGATCAGCAGGCCGAACAGCGCGATGGGCAAAAGGTTGTTGCGCCACGCGGTCAAGGCGAGCGGCAAGGTGGGCGTCCGCCCCGCTTCCAGCCGCCGGCTGACGTCGTACAAGCCCATCGACAGAAAAGGGCCTACCAGCAAAAAGCCCGTGGTCAAAGCCAAGGCGTACTGAAAGCGGGTTTCGATGGTGTAGACCAGCGCGTAACCCATGACGACGAAAATCAGGCCATAGGGAATGCTGACCGTCGGCGCGCGCCACAGGTCTTTCCAGCCGGCCGCGAGCCATTGCCAGGGCTGCTCCACGGAAATGGAGCGGACTTTGGGGGTGGTCAGAGAGCTTTCGATAACAGGGGTCGCTGTAGCCATGAAGAGTCCTTGTAAAGAGTGTTGCAAGACTTGAGCGGCAGGCGCTTGTTTTATTGAGGATAGTCGCGGATCGAGGCTTGCGCCGCCCGCCGCCAAACGGAGCGGCCGAGCCGGGGCGGGCGACGCGCGGCCAGAAGGGGCCTCGCGCAGCCGCGGCAAACCCCATCGCGCGTTGAACCCTCAACTCCGCTGCGGCCGCAACCGGCGGTAGAGATCGTAGGTTTGCTGGGCGATGCTGCGCCAACTGTAATAGCGCTCGACCCGCTCGCGCCCGGCCTGGCCCATGCGCTCGCGCAAATCCTCGTCGGCGGCCAGCCGGTTGATCGCATCGGCCAGACCATGCTCGAAGTTGGCCGGGGCGACGGGATCGTGGGGCGGTTCGGGAGAGAGGTGCGGGTCCACCAGAAAGCCGGTTTCGCCGTGCACGACCACTTCGTTGATGCCGCCGACCGCGCTGCCGACCACCGGGGTGCCGCAGGCCATCGCCTCCAGGTTGATGATGCCGAACGGCTCGTAGACCGAGGGGCAGCAGAAAATGGCGGCGTGCGAATACAGGGCGATGGTGGTCTGGCGGGGCACCATCTTCGGAATCCAGATGATGCCGTCGCGCCGGCTTTGCAGGTCTTGCACCATCTCTTCCAATTCGCGCTGCATGGCGAGCGTGTCGGCGTCGCCCGCGCACAGCACGACCTGGAGTTTGGAATCGAGATGCGGGATGGCCTGCAACAGATAGTACAACCCCTTTTGGCGGGTCATCCGGCCGACGAACAGCACGTAGGGCCGGTCGGGGTCGATTCCGAACGGGGCGAGCACCTCGGGCGCCTTGATCGGCCGATATTCTTCGGTGTCGATGCCGTTGGGGATCACCACCACCCGGGTCGGATCGACATCGAACAAGCGCAGGATATCGTCGCGGGTGCTGCGCGAGACGGCGATGATGGCGTCGGCCATCTCCAGGGCGGATTTCTCGATCCAGCAGGACAGATCGTAGCCGTGGCCGAGCTGGTCGCGCTTCCAGGGCCGCAGCGGTTCCAGCGAATGCACCGTGATGACCATGGGAATGTTGTAGAGAATTTTGGCCAGAATGCCGCTGAAATGCGCGTACCAGGTATGGCAGTGAATGATTTCGGCGCTGCCGTCCAGGTCGCCGATGCCCTGGCCGACGAAGGCCAGGCAGGTGCTCAAAGCTTTCAGCGGCGAGACGAAGGATTGCGGGCAACCGGCGAAATGGATGGTGTCCATCTTGATGCCGCGAACGTGCAACTGGCCTTCGTTCAAGGTCTGATCATGAAAACTGCGCACTTCGACCGGCGTGAGCTTCGCCAATTCGCGGGACAGATATTCGACGTGGACGCCGGCGCCGCCGTAAACGTAAGGGGGATATTCGTTGGTGGTGAGCAGAACGCGCATTGTTGTTGTACTCCCTTGCCGGAATAGCGGCCGAAGGTGGAAAGAGCTCCGATGGAGCGTCCGGGCGAAAAAGCTTATTGGTGGTGCGGCATTATGCCAAGCGTGACCCGATGAAGGGAAGGGCGCGCGGCACTCGCGCGAAGGCCGCTCGATTAGACCGGTCCATCGGGCAAAAGTGTAGTGCGGTCGCGGGTATTTTCCCACCGCTTCGGGCGCGGCGAGGCAGCTTAGAAGACGGTGACCAGCGCGCGGATTTCGGCCAGCATCGCTTGCCGTTCGACGTCGGAGACGGTCGGCACCTGATAGAACGCCCGGTGCGTGACTTGGCGGATCCCGCAAGCGCCCAAAATGCCCTCGACCATCGGCCGGACCAGCAACTCGTGCCAGCGCTCGTGCTGATAGGTGGCCTCATCGCCGCCGAGGGTATTGAGGATCAGGGCTTTTTCGTGCTCGAGAAGACCGATCATGCCCTCCGGGCCGAAGTCGAACGCGAAGGTGCGGCTGAACACCCGATCGATCCAGCCTTTCAAGATCGCCGGCGGGCCAAACCACCAGATCGGATAAATGAAAACCAACTTTTGCGCCCAGCGCATGGCCTCGTGCTCGGAACGGATGTCCGCCGGCAGATCGCCGCGCCAGTTGCGGATGAGGTCTTCGCCGTCCAGAACCGCCCGATAGTCCATGGCGTAGAGGTCGTGAACGCGGGTCGCGTGGCCGCGATCGCGCAAGGTGACGTCCACCACATCGAGAATAGCCCGATTGAAGCTGCGGGGGTTAGGATGCGCGTAGACGATCAATACATTCATGAAATCGCAATCACCTTGCCCACCCTCCGAATCGGGTTTGAACCAGGGCATCGAGGGTTTGGACAAGCGCAAAAGGCGGATGGTCGACGCGCGGCGTCGAGCGATCGCCTCAGCCCACCCGCGCGGCGAATTCGCGGCCGGCCAAGCCCAACAGCAGCTGGTCGCCGGAGCGCAGCGGCCCGACTCCGGCCGGGGTGCCGGTCAGCACCACATCGCCGGGCAGCAACGTGAAATGCGTGGAGATGTGGGCCATCAGATCGAAAATGCCGATCATCATCTGGCCGGTATGGCCCTGTTGGCGGAATTCGCCGCCAATGCGCAGCGTGATCTCGACCGCTTGGGGGTCGGGCAAATCGCGCGGTTTGAGAAACGGCGACAGCGGACAGGAACCGTCGAACGCTTTGGCGGTTTCCCACGGGTAGCCTTTCCGCTTGAGCTCGGTTTGCAAATCGCGCAGGGTCAAATCGAGGGCGACGCCGTAGCCGGCGACGCCTTGGCGGGCGGTCGCGGCATCGGCATCGCGCAGTTCCTGGCCCACCAAAACCGCCAGCTCGACTTCGTGATGGCAGCCGCCCCGGCCGGCGGGCAAGCGGATCGGATCGTCCAAAGCGCTGAGCGAAGTGGCGGGCTTGATGAACAGGATCGGCGTGTCGGGCGGCGCGTTGTTCAATTCGCGGATGTGATCCAGATAGTTGCGGCCGATGCACACGACCTTGCCCGCCGGCAAGGCCAGCGGGCTGCCGTCCAGATAACGATGCTGATAGGCCACGAACGGGACTCCTTGCGCGCTTTGGAAAACGGATGGCCTATTGTCGGGCACGCGGCGGGACCACCGCAACGCGCGACCGCTAAAAAAACCGGAAGAAGACGGGCGAACGGTATCGACGAAACCGCGGGCGGTTCGAGCGGTATCGCCGAGATCGGGCGCGGCCCGCCAACGGCGGGGATCACTGCATGAAATAGCTTTCCGCAAGCAAATCGTGCAGCTCGCCCAGGCCGATCTGAAAGTCGTCGATGAATTCGTGCAAGCCCGCGTGGGCCAGTTCCGGCACGGCCGCCGCGCTCAAACGCTGCTTGAGCCCGTCGATGGCCGCCAGCGGTTCGGCGTTTTTGGGCAAATTCCGCAAGCAGGTCTCCAATTCCTTCAAACAGAAGAAAACGGCGCGGGGGAACGCGGGGTCCTGCAACAGAAATTTCACCACATCCGGGCCGCCGACGCGCGAGCGCACCTGTTGCCGGTACATCTGATAGGCGCTCAAGGATTTCAGCACGCTCATCCATTGAATGCTCTCGAACGGGTTTTGTTCTTCCGGCTGCACTGCGTTCGCGCTCTGAATTTGGCCGCCGCCGGACTGGCTTTGGGCCTGCTCCTGTTTGGCGAGCGCCGCCGGCTGATGGGGCCGGGGCAACAGATCGGCCGAGCGGACATCCAGGATCCGGGTGGTCATGTCGGCGCGTTCCAGGAAGCGGCCCAGCCGGACGAAATCGTAGGCGGGGGTGCGGCTCATGGCCCCGGCCAGCATCCCGTTGACCTGCTGCGCGCCGTGGATCACCCGGCGCAGAAATTCGAAGCGGCCGCGCCGGGTGGGCAGATGGTCGCGCGCGAAAATGTACAGGCCATTGATCTGCTCCCACGCCTCTTGCGGCACGGTGTCTCGGGTGGTGCGCAGATTTTCGCGGGCGCAGGCCAAACTCGACAGAATCGAACCGGGATGGTCGCGGTCCCCGATCAAAAACTTCACCACGACGTTTTCTTCGTCGGTCTGGGCGGGGTGTTTCTTGAAAAACGGTTGCTCGGCTCCGACGATCGAGATCAGCGGCAGCCAACCGAAGGTCATGCTGCGGGGCAAGTCCAGCAGCAGATTGGTGTTGACGTTGATGATGCGCGCGGTGTCTTCGGCGCGCTCGATATAGCGGGCCATCCAATAAATGTTTTGAGCGACGCGAGACAACATGATCAAAGGCCCTCGGTATCGACGATCCAGGTGTCTTTGCTGCCCCCGCCTTGCGAGGAATTGACCACCAGCGAACCCTCGCGCAGCGCCACCCGGGTCAGGCCGCCGGTGGTTACGTAAGTGGTGGGCCCGGACAGCACGAAGGGCCGCAAATCGACGTGGCGCGGCTCCATGCGCCGGTCGCACAACGTCGGCGAGGTCGACAGCGCCAGGGTGGGTTGGGCGATGTAGTTGCGGGGGTTTTGCTGGATCAATCCGGCGAAGCGCTTGCGTTCGGCGGGCGTGGCGTGCGGCCCGACCAACATGCCGTAGCCGCCGGATTCGTTGGCCGGCTTCACCACCAGCTTGTCGAGATTGGCCAAGGTGTGGTGGCGGTCCTGCTCCCGCATGCACAGATAAGACGGCACGTTGGGAATGAGCGGGTCTTGATCGAGATAATATTTGATGATCTGCGGCACGAAAGCGTAGACCACCTTGTCGTCGGCCACGCCCGCGCCCGGCGCGTTGGCCAGCGCCACCTTGCCTTTGCGCCACGCCCGCATCAAGCCTGGCACCCCCAACGCGGAATCGGGCCGGAACGCTTCCGGGTCCATGAATAGGTCGTCGATGCGCCGGTAGATCACGTCCACGCGCGCCAGGCCGCTGATGGTGCGCATGTAGACACCATCATCGACGCCGACTTCCAGGTCGCCGCCCTCGACCAATTCGACCCCCATCTGTTGGGCGAGATAGGCGTGCTCGAAATAAGCCGAGTTATAAATGCCGGGTGTGAGCACCACCACGGTCGGCTGATCGCCCGGTCGCGGCGAGAGCGAAGCCAGCATGTCGTAAAGCCGCAAGCTGTAGTCATCGACCGGCTGGATGCGCTGGTATTCGAACAATTCGGGGAATACCCGCTTGGTGACCACCCGGTTTTCCAGCATGTAGGACACGCCGGAGGGCACGCGCAAGTTGTCTTCCAGCACGTAAAGCGTGCCGTCTCGATCGCGCACCAGATCCGAGCCGCAGATGTGCGCCCAAACGCCGTGGCGGGGGTTGACGCCGACGCATTGAGGCCGGAAATTGGCCGACTGCGCCAGCACCTCGGCCGGAAAAACGCCGTCCTTGATGATCCGTTGATCGTGATACAGATCGTCGATAAACAGGTTGAGCGCCTGCACCCGTTGCCGCAAACCGGCGTCGGTGCGGTCCCATTCCCGCTTGGGGATGATGCGCGGCACGATGTCGAACGGCCAGGCTCGGTCGATGCTGGCGCCTTCGGCGTACACCGTAAAGGTGATCCCCATGACCAGAATCGCGAGTTCGGCGGCGGTTTTGCGCTCGCTCAATTCTTCGTCGCTCAGGGAGGTGAGATATTCGCACAGCGCCTGGGCCGCCGGACGAGGCCCTGTCCGATGATCGATGAGTTCGTCGTAGGAACCCGACGCGGCATAGTGTTGCCATTCGATAACCATCATCGTGTCCTTGAGGTTGACGTTTCATTGGATCTTGCAGGGCTTAGAGCAAAATCCAAGCCAACGGGTTTTCGGGCGATGTCTCGACCTCGCCCCGAGGCGAGCGCGCGTTGCCGATCCTGCGGCTCGGTGCGCGGCGCTACGCTTTCGGATAAAGGGCTTAAACCGCTTTGGCTTGAGGCGAGCGCGCTGTAAAAGAACAGCGCAACTCTCGCCTGAGACTGGTGGAGAACCTGGCGGGTGAGAATGATCGCGCGCACTCCAACAGGGCGACCCACAACGGGTTTGCACGGCAAAAGTGCGGCTCTAAGCGTGACCGGGTTTTCGATGAGAGTTCGGTGCGGCGCCCGCAGCGGCGGTCGCTATCGGGTTTTGTGTCCGAATCACTTTTCACGCCGAAGGTGCCGCATTTAAAAGCTTTTTGTGGGTTTTTTGAAAAGGTTCATGAACAAGGAAAAGAATATTTAGTTGATTTTGCTGATCTCGCCGCAATTTAGGGACCCATTTATGCCAGCGTATCGCGGCATGGAGGAGATTTGCTCAATAATGTGTAGGAGACAGTTGATGTGACTGCTCTTATTCAGTTACAATTTTCTGAATGCGTCATCAGAATTACTCTTTTCGATTCAGTGAATTCCGAACTTGATGGGAGAAGCTCGCTGGGGACGATGCAAAATAACAGATAATGAATTTTACATTGTTTCCTTGGTTTAACACATTATTCTTCATTGTTTTATAGAAGACGAACAAGGGGATAAACGATGGATTTTGGCAGCTATGTGCGTCAGCTTCGCGAGCAGCGCCGCGAAGTGAACCGTCGCTATTCAGTCCGACAGACGGCGCAACGGATTGGCGTGGAACCCGCTTATTTGAGCAAGATCGAGCGGGGTGACGTCTCGCCGCCGTCTGAAGACACTATCAGAAAGCTGGCTGCCGATCTGGGCGAAGACGCCGATTTGCTACTGGCGCTGGCCGGCAAGGTTTCCAGCGATATCCGCGAAATCGTCATGAAACGGCCGATCCTGTTCGCCGAAATGATTCGCGGTTTGAGCGATGTTCCCGATGACGAGCTAACCGTCCTGGTGCGTCGGGTCCGCAATGGAGAATGGTAGGGCGCGCGAATTTTGGCGTTGGCGACGGTTTTCGTTAGTGGCGGGCGGCGGCGATGAAGGTCGTTCAAAGCTGGGATGATGGCGTGGTCGATGATGTTCGCTTGACGGAGCTGTTGCGCCGTTATGGCGCGACCGCGACGTTTAACTTAAATCCCGGATTGCATCAGCCCCGGCGTTCCTACAGTTGGAGCTATGGCGCCAAGGAAGTCTGGCGGCTCGGTCAAGAGGAACTGGCGAGCGTGTACGCCGGCTTTGAAATCGCCAACCACTCGCTGCATCATCCCAATCTGCCCGATTTGGCGCCGCAGGAATTGGGGCGAGAAGTCGGAGATAGCCGCCGCATCCTACAGGATTGGTTCCAGCAGCCGGTGCGCGGCTTTTGCTATCCTTTCGGGACCTGGAATCCGGCGGTGCGAGAAGCGATTCGCGCCGCCGGACACGTTTACGCCCGCACCGTGGTCGAGTGCGATCCCGCGTTCCCGCCCTCCGATCCTTTTGAGTTTGGAGTCAGTTGCCGGTTTGCCGACCCCGCATTCTGGACGCGCTACGAGCACGTCAAAGCCAGGGGTGGGGTGTTCTTTTTTTGGGGCCACAGCTACGAATTGACCGACGAGGGGATGTGGGCTGACCTGGAGAATAAAATTGCCGGCATCAGCGCCGATCCGGCGGCGCAATGGGGCAATCTCGAAACCCTGTTCGCCGCCTGATCGCCCATTGCTCGAAGATTATTCCTCCGGTTCATACCCCAAATTCGGCGCGAGCCACTTCTCCGCCTCCGCGACCGTCCAGCCCTTGCGTTTGGCATAATCGGCCACCTGATCCCGGTCGATCCGTCCGACGCCGAAATAGCGCGCTTCGGGGTGGCTGAAGTACCAGCCGCTGACCGCCGCCGTCGGCGTCATGGCGAAGTGTTCGGTTAACTGAATCCCTGCTTTAGCCTCCACATCCAGCAGTTGCCAGAGCAAGCCCTTTTCGGTGTGATCCGGGCAGGCGGGATAGCCGGGGGCGGGGCGAATTCCGCGATAGCGCTCGTCGATCATGGCCTCGTTATCCAACGCCTCGTCCGCCGCGTAGCCCCAAAACTCCTTGCGCACCCGTTCGTGCAGGCGTTCGGCGAAGGCTTCCGCCAGCCGGTCGGCCAGCACTTTCAACAGGATGGCGCTGTAGTCATCGTGGGCTTGCTGGAAAGCCGCCACCCGCTCGTCGATGCCGATTCCGGCGGTGACGGCAAATGCGCCTAGAAAATCGGCTAGGCCGGATTCCTGGGGGGCGATCCAATCGGCCAGACAGTAATGCGCCTTGCCGTCCGGTTTCGGCGTCTGCTGGCGCAGGTGATGCAGCGTCAGCAGCGCCTGTTGGCGGCTGTCGTCCGCATACAGCGCGATATCGCCGTCGCCCGTCCGGTTGGCGGGGAAAAAGCCGATAACCGCCCGCGCCTTGAGCCAGCGCTCGGTGACGATTTTGTCCAGCATCGCCTGCGCCTGCGCGAACAACTGCCGGGCTTCCGCGCCCTGGCCGGGATCATCGAGAATGGCCGGATAACGCCCGCGCAGCTCCCACGCCTGAAAGAACGGCGTCCAGTCGATCCGCTCCACCAGATCGGCGAGCGGGTAGTCGTCGAAAACCCGGATGCCCAGAAAAGTCGGGCGGGGCGGAACGTGATTCGCCCAATCGATTTTGGGCCGATTGCCGCAGACTTGGGCGAACGGCAGCAGCGGTTCCCGGCTGCGCCGTTTGGCGTGTTGCTCGCGTTTTTGGGCGTGATCGGCTTTGGTGCGGGCCACGTAATCGGCTTTTGAATCTGCACTGACCAGATTCTGCGCCACGCCGACCGCCCGCGAGGCGTCCTTGACGTAGATCACCGGGCCGGGGTATTGCGGGTCGATCTTGACCGCCGTGTGCATCCCTGAAGTGGTCGCGCCGCCGATCAGCAGCGGAATGGAAAAATCCTGCCGTTTCATTTCCTTGGCAACGTTGACCATCTCATCCAGCGACGGGGTGATCAAGCCGGACAGGCCGATCATGTCGGCGTTTTGTTCGCGGGCGGCGTCGAGAATCTTTTGAGCCGGAACCATGACGCCGAGATCGATCACCTCGAAGTTATTGCACTGGAGCACCACGCCGACGATGTTTTTGCCGATGTCGTGCACGTCGCCCTTGACCGTGGCCATCACGATCCGGCCATTGCTGCGGCGTTCGCCTGCGCCCTGTTCGGCTTCGATAAAGGGGATCAGATAAGCGACCGCTTTTTTCATCACCCGCGCCGATTTGACCACTTGCGGCAGGAACATTTTGCCGGCCCCGAACAGGTCGCCGACCACGTTCATGCCGTCCATCAGCGGGCCTTCGATGACATGCAAGGGCCGCTCGGCTTGCTGGCGGGCTTCCTCGGTATCGGTTTCCACAAACTCGTCGATGCCCTTGACCAGCGCATGTTCCAGCCGCTTGATCACCGGCCAGGAGCGCCAGTCCTGCTCCTCGCGCTTGGGGCCGGCCGCGCCGCCCTCATCCTTGTACTGGTCGGCGATTTCGAGCAGCCGTTCGGTGGCGTCCGGGCGGCGGTTGAGAATCACGTCCTCGACCCGCTCGCGCAGTTGCGCCGGGATGTCCTCGTAAATCGCCAGTTGGCCGGCGTTGACGATGCCCATGCTCATGCCCGCGCGGATCGCGTGATAGAGGAACACCGAATGAATCGCCTCGCGCACCGGGTTGTTGCCCCGGAACGAAAACGACACGTTGGAGACCCCGCCGGAGATCAGCGCGTGCGGCAGCTCCTTGTTGATGCGCCGGGTCGCTTCGATGAAATCCACCGCGTAGTTGTTGTGCTCGGCGATGCCGGTGGCGACCGCGAAGATGTTGGGGTCGAAAACGATGTCCTGCGGCGGGAAGCCAACCTGTTCGGTCAGAATCCGATAAGCGCGCTGGCAGATGGCGAGTTTCCGCGCCTCGGTGTCGGCCTGACCCTGCTCGTCGAAGGCCATCACGATGGCCGCCGCGCCGTAGCGGCGAATCAGTCTGGCTTGGCGGATAAATTCCGCTTCGCCTTCTTTCAAGCTGATCGAATTGACGATTGCTTTGCCCTGGATGTGCTTGAGCGCCGCTTCCAGAATTTCCCATTTGGATGAATCGACCATCACCGGAACCCGACTGATGTCCGGCTCGGCGGCGATCAGATCGAGAAATTTGACCATCGCTTCCTTCGAATCGAGCATCCCTTCGTCCATGTTGATGTCGATGATCTGCGCGCCGTTTTCCACCTGCTGCCGGGCGACATCGAGCGCGGCGGTGTAATCGCCTTTGGTGATCAGCCGCTTGAAGATGGCGGAGCCGGTGACGTTGGTGCGCTCGCCGACATTGACGAACAGCGAATCCGCGCCGATGTTCAGCGGTTCCAAGCCGCTCAACCGGCAGCGCGGTTCGATGGCGGGAATCGAGCGCGGCGGGAAGTCTTTGACCGCTTCGGCGATGGCGCGGATATGGGCGGGCGTGGTGCCGCAACAGCCGCCGACGATGTTCAGGAAGCCACTCTCGGCAAACTCCCGGATCGTGGCGGCCATCGTCTCCGGCGTCTCGTCGTACTCGCCAAATTCGTTCGGCAGACCGGCATTCGGATGGGCGGAAACAGGCAGATCGGCGATGCGGGCCAGCTCGGCGACATAAGGCCGGAGCTGGGTCGCACCCCACGCGCAATTCAAGCCAAAGGAAAGCGGGCGAACGTGCGACAGCGAATTCCAAAACGCTTCCGTGGTTTGGCCGGACAGCGTGCGGCCTGATTTGTCGGTGATCGTGCCGGAGATCATCACCGGCAAGCGAAAATCGCCCTCATCGAAAAGCCGCTGAATGGCGAACAGCGCCGCCTTGGCGTTTAGCGTGTCGAAGATGGTTTCCACCATCAGGATATCCGCGCCGCCCGCGATCAAGCCTTGGGCTGCCTCGGTGTACGCCGCCACCAATTCATCGAAACGGATATTGCGAAAACCGGGATTGTTCACATCCGGCGACAGGCTGGCCGTGCGGCTGGTAGGGCCGAGAATCCCGGCGACATAACGCGGGCGCTCCGGCGTGCTGTGCCGATCGGCCACCTCGCGCGCCAGTTTCGCCGCTTCGCGGTTCAACTCCGGCACCAGACTCTCCATCCGATAATCGTGCATCGACACCGACGTGGAATTGAAGGTGTTGGTTTCGATGATATCCGCGCCCGCCTCCAGATAAGCCGCGTGAATCTCGCGGATGATCGCCGGCTGGGTCAGCACCAATAGATCGTTGTTGCCCTTGAGATCGCACGGCCAGTCGCGGAACCGCTCGCCGCGAAAATCGTTTTCGGTCAGGCGATAGCTCTGGATCATGGTGCCCATCGCGCCATCCAGAATCAGGATGCGGCGGGACAGCAGGTCTTGTAATTGGGCGGTTTTATCGGCGGTCATCGGCGGAATACTCGGTCACTGCAACGAAACAGCAAAAAATCACGTAAGCTGGAAGGCGTCCCGAATCCATTCGACTTGCGGCTCATGCCCGCTTTGCAGAATGGCCACCACATCGAAGCGGCAAGGCAGGTCGAGCCGCTGGCGTTGCAGGTAGAAGGCCGCCGCGCGCAACAGGCGCTGCTGTTTGCTTCGGGTCACGGATTCGGCGGGCGTGCCGAAACGGGCATGGCGGCGGCTGCGCACTTCCACAAACACCAATTGCCCGCCATCGTGCAAGATCAAATCCAGCTCGCCGACCCGGCAACGGAAATTGCGGGTCACCAAGATCAGCCCGCGCGCTTCCAAATAGCGGAGCGCAAAATCCTCGGCGGCGGTTCCCTGCGCGACGCGGCTGATCACGGACGGTCTCCAACAAAGCCAGAGCGGGATCTCCAAAAATTCACGCATTGTAAAGGGTTGAAGCATGACCGTCGAATCCGGCGCGCTTTACGTGGTGGCGACTCCCATCGGCAATCTGGAAGACATCACGCTCCGGGCGCTGCGCACCTTGCGGGAAGTCGATTGCATCGCCGCCGAAGACACCCGCCACACGGGTCAATTGCTGCGGCATTTCGACATCGACAAGCCGCTGCTATCGCTGCACGACCACAACGAGCGCAACCGCGTCGAGCGGATCGCGGCGCTTTTGGGGGAAGGCAAAAACGTGGCGCTGGTCTCCGATGCCGGCACGCCGCTGATCAGCGATCCGGGCTTTCCGCTGGTGCGCGAGCTGCGCCGCCGGGGTCTGTCCGTCGTTCCCATACCGGGGCCGAGCAGCGTGCTGGCAGCCTTGTCGGTCGCCGGCTTACCGACCGACCGTTTTGTTTTCGAAGGCTTTCTGCCGGCGAAAACCGCCGCGCGCCGCGAGCGGTTGCGAGAGCTGGCACGGGAAGCGCGCACGCTGGTTTTTTTCGAGGCCAGCCATCGAATCGCGGAAGCCTTGGGCGATCTGGCGCTGGAGCTGGGCGGCGAACGTCCGGCGGCGCTCGCGCGCGAGCTGACCAAGCGGTTCGAACAAGTGAAAAGCGCCACCTTGAGCGAACTCAACGCCTGGCTGGCCGCCGAACCCCATCGGAGCAAAGGCGAGTTCGTCATCGTAGCGCACGGCGCGCCGGCCGCGGTCGAGGCGGATACTCCGGAGAGCCGGGCGCTGCTGACCGCTTTGCTGGCAGAACTGCCGCTGAGCCGCGCCGTGGCCGTGGCGACCAAGGTGACCGGCCTGCGCAAGCGGGCGCTCTACGATCTGGCGCTCCTGATGGGAGAGCGGCAAGCGGATGAAAAATCGTGATTTCAGCTTGCCAAGCAGCGCCCCGATATGGACACTATGCGCGGGAACCGGCCGGACGGTCGCCGTATCGCTCGACGGTGCGGAGGAAAGTCCGGGCTCCACAGGACAGGGCGCCAGGTAACGCCTGGGCGGCGCGAGCCGACGGAAAGTGCCACAGAAAATACACCGCCAACGTTCGCGAGAACCGGCAAGGGTGAAAAGGTGCGGTAAGAGCGCACCGCGCGTCTGGCAACAGGCGCGGCAGGGCAAACCCCGCCCGGAGCAAGACCAAATAGGGGAGCGTATCGCGTGGTCCGCGCGGCTCCCGGGTAGGTCGCTACAGGCGTCTGGCGACAGGCGTCGCAGAGGAATGACCGTTCTCGACAGAACCCGGCTTACAGGCCGGTTCCCTATTTTTAAACCTCCCTACTCCGCCTTTGCGCGGGCGTGTCTGAAATAGAACCGAGCCCGTAAATATCGTTTCATTGCGTCTCGGTATTGCAACAGCAGCGCGGGCGCTTCAGCTCGTTCATGCCCTGTTCCGCTTTCGTTGCAGCCTTTTTTTCAAACACTGGATAATTGGGTTTCGGGCGAAAATTTTTTGGGAGCCGGTCGGTTATTGGGGCCTTGAAAAAATAAAATATGTTGAATTTATTAATAAATTTATTAAACAGATTTAATAAGTTTTCTTGACATCGACCGGCGGCTCTACCTATAGTTAGTGGCGAAAAGTGGGAGAAAGTGGGGCGCGCGGACCTTCCGGCGCACTGAAGGGAGCCATCATTGTTTCGGGGCATCCATCGATTATCGCTGGACAACAAAGGCCGTTTATCGATACCTGCGGCCTATCGCCAGCGTCTGTTGGAAGCGAGCGAGGGCCGGATGGTGCTGACGATCGATCGCGACCGCTGTCTTCTGCTGTATCCCCTCGAGGTGTGGGAAGAGATCGAGCGCCAGCTCCTTCGGCTGTCGAGCACCAACAAGCGCGCCCGCGCCTTGAAGCGGTTGTTGATGGGTCACGCCGAGGATTGCGAGATCGACAGCGGCGGCCGAATTTTGCTGCCGGGTCCGCTGCGAGGGTTCGCCGCGCTCGAAAAGCGCGTGGTGCTGGTGGGGCAAGGCAACAAATTTGAAATCTGGAACGATTCGGCTTGGCAAGCGTGGTGCGAGGCGGCGCTCGACGGAGAGAATGACGATGGCGAACCGATGCCGGATTTGGACGCGCTGGCCTTTTGAGCGAAGCGCCGGTGGAACCGCCGCACCGACCGGTTCTGGTCGAGGAGACGCTGGACGCGCTGGCGCTCCGTCCGGGGGGCTGTTATGTGGACGCCACCTTCGGGCGGGGAGGGCATGCCGCCGCGATTCTGGAGCGGTTGGGGCCCGCGGGCTCGCTGTTGAGCCTCGATCGCGATCCGGCGGCCGAGGAATGGGCCAAGCGCCGGTTCCGGCACGATGCGCGCTTTCAGTTCGCGCGGGCGCGGTTCAGCCGCTTGAGCCAGGTTTTGGCCGAGCGCGGTTGGAACGGTCGGGTGGACGGCATCCTGTTGGATTTGGGGGTGTCTTCGCCGCAATTGGACGACCCGGCGCGCGGTTTCAGCTTTTTGCGGGACGGGAGCTTGGATATGCGGATGGACCCGACCTGCGGCGACAGCGCGGCCGCGTGGCTCGATAAGGTCAGCGAAAAGGAGCTGGCGCAAGTGCTCGTGGAATTTGGCGAAGAACGATTTCACCGGCGTATCGCCCGCGCTATCGCGACCGCCCGCCAGCGCGCGCCCGTCGCGACCACCGCGCGTCTGGCCGAGATCGTCTCCGCCGCCGTGCCCGCCCGAGAGCCGGGCAAACACCCGGCGACCCGCACGTTTCAGGCCATTCGCATCGCGGTCAACGACGAGCTGGGCGAATTGCAAGCGCTGTTGCCGCAAGCGGTTCAAGCCTTGGTGCCCGGCGGGCGGCTGGCGGTGATCAGCTTTCATTCCCTGGAAGACCGCGCCGTCAAGCGATTCATCCAACGGCAAGCGCGGGGGCGGGAGCTGCCGCTGGATTTGCCGGTGACGGGTTCGCCGGAGGGCGTGACCTTGCGGCGGATCGGCCGGGCGATCCGGCCGAGCGCGCGGGAAATCGCGCAAAACCCGCGCGCGCGCAGCGCGGTGTTGCGCGCGGCGGAGCATCTCGGATGAAAAACCAATTTTTCATCGTCGCGCTGCTGGCCGGCACCGTGTTGGCCTCGGGGATCGGAATCGTTTACACGCGGCACATTAATCGGCAGCTTTTCATACAGTTGCAGAAACTTCAAGCGGAACGGGACAACTTGGATGTGGAATGGGAGTCGCTGCAACTGGAACAGAGCACTCTGGTGATGGATGCCGCCGTCGAGGAGAAAGCGCGCCGGCGCCTGAACATGATCATCCCTGACCCCGCCGAGGTTTTTTACATCAAGCCCAATGAATAAGCCATCGATTTGGACAGGTTTGGGAGCGGCGTTGCAAAAAGCGCCGGTCCGCCTTCCCCCGGCGACGCGACACGGCTTGGTGTTGGGGCTGCTGTTGGCGGCGGCCGTGGGCATGGCCGCGCGCGCGGCCTACCTGCAATTGATCAATAAGGATTTTTTGCAAGAGCAAGGCAACGAGCGTTTCCTGCGAGTGGTGGAAATACCCGCCCACCGGGGCATGATCCTGGATCGCAACGGCGAGCCGCTCGCGGTCAGCTCGCCGGTCGATTCGATCTGGGCGCAACCGCAACAGCTCTTGCAGCAGCGAGCGCGCTGGCCGGTGCTCGCGCGCGCGCTCGGGATGGAGCCCGGCGAGCTGGAAAAGCGGCTGGCGGAGAACGAAACCCGCCAGTTCCTTTATTTGCGGCGGCATTTGCCGCCGAGCGCGGCCCAGCAGATTCTCGCCCTCAAGATTCCCGGCGTTTTTTCGAAGCGCGAATACCGGCGCTACTACCCCGACGCCGAAGTCACCTCGCATCTGCTGGGCTTCACCGATGTCGACGATGCCGGCCAGGAAGGTTTGGAGAGAACCTTCGACCAGCATCTGCGCGGCGTTCCCGGCAGCAAGCGGGTGATTCAGGACCGCATGGGCCAGGTGGTGGAGAACGTGGAGCGCATCAGCGCCCCGCAACCCGGCAAATCGGTGGTGCTCAGCATCGACCGGCGCTTGCAATATCTGACCTACCGCGCGCTCAAGGCGGCCGTCCTGGAAAATCGGGCCAGCGCGGGTTCGGCCGTGATCGCCGACGTGCGCACCGGCGAAATCCTGGCGATGGTGGACCAGCCGGCGGGCAATCCCAACAACCGGAAAAATCTGCGCGGAGAATTGCTGCGCAACCGGGCGGTGACCGACGTTTACGAGCCGGGTTCGACCCTGAAGCCGTTCGCGGTGGCCCTGGGCCTGGAAAGCGGCAAATGGTCGCCCCACACCTTGATCAACACCGCGCCGGGGACGCTCAAGCTGGGCCGTTTCCGGGTGCGCGACGTGCACAACTACAAGACCATCGACGTCACCCGCGTCATCAGCAAATCCAGCAACGTCGGCACCAGCATCATCGCGCTGTCGATGCCGGCCGAACGCTTGTGGCAGCTCTACAAAAACCTCGGTTTCGGGTCGCCGAGCGGGATCGGCTTGCTCGGCGAGCAGGCCGGCGTGCTGAACCACTTCAGCAGGTGGGGCGGCGAGATCGGTCACGCCAACCATTCCTTCGGTTACGGGTTGTCGGTGAACATGGTGCAACTGGCGCAAGCCTGGGTGGTGCTGGCGGCGGATGGCATCCGGCGGCCGCTGACCGTTTTAAAGCGCGAACAGCCGCTCGCTCCAAACGAAGAGCGGCGGGTGCTGTCGACCCGCTCGGTGCGCCAGTTGCGCAGTATGTTGGAAGAGGCGGTCAGCAAGGAAGGCACCGGGCTCAAGGCGGCGGTTCCCGGCTATCAGGTCGCCGGCAAGACCGGGACCGTTCACAAAATCGTCAATGGCCGCTACGCCAGCGACCGCTATTTTTCCCTGTTCGCGGGCATGGTGCCGGCCAGCGCGCCCCGGCTGGTGATGGTGATCATCGTCGACGAGCCCAAAGGCGGCGCTTATTACGGCGGCACGGTGGCCGCGCCGGTATTCGGCAAAACCATGGGCGGGGTGTTGCGGTTGTTGAACATCACCCCGGACGACATGCCGACCATGAAAATCGCCGGCGCGGCCTCGCCGGACCGCGCGACCCCCTGAGGACGCCATGACTTTGAACTTGCGCGAACTGATGGGCGGTTTTGCCGATGTTCCGGCCCCGGTGGCCGAACGGCCGGTCGCCGGTTTGGCGGTCGATAGCCGCGCGGTCCGACCGGGAGAAGTGTTTTTCGCGCTCCAAGGCGCGAGCCAGCACGGTTTGGCCTTCTTGGCGTCGGTCGAGCGGGCCGGGGCTGCGGCCGTGGTTTGGGAGCCGCCTTATCCGGGCGCGTCGCCCGTTCCCGCCGGAGACCTGCCGATGCTGGCAGTGCCCGGCTTGCGGCAAAAGCTCGGACCGATCATCGCCCGCCATTACGGCCAACCTTCCCAGCGCTTGCCGGTGGTCGGCCTCACCGGCACCGACGGCAAGACCTCGTGCGCGTATTTCATCGCCCAGACGCTGAGCGATGCGGCAGGGGGACCTTGCGGCATCGCGGGCACGCTGGGCGTCGGCGTCTACGGCCGCACCGAAGCTTCCGCGCACACCACGCCAGACCCGCTGGCGGTGCAGCGTTGGCTGGCCGGGCTGGTCGCCGGCGGCCGGCGCCACGCGGTGATGGAAGTGTCCTCCCACGCGCTGGATCAAGGCCGGGTCAACGGCGTGGAGTTCGCGGCGGCGGTTTTGACCAACCTCACCCGCGACCATCTCGATTATCACGGCAGCATGGAGGCCTACGCGGCGGCCAAGCGCCGGCTGTTCTGCGAGCATCGGCCGCGCTGGAGCGTGTTGACTGTCGACGACGCCTTCGGCCGAGCGCTCGCCGCCGATTTGCGCGATCCGGAAACCGTGGTCGGCTACGGCCTCGGCGAGCGGCCGCCGGGGTTGCGGCGCTTCGTTTGGGGTGAAGCGCTGCGCTTGACCCCGGCCGGCTTGCGGCTGCGGGTGCGCTCGTCCTGGGGCGAGGGCGACCTGGAGGCCGGATTGCTGGGACGGTTCAACGCCAGCAACATCCTGGCGGCGCTGGCGACCTTGCTGGTGCTGGAGTTGCCGTTTGCCGAAGCCCTGGAACGGGCGGCGAAAACCGCCACCGTGCCGGGCCGGATGGAGCGCTTGGGCGGCGAGCGCGGCCGGCCGTTGGCCGTCGTGGATTACGCCCATACCCCGCACGCGCTCGAACAGGTGCTGGCGGCGTTGCGCGAACACGGGACCGGCCGGTTGTGGTGCGTGTTCGGCTGCGGCGGCGATCGCGACGCCGGCAAGCGACCGCTGATGGGCGCGGCGGTCGAGCGCTTGGCCGATCGGGTGATCGTGACCGACGACAACCCCCGCACCGAAGACCCCGAACGGATCGTTCGCGACATTCTGGCCGGCATGGACCGGCCGCAAGCGGCGGCGGTGATCCGCGACCGGCGCGACGCCATCGCGCGCGCGCTGGGGGAAGCCGGCGCGGGCGATGTGGTGTTGATCGCCGGCAAGGGCGACGAGGATTACCAGATCGTCGGCGAGCGGCGGCTGCCGTTTAGCGACCGCGCCGTCGCGCGCCGGGCGCTGTATCCCGACCATCAGGACGAGGCCGCGTGAATGGCTGAAAAATTTATCCCCCTGCGCTTGCGGGAAGCCGCCCGGCTGTTGCGGGGCGAGGCCAGCGGCGAAGACGCCGGTTTTACCGAAGTGAGCACCGACAGCCGGCGGCTGCCGGCGGGCGCTTTGTTCGTCGCCTTGGTCGGGCCGAATTTCGACGGTCACGATTTCGTGGCCGCCGCGCGCGAGCGGGGCGCTTGCGCGGCGCTGGTGAGCCGGCCGGTCGCCGATCCGCTGCCGCAACTGCGCGTGGCCGACACCCTGATGGCCTTGGGCCAGTTGGGCGCGGCCTGGCGCGAGCGCTTCACCGGTCGCCTGATCGCGCTGACCGGCAGCAACGGCAAGACCACCCTCAAGGAAATGATCGCCTCGATCCTGCGCGCGCGCGGGCCGACCCTGGCGACCGAGGGCAATCTCAACAACGATATCGGCGTGCCGTTGACCTTGATGCGGTTGAGCCGGGAACACGCCTACGCGGTGATCGAGATGGGCGCGAACCACCTCTGCGAAATTTCTTATCTGACCGGTTTGGCCCAGCCGGATGTCGCCATCGTCAACAACGCCGGCCCCTGCCACCTGGAGGGTTTCGGCGATGTGGCCGGCGTGGCGCGCGGCAAGGGCGAGATCTTTCAGGGGCTCGGCCCCGAGGGCGTGGCGATCATCAACCGCGATGACGCTTACGCCGAGTATTGGGCCGGCTTGAACCCGAACCGGCGGATCGTGGATTTCGGTTTGGAGCACCCGGCGCAAGTCAGCGCGCGACTGCTCGACGCGGCCGCCAACCGCTTTCGGTTGCGGGTCGCGGAGCGGGAAATCGAAGTGCGGTTGCCGCTGCCCGGACGGCATAACGTTTTGAATGCTCTGGCGGCGGCGGCGGCGGCGATTGCGGTCGGCGCGACCCTGGAGGAAATCCGTCAGGGCCTCGAAAGCTTGCGGGGCGTCGGGGGGCGGATGCAGCGTTTGCGGGGGCGATACGGCGGCGCGGTCATCCACGACGCCTACAACGCCAATCCGGCCTCGCTCGCCGCCGCGCTAAATGCGCTGAGCGCCGAACCGGGCCGAAAATGGCTGGTGCTGGGCGACATGTGGGAACTGGGGCCGGCGGCGGAGGAATTGCACGCGCAATCGGGCCGGGAGGCCCGGTCCGCCGGTTTCGAGCGCTTGTACGGCCTCGGTGAGCACAGCCAGGCGGCGGTGGCCGCGTTCGAGCGGGGCGGGCGGCATTTCGCGGATGCGGACAGTTTGATCGCGGCGCTGGCCGAAGACCTCGACGCCGGTGGCGGAGCGGCGTTGGTGCTGGTCAAGGGCTCGCGCGGCATGCGGATGGAGCGCGTGGTGGCGGCGCTGGCGGACGCCGGCGAAGCGGCCGCCAACCCGGAGGAAAAGAGCTGATGCTGGTGCTGCTGGCCGAATGGCTGACCGACAATTTTTATAAAGGATTCAATGTCTTTCAGTACCTGACTTTGCGAGGCATCCTGGGGACTTTGACCGCGTTGCTGATCTCGCTGATCATCGGGCCGGCCATGATCGAGCGCTTGAGCCGCTATCAGATCGGCCAGCAAATCCGCGAGGACGGACCGAAAAGCCATTTGTCCAAGGCCGGCACTCCGACCATGGGCGGGGCGCTGATTTTGGTGGCCATCGCCGTCGCCACGCTGTTGTGGGGAGACCCCCGCAACCATTACGTCTGGATCGTGCTGCTGACCACGCTGGCGTTTGGCGTCATCGGTTGGGCGGACGATTACAAAAAACTGATTTTGCGCAATTCCAAGGGCTTGTCGGTGCGAGCGAAATACACCTGGCAATCTGTCGTCGGCTTGACGGCGGCGGTGTTGCTGTATCTGGCCGCGCCAACGCCGGTCGAAACGCAGTTGATCGTGCCGTTTTTCAAGAATGTCGCCTTGAATCTCGGCTGGCTGTTCGTGCCGCTGACCTACTTCGTCATCGTCGGGGCCAGCAACGCCGTCAATCTGACCGACGGGCTGGACGGGCTGGCGATCGTGCCCACCGTGATGGTGGCCGGCGCGTTGGCCGTGTTCTGCTATGCGTCGGGCAACCGGATTTTCGCGGGCTATCTCGACATTCCCTACGTGGTGGGCGCGGGCGAGGTCATGGTGGTTTGCGGCGCGATGCTCGGGGCCGGTCTGGGGTTTCTCTGGTTCAACGCCTATCCGGCGCAGGTGTTCATGGGCGATGTCGGCGCGCTGGCGCTGGGCGCGGCGCTGGGGATTATCGCGGTGGTGGTGCGCCAGGAGCTGGTGCTGTTCGTGATGGGCGGGGTGTTCGTCATGGAAACCGTGTCGGTCATCCTGCAAGTCGGTTCTTTCAAGCTGACCGGCCGGCGGATTTTCCGCATGGCTCCCCTGCACCACCATTTCGAGCTCAAGGGTTGGCCGGAGCCCAAAGTGATCGTCCGGTTTTGGATCATCACCATCATTTTGGTGCTGGTCGGACTCTCCACTCTGAAAATTCGCTGAGGGGAGATCCGCAAGTGTTGCGACTGGACGGAACCACGCTGGTGGTCGGGCTCGGCAAGAGCGGTTTGTCGGCGGTGCGGGCGCTCGCGAAGCTGGGCGCGGACACGGCCGTGACCGACAGCCGGCGCGAGCCGCCGGGACTGGCGGCGCTGCGCGCAGAATTTCCCGATCTCCCGCGCCACCTGGGCGGTTTCGATCCGGGGGTGTTCGGGCAAGCGGCGCGGTTGCTGGTCAGTCCGGGCGTGGCGGTGGCGACGCCGGCGATCGCGCAAACCGCCGCGCGCGGCATCCCGGTGTGGGGCGATATCGAATTGCTGGCCCGTCTGGTTCAAGCGCCCATCGCGGCCATCACCGGCTCCAACGGCAAAAGCACGGTCACGACCCTGCTCGGCGAGATGGCCCGACACGCCGGCCTGCGGGCGGCGGTGGGCGGCAACCTCGGCACGCCGGCTTTGGAGCTGTGGCTGGCCGAACAAAGCGCCCCGAACGCCGCCGAGCCGCTCGGGGCCTACGTGCTGGAATTGTCCAGCTTCCAGCTAGAGACCACCCATAGCCTGAACGCCAAGGTGGCGACGGTGCTCAACATCAGCCCCGACCACATGGATCGCTACGCCTCGCTGGACCGCTACATCGCCGCCAAGCGCCGCATTTTTCGGGGCGATGGCACCATGGTGATCAACGCCGACGATCCGGCGGTCGCGGCGATGGTCGAGCCGGGCCGCCAGGTGTTGCGCTTCCGGTTAAATCCTCCGGGCGACGGCGAATTCGGTTTGCGTCAAGTCGGCGGCGAGACGTGGCTGGCGCGCGGCGCGCAGCCGTGGATCGCGGCGGCGGAATTGAAGATCAGCGGCGATCACAATCTCGCCAACGCGCTGGCGGCGCTGGCCATGGGCCACGCGCTCGGCTTGAGCCGGGACGGAATGCTGGCGGCGCTGCGCGAGTTTGAAGGGCTCGCCCACCGCACCGCGCTGGTGCTGGAGCGCGCTGGCGTGCGCTGGTTCGACGATTCCAAAGGCACCAACGTCGGCGCGACGGTGGCGGCGGTGCGCGGTCTGCCGGGCCGGGTGGTGCTGATCGCGGGCGGCGACGGCAAGGGCCAAGATTTCGCGCCGTTGCGTTCGGCGTTGGCCGATAAGGCGCGGGCGGTGGTGCTGATCGGTCGCGACGCGCCGCTGATCGCGGCAGCCTTGGGCGACAGCGTGCCGCTTTGGCGCGCCGCCGACATGGAGCAGGCCGTCATTCAGGCGGCGCGTTGCGCGCGTCCCGGCGACAGCGTGCTGCTGTCCCCGGCGTGCGCCAGCTTCGATATGTACAGCGGCTACGAAGAGCGCGGGGCGGTGTTCGCCGCCGCCGTCAGGAGCTTGAACGGATGAGCGCTGCGGCCACGGTCGCCGGCGGCGCCCGCAACCGGCTGCCGAGCGCCGGCGAGCGCCGCTCCGCGCTGGCCTTTCCCGATCCGTGGATCTTGGTGTCGGCTTTGTTGTTGCTGGCGCTTGGATTACTGATGGTGGCATCGGCCTCGATCCCGATCGGCGCCGACCCGAGAACCGGGCAAGGCCAGCCGTTCTATTTTTTGATCCGCCAGAGCGTGTTCGTTCTGTTCGGGCTCCTGGCGGCAGGCGTCGCCTATCAGATCCCGATGGGCCGCTGGCGCAGGGCGGGGCCTTGGTTGCTGGCGGCGGCGTTCGGGCTGCTGATCCTGGTGCTGATCCCCGGCGTCGGTCGGGAGGTCAACGGCAGCATCCGCTGGATCGGCGTCGGCCCGATCAATGTCCAGGTGTCGGAAATCGCCAAGCTGTTCGCCTTGATCTATATGGCGGGTTATCTCAAGCGCCACGGCGAGGAATTGCAGACGGCGGATTTCAAGACCTCGGCGCTGGCGCTGGCCCGGCCGATGGCGGTGCTGGCGGTTCTGGCGGTGCTGCTGTTGCTGGAGCCGGACTTCGGCAGCGTGGTGGTGCTGATGGCGACCGCGCTGGGGATGGTGTTCCTGGCCGGGGTCAACCTGTGGCAGTTCGGCGCGTTGCAGGCGGGAACCGCCGCCGTGATGGCGGTGCTGATCCTGTCCTCGCCCTACCGGCAGGATCGGGTATTGAGCTTTCTCAGCCCTTGGGATGATCCGTTCGGCAAGGGCTATCAGTTGGCGCAATCGCTGATCGCCATCGGCCGCGGCGAATTCTTCGGCGTCGGCCTGGGGCAGAGCGTGCAGAAACTGTTTTATCTGCCGGAAGCGCACACCGATTTTCTGTTTGCCGTGCTCGCCGAAGAATTTGGCCTGATCGGCGTTGTCGCCGTGATCGCGCTGTTTATGACCCTGGTCTGGCGCGCGTTCAAGATCGCGCGCCGCGCCGAGGACGTGGGCATGGAGTTTTCGTCGTATCTGGCCTATGGCATCGGCATTTGGTTCGGCATCCAGGCGCTGTTCAACATGGGCGTCAACATGGGCGCGCTGCCGACCAAGGGTCTGACCTTGCCGCTGATGAGCTACGGCGGCAGCAGCGCCGTGGTGATGTGCGTCACCTTGGCGGTGCTGTTGCGCATCGACGGGGAAAGCCGGCGGGGAGGCTACGGCGAATGAGCGAGGCGCGGCCGGTGCTGATCGTGGCCGGGGGTACCGGCGGCCACGTGTTTCCGGCGCTGGCGGTGGCCGAGCGCCTGCGCGAGCGCGGCTTGCCGGTGGTGTGGATGGGCACCCGGCGCGGTTTGGAAGCGACGCTGGTGCCGAAGGCCGGCATTCCGATCGAATGGGTGGGCGTCGCCGCGCTGCGCGGCAAGGGCGCGCGCCGGGCCTTGACCATGCCGCTGATACTGGGCCGCGCCCTGTGGCAGGCCGGCGCGATTCTGCGGCGGCTGCGCCCGCGCGTGGTGCTGGGGATGGGCGGCTTCGCCAGCGGGCCGGGCGGCATGGCGGCCCGCTCGCTCGGCATTCCCTTGGTGGTGCACGAGCAAAACGCCATCGCCGGCTTGACCAACCGCTGGCTGGCGCGGATCGCCGACCGGGTGCTGGAGGCGTTTCCTTCGACCTTCCCCAGCGCTCGGCGGGCGCTGACCGTCGGCAATCCGGTGCGGGAGCAAATCGCGGCGTTGCCGCCACCGGCGGAGCGCTTCGCCGCGCGCGCCGGACAGCCGCCGCGCTTGCTGGTGGTGGGCGGCAGCCAGGGCGCTCTGGCGTTGAACCAGCTTGTGCCCCAAGCGCTGGCCTCGCTGGCCGAGCGCGAGCGCCCGGAGGTCTGGCATCAGGCGGGCGGACAGTTGCATGCGGCGGCGGAGGCCGCGTATCGGGAATCCGGCGTGGCGGCGCGCCTGACGCCGTTTATCGAGGACATGGCCGACGCCTACGGGTGGGCCGATCTGGTGCTGTGCCGCGCCGGCGCGCTGACCGTGGCCGAACTGGCGGCGGCGGGGGTCGGCTCCATTCTGGTGCCGTTCCCGTTCGCGGTGGACGACCACCAGACCGCCAACGCCCGATTTTTGGAGCGCGGCGGCGCGGCGCTGATCCGCCAGCAGGCCGAATTGACGGCCGAG
>JAEUPW010000130.1 GCA_016790045.1 Candidatus Competibacteraceae bacterium
TTCGAGCGGGTGAATGCACAAATCCGCCGTGAAGTACGAAAAAAAACGCTCGAGCCGAGGAACCGAGTGCAGGCATCATCGACAGCCAAAGCGTCAAAGGGACGGCCGAATCCGCCGAGGAATCCGGCTTTGATGGCTGGAAGAAAGTCAAAGGGAGGAAGCATCATATTGTAACGGATACCACGGGTTGTGTTCTGGCGGTGGGCGTCCATGCCGCCAATGTCCACGATAGTCAGGGCGCTTACCCCTTATTGAAAAAGACCTTTCGCACCGTACCCACGCTGCGCCACCTCTGGGCCGATCAAGCTTATCAGGGAGATTTGGTGGAGTGGGTCAAAGAGACCTTTTCTTGTGAGTTGGAGATCGTTCAAAAAACCTCAAAAGCGTTTAACGTGTTACCGCGTCGTTGGGTAGTGGAACGCACCTTGGCCTGGTTAAGCCGTTATCGTCGGTTAGTCCGTGTCTATGAAAAAAGAGTGACTTCTAGTGTCGCCATGATTTGGGTTTCTTCTATCCGCATTTTACTCAAAAAACTGTGTGCCCCTCTACCTAAAGAAGGTTCTGTTTAATTAACTACCCTTTAGTTGATATTTTCGGATAGGCTCTCAGACGACGGCAGGAAAAAACTTGAAGACGCTCAAAAAGCCTGGATTAAGTATCGTGAAGCGAGTCTTCAGTTCATCACAGAAGTCAATAGGAAAACCGGATCGACCGGCAATGTGATCATTGAAGACTACCGGCTGGCCCTGACGCGAAAACGCATTGCAGAATTGAAGTATGTCCTCAAAGGCGCTGAGGCGGGTCCGGCCGCATGGTAAGACGACTACTGCCGATAAGCCCATCTTTTCCTTCTAGCACTACAGCCGCAGATACGGTAGGTACTCAGTATCTACAACATCTACCGTATCTGCGGCTGTGGTGCTAAGACACCAGCCGCAAGCCCGGCGGCAGCGCCTCGCCGAACACCCGGCCCGAGTCGGCTTCGTCCAGTTCCACCACCTCCTCGACCATTTTGAGCCAGGAAGCGGGCGCTTTCGCCGCGCGCAGCCGCTGCAACACCCGCCCCCGCAAGCCCTCGCCCACATCGCGTTCCCGGTCGCCGCTCAGGCGCGCCAGCAACGCGGCGGCGAACGGGGCCGGCGTCATCGCGCGCCAGTCCAGCGCCAGCACCTGTTCCAGCCAGTCCTCCGCCGCCGCCGCCGGCACCACGTCGTGCGCGCTGCCGTACGCCGGCGCCCGCGTTCCGATGCGCCCGACCGCCCACCAAAGTTGCGGCGATTCGCCCTTGCGCGCCAGCCGCGCCAGCAGCAGTTGACCGAGCTCGACTTTGCGGCCGGACGGCAACCGCTCCAACACCCCGGCCAGCCGCGCCATGTCCTCGACGCCCGGCGCTTTATCTTTCGCCGCCTTGCCGGTCAGCGGCCGCAAATCCGCCAACAAATCCTCGCTCAACCGCGCCTGCGCCGCCGCGTCCAGGCCGCCGGCCACCCGACGCCACAGCGTCCACCATTCGGCACGGTTTTGGGCGTCCTGGCCGTATTGCACGCCTTGCGGGTACAGCGCCCACACCTGCTGCACCCGCCAATCGTCCAGCGGGTAGCCGAAGCCCGGCCGCAGGCAATAGCCGGTCAGGCTGAACCACAATCGCTCGTGATCCGCCGAACGCCGCCGCCGTCGCGCGCCCGCTTGCAACACGCCGGACAGCTCGCGCAACAACGGCGTCTCCCAGCTTTCGCGCCTGCCGAGCAAGCGTTCCAAATCGGCCCGCAAACTCTTGATTTCCTTCTGCTCCACATCGGATGCGCGCGCGCCGTAACAGCGCTCCAGCCGCGCCGCCGCCCCCGAAAAGCGCGGGTGCAAGCGGGCCAGCGTCGCCGCGTCGCCGCCGCGCAACTGAAAAGCCAAAGCCCAGCGCCGCGCCGGATCGTCCACCGCCACGCAATCCATGTCCAGCGTGCCGATCTCGGTCAGTTGGGTCACCAGTTGCACCGCCGCCTCGCCGGCGGCTTCGCTCTCGATCACCGTGGCGATGGGAGGCATGGGAACGAAGTCTTCGGCGTCCAGCGCGACCACTTCGCCCGGCCGATAGCGCGCATCGCCGGTGGACGACAGCAGATGGAACTGCACCGGCGCGCCAAGGCGCAACGAAAAAGTGCGGTCCAACCGGATCGCCTGACCCTCTTCGCTGCCGCGCGGCAGCAGACAGACCCCTTGTTTGCGGTCGCGCTCGCCCTCGACCAGCAAAAAATAACCGCGCGCCGAACCGCCGCCGATGCGCAGACCATCGCCGCGCCGCGCCAAACCGTAAGCCACCGCCCCGCGCGCCACCGCCAAATCGGGATCGGGGTTGTCCAGACGCAATAACGCTTCGCCGCGCCAACCGGCCAGCAACGCCAGCAAGCGACCGGCCAGCGCCGCGCCGTGAAAAACGCCGCCGTTGAGCAACACCGCGTCTGGAATGGGGAGGCGTTCGGGCGGCGCGCGCTCGCCCAAGGCGCGGCGGGCGCCCTCGATATGCCGGTCCAAAAAAGCGGCCAGATGGCGGCTGATTGCCGGATCGGCGGCGTAGGGCAAGCCGAATTCGACCACGGCCGCGCGCCGGTTTTGCGGCCGATCCTGGAGTTCGACCAAAGGCAAAAAACCGTCCACCAGCAAAGTCTGGACTTCCTCGCGGCTCAACTCCGCCGAGCGCGCGCCGCCGATCAGCCGCGCGCCTCCGCCCAGCACGGTCACCGCAACCCGTTCCGGCGCATCCTCCGCCAGCAACCGCTCCTTGGCGTTGCGGCACTGTTGCAGCAGTTGCGACAGCTCGCCGGCGTTCAGCCGCTCTGCGCCCAAACGCGCTTCCGCGATTCGCGCCAGGGTCAAATCCATATTGTCGCCGCCCAGCATCAAATGCTCGCCCACGCCGATGCGGGTCAGGCGCGGCGCCCGCTCCCCCGGCTCGATTTGGATCAGCGTCAGGTCGGTGGTGCCGCCGCCCACATCGCAGACGAGCAACAGGCGCGAAGCGCCGAGATCGTCCGCCACCTCGGCTCGATGCCGGTGCAGCCAGTCGTAACAGGCCGCCTGCGGCTCCTCCAGCAGGCGCAATTGCGCCAGTCCGGCCAACCGCGCCGCGCCGACCGTCAACACCCGCGCGCCTTCATCGAACGAGGCCGGCACGGTCAGCACGACATCCTGCCGCTCCAGCGGTTCGCCGGGAAAACGATGGTTCCAGGCGGCGAGAAGATGCGCCAGATAGCTGGCGGTCGCCATCACCGGCGACACTCGGGCGACGCCCTCCGCCGCGCCCCAGGGCAGGATCGGGGCCATTCGGTCCACGCCGGCATGGGACAGCCAGCTTTTGGCGCTGGCGACCAGCCGGCCCGGCGCGCGCGAACCCCGCTCTCGGGCCAGCTCCCCCAACACGGCGGCCGGCACCGCGCCAGGATCGATAAAATCCCACGGCAACCGCGAATCTTCCGCCGCCAGTTCGCCGTGCGCCGGGTGATAGCGCACCGAAGGCAGCAACGGCCGGGCCGCCACCGCGCCGGGCGCGACCAGTTGCTCGACCTGGAATTGCCGGATGGCGGGCGCGCCGGCGGCCTTCAGATCGGCGTAAGCCACCACCGTGTGCGTGGTGCCGAGATCGATGCCGACGAGATAGCGGGGGGTGTTTTGCCGGGCGATGGCCTAGCTCTCCCCGCGCACGTCGAACTCGACTTTCCAGGTCTCCTCGCCGGCGCGCGGGACCGCTTCCAGCCGCAGCGTGCCGACTTCGGTGACCGCCGCCCGCAGCCGCACCGGCACGACCTCGCCCGGCTGTCGCCCTTCGGTGGGAAGCGTCGCTTCGATCTCCTCCAGTTCCTCGATTTCCTCGGGAGCCCATCGCTCCAAGACCGCGCCGACCTGATCGGCCCGCCGCACCGAGGAGCCGAAAAACCGGAAGCGCACCGGCTCGCCGATCACCAGTCCGACTTCCTGCGGCGGCAATTCGGCGTGGGTGCCTTCTTCCATGCCGAACGGCGCGATGCACAGCGCCTCGATGGGCGGCTCCATGCCCGGCACCGCCGGCATGGCGCTTTCCACGCCGACGTAGTAAGCCTTGGCCGTGCCGCCGCGAATCCGCACCCCGCGCCCGCGCCGCACGAAACCGTAATAGGCCGCGCCGCGCGCCACCGCCAGATCGAGATCGGCGCCCTCCAGCAATCGGACCGGCGGCGCGCCTTCGGCCGCGAGCCAAGCGTCCAGCACCTCCAGAGTCCGCTCCAGCAGCGGCTGGGCCTTGAACACGCCGCCATTGAATAGCACGGCGGTGGGATGCAAGAACGTCGCGCCGGCCGGCAAGCGATTTTCAAAACCGGCCAAATCGCGGGTCGCGCCGACCTGCCGCGCCAGAAATGCGGCCAGATGGCGGGTCATTGCCGGGTCTTGCGCGTAGGGCAAGCCCAGCTTGGTCAAGGCCGCCCGCGCCCGGATGGCCGGTCGCGCCGAGGCTTCCACCGACGGAAAAAACCCGTCCACCAGATTTTGGGTCACTTCGGCGCGGGTCAATTCGGTGCGCAGGGTGCCCCCGATCAGCTTGGAGCCCCGGCTCGGCACCACCACCGGCACGGCGTCGGCTTTCGCGTCGCCGAGCAGCGTTTCCTTGGCGCTGCGGCAACCGTGGGTGACGCCCTGCAATTGCCAGGGATCGAGCTGGGTGCCCTGCTCCGCCAGCTTGGCGCGAACCGCGTGGGCCAGCGCCAGATCCATGTTGTCGCCGCCCAATAAAATATGATCGCCCACCGCCACCCGCTCCAGTTCCAGCGAGCCGTCGCGCTCGGTGACGGCGATCAGCGAGAAGTCGGCGGTGCCGCCACCCAGGTCGATCACCAGAATGATATCGCCCACTTGCACCTGTTTGCGCCATTCGCCCCGGGCCGCCAGAATCCAGTGATACAGCGCCGCTTGCGGCTCTTCCAGCAGCACCAGCCGCGACAGGCCCACCGCCGCCGCCGCCTCGGCGGTCAGCTCGCGCGCCGCCGGATCGAACGACGCCGGCACGGTCAAGATCACGTCCTGCTCGGCCAACGGGTGATCGGGATACCGCTGATCCCAGGCGGCGCGCAGGTGCTCCAGATAGCGGATCGAAGCTTGCAGCGGCGAGACGCGCTCCACTTCCTCTGGCGCTTCCACCGGCAAAATCGCCGCGCGCCGGTCGATGCCCGGATGACACAGCCAGCTTTTGGCGCTGGCCACCAAGCGAATCGGGGTGCGGCTGCCCATGGCGCGAGCCAGTTCGCCGACCACGAACGGTTGCGGTTCGCCCCACGGCAGAATGCGGTCTTCGGATTTGAGTTCGTCGGGATGGGGCAGATAGAGAAAGGACGGCAGCATCGGCCGCTCCTCCACCGCGCCGGGCGCGGTCAACTGCGGCACCGGCACGGTCCACTGCGCCGCGCCATCCGGCTCCTCGACGGCCAAATCCACCGCCGCCATCACGCAGTGGGTCGTCCCCAGGTCGATGCCGACCGCGTAGCGCGCCTCGCTCATAGCTCCACCTCCGCCGGGGCCAGCACCCGCGCGTCGTGGCCGTCGGCCAGCTTGGGCAGCGTGATCTGAGCCACCCGCCAGCCCCGGTGCATCAGCGTGCCGGTGAACGGCGGTTGGCCGACCACGTTGCCGGTTAGCCGCACCGTGGCCGGGTCGAACCCGGCGGCCAGCGTCAGCCGCGCGCCTTCATTCTCGGCCCGCACCGGCTCGATTTTCAGATAATCGCGCACCACCTTGCGGCAGCCCTCGTGGACCACGCGGGCCGCGCCGCCGATTTCGGCGTCGGAATAGGCGGTGACGTTTTCTTCCAGAAAATCCACGAAACGGCCTTCCTGTTGCAGCAACGCCAACAACTGCATGGCGGCGTCGGGCGAGGTTTCCCGCAGCGGGGCCGATTTGGCCGGTTCATCGGGCAACGCGGGCGGGGCGGCGACGCCGCTTTCCAGCCGCAGCACGCCGCCGGCGAAGGCCGCGTCGTTCAAAATACGCCAGAAAGCGCGCAGCGCCACGCTCAGGCGGGCCGAAAAATTCGGTTGTGAAACATTCATGAAAACAAACTCCCGCGAAACGAATTCACCGATCTTGTATCCTATCATGCGCTGGCGAGTGGCCGGTTGTCACAAAACCATCCCTGAACCGCGCGAATTTCGATTATGATGTGTTGTTAGCGCCGCAGCATCCGGCTACAGTTTTTGCTGGCGGGGCCAAGGCCCCTTCATCCGTCATCCGGTGACACGGACGCACAAATGAGCTACGAAAGATTTTTCCAGGAGTGGCAGTATGGCCCGCATTCTTATTGTCGATGACTCGCCCACGCAAACGCTGAGTCTCGCCAAGATCCTCAAAAAGCATGGCCACGAGATCATCACCGCCAAAGACGGCGCTGAAGGCGTCCAAGTGGCCAAGGCGGAATTGCCCGACCTCGTGCTCATGGATGTCGTCATGCCCCGAGTCAACGGGTTTCAAGCCACTCGCCAAATCACCAAACACGGTTCCACCAGTCACATTCCGGTTATCATCGTCACGACCAAGGATCAGGAAACCGATAAGATTTGGGGCGAGCGCCAAGGCGCGAAAGGTTATGTGGTCAAGCCTGTCGAAGAAGCCTTGTTGCTGGAGGCCATCACCCCGTTTCTTCCCAAAACCTGAAACGCGGCGGGTCTGGCCCGCTGCGCTCGCTTCAAACCCCGGCCCGATATTTTCCGCCCTTGACCGTTTCAGAGCTTGTCCGCCGCGCCGATTCAATCTCTGGAGCGGGTTGCTAACACCGCCCAGGCCGCGTTGATCTCGCGCAAGCGCAACCCGTCGCCGCCCCGATCCGGATGATGTTGCATCGCCAGGCGCCGGTACTGTTGCCTGATGGCGGTCTGATCCACCGGGTCTTGCAAGCCCAGCGCCGCCAAAGCCCGCGCCCGCTGTCCGCCCGCTTGCCGCAAAACCCGAAACTGGCGCAGCCATTCGAGCACATCGGCGGCGGTTGCCGTCTCCCAGCGGTTCCAATCGCCATACCACTCCCGCAGGTGATCGGCTTCGGGCGGCGCAAGGCTCGCTTGCATGGGCAAAGTCTCCGCCGGCGATGGGTGCAACACGATGGCCAATGGCTCGATCGCCAGCCAGCCCCGCCGCTCCTGGCGCACGCGATCCCGCAAGCGATAAAGCGCGTGAAACAGCAAAAAATGCCCCCGGAACAAGCTGAGCGGTTGGCGGGCATCAAATTCGGCGAACCCTTTATTGCAGGTGCGTAGCTGTTTGAGCAAAGCGTATTCGCTGAGGCCATTCGGTGCAGCGCTCAGCAGTTCCAGCAGTTGATGCTCCAATTCGGCCAGCGCGTGCGGGCCGGGAATAACGGCCTTCATCGGGGAGATTCAAGCGCATCCAGCGGATAGTGGGGATAGCGCCGCCGAAATTCCGCCAAGCGTGCATCGGCTTCGGCCGTTCGACCCTGACGGCGCAACTGGTTGATGTCCTCCAACCACTGTTCCGGCGAACGATCCGCCCGAAGCTCTCGCCGCGCGGGCGATTCCATCGGAGCAGATTGCTTCAAACGATCTTCTTTCTTGGCTTCAAACACGGGCGCTTGCGGTTGGGAAGCGGCCGGCTTGGCGGGGGCTGCGGCCGGCGCGGCAGCGGCGGGGACTGCCGGCTGCGCCAACGAGCCCGACAGCATCTCTTCCTTGATCGCGTCTTGCGACGGGATGGCCGGCGCGGGCGGCGGAACCTCGGCAGACAAAACGGCCGCTCGCGACGACGCCTCGGACGCCGCCGATCGATCCCGTTCGGCCGGGAGCGGTCGGGTGTTGCCGGGGGCGGCGCTTTCCGCTTTAGCCGCCGATTCGATCTTGGACTGAGCCGGGGCCGAGTAAAGGCGAAATTCGCCGGCCTCGTCCGCCATCCGCAGCACGCCGGCGGTCAAGACCACGGTCGCGGCCAGCGCCAGCGGCACCCTCCAGCGACTGTTTCGAGGCTTGAGGCGGCTTGGCGGACGCGGTGCGACCGCCGACCGCGCCGCGTCCAAAATACCCCGATCGAGCCAAGCCGGCGGATCGACGGTCCGGGTTTCCCGATAGAGTTCCGAGAGGCTTGCATCGTGGAGTTCGTCGCGGCGATCATCGTTCATGATGGGCCTCCCAGACCTTGGCGCAGGCGGGCCAGCGCGTAGCGCAAGCGGCTTTTGACGGTTTCGCGGCCGGTTCCGGTGGCCTGGGCGATGGCATCCAACGACAGTCCGGCCTCCTCCTTCAACAGCAGCGCCTCGCGCTGAGCTTCCGGCAGATCCGCCAGCAGCGCCAGCAACTGCTCGGATTGCCGGCGGCGCTCGTCCTGATTTTCCGGTTGGACCGCGTCGGGCGCGGGGATGTTCGCCCATTCCGGGCAGTCGTCGGCGTACGACAGCGGCAGGCCGCGCGCGCTGGCGCGGTAGTGATCCACCACGCGGTTGTGGGCGATCCGATAAAGCCAGGTCGCGAATTGAGCTTGCACCGTATAGCCGGCGCGGGCGGCAATCAGTTTCAGCCAGACATCTTGAAACAGCTCCTCCGCTGCCGGCTGGCCGCACTGGCGCAGCAGATACCGGTATAACGGCCCCTTGTGACGGGCGTACAGCCGCTCGAACGCGCCGGCGTCACCGCTCCGATAGCGCAGCATGAGGGTTTCGTCGGCATCGTCATCAGTCCGCATGGGGACGGCACTTTACTCGCTGCCGCGCCGGCGGGGAAGGCGTCGCGACCCCTTCCCCGCCGCTTTTGGCGAGCGCGTTTTTCAACCCGACCCGCCAGCGGCCCCGATTCAGCGCATCGCCTGCGCCGCTTTGCCGGCCTCGGTCGAATCGAGCGACCGGGCCAGGCCCACCAAGGTCAGAAACTCGCCCCGGTAGCCGAACGGGTCGTCGCCGCGCGCACTTTTGGCCAGCGCCAGCACGTCGTCGTAGCCGAAGCCGCCGGTATACCGCGCGCCGCGCAGCAGTTGGCCGAAGCCGGCCACCGCCGCCGCGAAGCGGAACCGCTCGCTGGTGCGCCCACTGTCCCGAACGAGTTGATCGCGCCGGATCGGCCACTCCTGCAACTGGCTGGCGTCGCGCTCCGGCTGCTTGTAGCGCAGCCGCAAGAACGCGATTTCATCGCCTTTGCCCGCCTCGCCCGGCGCGGTTGCCCGACCGTAGCGCAGCGGTTCGGTCAAGCTCCCGCCGCCGCCTTTCAAGGCGATCTCGTACAGCGCGGTGACGGTGTGGCCCGCGCCGATGTCGCCCGCGTCCACCGCGTCGTTGTTGAAATCCTCGCGCCGCAAGACGCGGTTCTCGTAGCCGATCAGCCGGTACTCCTCGACCAGCGCGGGATTGAATTCGATCTGGATTTTCACGTCCTTGGCGATGGTCAGCAGCGTGGCGCTCATCTGTTCGACCAGCACCTTGTTCGCCTCTTGCAGAGTATCGATATAGGCGTAGTTACCGTTGCCGGCGTCGGCCAACTGCTCCATCAGGCGGTCGTTGTAGTTGCCCGCGCCGAAGCCGAGCGTGGTCAAAGCGATGCCGCTCTTGCGCTGGGTCTCGACCAGGTTTTTCAGCGCCTCGAAATTGACGGTGCCGACGTTGAAATCGCCGTCGGTGGCCAGGATCACCCGGTTGACGCCATCTTCGACAAACCCGTCGCGGGCGAGGTTGTAGGCCAGTTGGATACCGGCGCCGCCGTTGGTGGAGCCACCGGCGCTCAAGCGATCCAACGCCGCCTCGATTTTGGCTTTCTGGCTGCCCGAAGTCGGTTCCAGCACCGTTCCCGCCGCGCCGGCGTACACCACGATGGCGACCTTGTCCTGCGGCCGCAACTGCCGGACCAGCAATTTCATGGCCGGCTTGAGCAAATCCAGCTTGCTGGGGTCGCTCATCGAGCCGGACACGTCGATCAAAAACACCAGATTGGCGGGCGGCAGTTGGGTTTTCGGCAAATCGTAGCCCTTGATGCCGACCGCCAGCAGCAGCGTTTTCGGATTCCACGGGGTCGCCGCCAGTTCGGTGCTGACCCGGAACGGCGGCTGGCGGCTCTCCGGCAGCGGGTAGTCGTAGTCGAAATAATTGATCAGCTCCTCGATTCGCACCGCGTCGCGCGGCGGCAACTGCCCGCCGTTGAGGATGCGGCGGACGTTGGCGTAAGAGCCGGTGTCCACGTCGATGCCGAAAGTCGAAACCGGCTGTTCGGCGGCGCGCTTG
>JAEUPW010000017.1 GCA_016790045.1 Candidatus Competibacteraceae bacterium
TGGTCGGTTATTTCGGCTACGACACCATCCGCTACATCGAGCCGAAGCTGGCGCGTTGCCCCAACCCCGATCCGCTGGACAACCCCGATATCCTTCTTCTGGTGTCGGAAGACGTGGTGGTGTTCGACAATCTGGCCGGCAAGCTGTACCTCATCACCCTGGTGGACCCGGCGGTGGAGCGCGCTTACGCTCGCGCCCAGCAGCGTCTGGACGAATGGGGCGACCAACTGCGCGCTCCCCGCTCGCTTTACGCGCCGCCCCGCGCCCACCCGCCGGCCGATCACGACATCGAATTCGTGTCCGGCTTCACCCAGCAGGGCTACGAAGCCGCCGTCGAACGGATTAAAGACTACATCCTGGCCGGCGATTGCATGCAGGTGGTGCCCTCGCAGCGCTTGTCGGCCCCGTTCCGGGCCGCGCCGCTCGATTTGTATCGGGCGCTGCGCGGCCTGAACCCCTCGCCTTACATGTATTTTCTCAATCTGGGCGATCTTCACATCGTCGGCTCCTCGCCGGAAATCCTGACCCGGCTGGAAGATGGCCTGCTGACGGTGCGGCCCATCGCCGGCACCCGCCAGCGCGGCGCGACCGAAGAGGAGGATCAGGCGCTGGAGGCGGAACTGCTGGCCGATCCCAAGGAATTGGCCGAACACTTGATGCTGATCGATCTGGGCCGCAACGACGTGGGCCGGGTCAGCGAGACCGGCAGCGTGCGGCTGACGGAAAAAATGGTGGTCGAGCGCTACTCGCACGTCATGCATATCGTGTCCAACGTGACCGGGAAACTGCGGCCGGGCCTGACCGCCATCGACGCCTTGCGCGCCACGTTTCCGGCCGGCACGGTCAGCGGCGCGCCCAAGATTCGCGCCATGGAAATCATCGACGAGCTGGAACCGGTCAAGCGCGGGATTTATGCCGGCGCGGTCGGCTATCTGTCGTGGTCGGGCAACATGGATACCGCCATCGCCATCCGCACCGCCGTGCTCAAAGACGGGATGCTGCACATTCAGGCTGGCGGCGGCGTCGTGGCCGATTCCGTCCCCGCGCTGGAATGGCAGGAAACCATGAACAAGGGCCGGGCGCTGTTTCGCGCGGCGGCGCTGGCGGAGCGGGGACTGGACGAGCCGCGCGCCGTCGGCGAAGCCTAGAACGGGCGCGATGATTGGCGAACGCGCTTGGCGGGTTGTCGGTCTTCGCCCTCGCCGCCGACGTTAAAGGCCGCCTAAACCATGCGCGTCGCCATGTTTTCCTCGGAATCCTTGCACTCGATTTGCCTTGGCGGGCTCGGCGTACATGTGACGGAGCTGTCCGCCGGCCTGCGACGGCGAGGGCACGAGCTGCATGTCATCACCCGGCGCAAGGACGGCCAAAACGATTATGACCGCATCGATGGCGTGCATTACCACCGAGTCGATCACCGCGCCAGCACCGACGATTTTGAATCCATGCAACGGATGTGTGAGGCGATGATCGAGCGCTTTCAGCGGATCAGCGCGGAGTCGGGCGACTTCGACATCGCGCACGCGCACGACTGGCTGACCGCCGACGCCTTGCGCGCCGTCATGGCGGTATCCGGCGCGCCGGGCGTGCTGACCATGCACTCGACCGAATACGGCCGCGACGGCAACGTGTTTCACGACGGTTTCGCCCGTCAGGTGCGGGACCTCGAAGCGGCGGCTTGCCATCGCGCCGACGCCGTGATCGCGGTCAGCCGCTTTCTCGCCGACGAATTGCGGCGCATCTATCGAGCGCCCGAGGCGAATCTTCACGTGGTCCCCAACGGCGTCAGCTATCACGCCTTCGACGGCCCGGTCGATCCGGCCGAAGTCAAAGGCCGTCACGCCATTCCCCCGCAAGCGCCCACGGTGTTCGCGCCGGCGCGGATGACGGCGCAAAAGGGGCTGGATTTGCTGGTCGAAGCCGTTCCGATGCTTTTGGCCGAACATCCGCAAGCCCGCATCGTCCTGGCGGGCGATGGCCCCGAGCGGGGAACGATCGAGAGAACCGTCGAAACCCTCGGCATCGGCCGTTCGACCGTGCTGCTCGGCCGTCTCCCCTACGCCCATTATCTCGATCTGCTACGCGCGTGCGATCTCGTCGCCGTGCCGAGCCGCAACGAACCTTTCGGCATCGTGGTCCTGGACGCTTGGTCGGCCGGCAAGCCGGTGGTCGCCACCACCGCCGGCGGCCCTCGGGAGTTCGTCCGCGACGGCGTGGATGGCGTTTTGGTGGAGGCCGATCCGAGCGGCTTGGCGCGCGGCATCGGCTCGCTGCTGGCCGACCTCGAAAAAAGTCGGCTGATGGGCCTCAACGGCCGCCAGGCGGTGGAAGAGACCTTCAACTGGGATCGCTCGGCGGCGCTGACCGAGGCGGTTTATCAGGCCGCAAGGCGCTGATGGCGGAGGCCGCCCCGCCTCGCGCCGCCTTCGCCGCCTTCGCCGAGAACCCGCGAGCCGAGAGGCGACTCCAACTCTCGAACCCCGGCCCGCCGCAGATGAATTTTTGATGGCGGCGCTTTGCCAATCCGGCCGCGAACCCTAATAATTCCACCGCACCGCCGCCCGTCGTACCGCGAGGAGAAATCCGCATGTCCGCCCACACGCAAGCCACCCAGACCGGCATCAGTCTGACCCGCGTTAAACCCAAGCGGCGCAAGAAAGCCCAAGCGCCGCCGGCCGCCGCCACCGACTCCTTTCTCGCCTCCCGCGAGGGCCTGCTGGCCCATGCGTGGCGGGATCGCGATCTGGGCTGGCTCGATTTCAACGCGCGGGTGCTGCACGAGGCTCTGGACGAGCGCACGCCGCTTTTGGAGCGGCTGAAATTTTTGGCCATCTTCACCTCGAACCTGGACGAGTTCTACATGAAGCGCGTGGGCCTGCTTTCGCTCAAGCGGCTCGCCGAGGTCCGCGAAAAAGTGCTCGACCAACTGGAGCGGCAGGCGCGCTGCTATCGGGACTTGACGCCCCGGCTGGCCGAACACGGCATTTTTCTGGTCGAGTGGGAGCAACTGACCGACGCGCAACGCGAAGAAGCCGGGGAGCTGTTCGACCATAACGTGTCCCCGGCGTTGACTCCGCTCGGCATGGACCCCGCGCACCCTTTCCCGTTCATGTCGAACCTGTCGATCAATTGGGGCTTTATCCTGCGCAATCCCGAAACCGACGAATTCGTGCCGGTGCGGGTCAAAATACCGACCGTGCTGCCTTCCTGGGTCCGGCTCAAGGCGGATACGGACCCGGAACATTACCGTTTTCTCCGGCTGGTGGACTTGATCCGTCACAGCACCGACAAGCTGTTTCCCGGCATGGAGCTGATCAACGCCACGCTGTTCCGCATTTTGCGTAACGCCGAAGTTGAATTGGACGAAGACGACGACGACAGCTTGCGGGAAGTCGTGGCCGAAGCGCTCCAGCAGCGCCGCTTCGAACCGGTGGTGCGGCTGGATTTGGCGTCCGACGCCCATCCGGCCTTGCGCCAGGGTTTGATGGATCGGTTCGATCTGGAAAACCACGAAGTCTACGAAGTGGAAGGGCTGCTGGATTACACCAGCCTGTTCCAGATCGCCGGCCTCGACCGGCCGGAACTGCGCGACCCGCCCTGGAACCCGCTGCCGCCACCCCGCCTGCCCAACGAAGAGGTCGATATTTTCGCCGTGATCCGCGCCGGCGATTTGCTGTTGCATCACCCCTACGAATGCTTCGACACCAGCGTCGAGGATTTCATCAGCGACGCCGCGGTCGATCCGCAAACGGTGGCGATCAAAATGACGGTCTACCGGATCGGCGACGATACCCCGTTCGTGCAATCGCTGATCCGCGCCGCCGAGAGCGGCAAACAGGTGGCGTGCGTGATCGAGCTGAAAGCCCGGTTCGATGAAGAGCGCAACCTGGGCTGGGCCAAGAAGCTGGAAAAAGTCGGCGCGCACGTCACCTACGGCGTGCTGGGGCTGAAAACCCACACCAAGGTCGCGCTGGTGGTGCGCAAGGAAGGCGAACACTTGCGCAGTTACGCCCACATCGGCACCGGCAACTATCACATCAAGACCTCCCGGCTGTACACCGATGTCGGCCTGCTGACCTGCGACTCCACCATCACCACGGACGTGGTCAACCTGTTTCACTATTTGACCGGCGTCGCCCGCACCCCGCACTATCGGACCCTGTTGATCGCGCCGACCAACATGCGCCAGCGCTTCCTGGAACGGATCGAACGGGAAATCGAAAACCATCGCGCCGGCCAGCCGGCGCGGATCATCGCCAAAATGAATCAGGTCGAGGATTTGGAAATGGGCCAGGCGCTGGCGGCCGCCTCGCAAGCCGGCGTCCCGGTCGATCTGATCGTGCGCGGCTTTTGCTGCCTGATCGCCGGCGTGCCAGGCTGGACCGAGAACGTGCGGGTGCGCTCGATCATCGGCCGCTTTCTCGAACACTCCCGGATTTTCCACTTCGCCAACGGCCAGGAGAACCCGGTCGATGGCGAGTTCATCATCGGTTCGGCCGACTGGATGCACCGCAATCTGTCCGCCCGCGTCGAGGCGGCGACGCCGGTGGCGGATCGCACCGCGCGCGAGCAGTTGTGGGACATTCTGGATATCGCCCTGAAAGACCAGCGGCAATCCTGGCTGATGCAGCCGGACGGTTCCTACCGCCAAAACCGCCCGGCTCAAGACGCGACCGGCCCGGCGGCCGAGGGCACCCACGCCTGGCTCATGGACCTCACCCGCCAGCGGGTGTCGCTTTGATCGACCCGCGCGGACTGGGGCGAATCGCGCCAGCCTTTCGCTGCACCGCCAGCGGGATACGGTCGTCCCCAACCCTCGATAGCGTTTCAGGGAAGCCGGCTTAAACCTCAACCCTCTTTAGGCCTTGAAAAAATCATGTACCGAAATTACTACGCCGCTGCCGATTGGGAAAAAATCATCGGGTTTTCCAAGGACAAAGAAACACCGTTTTTGGTGGTATTGCTGGATGAGGTCCGGGCGAAATACCAGGAATTTCGCGTCAACTTCCCAAAAGCCAAGATTTACTACGCCGTCAAAGCCAATCCCGGCGTCGAGCTGCTGGCCGTTTTGCGCGATCTCGGTTCCTGTTTCGACATCGCCTCCACCCACGAACTCGACCGGATGCTGGAGCTGGGCGTGGCGCCGGATCGCTTGAGCTACGGCAACACCATCAAAAAGGCCCAGCACATCCGCTACGCCTACGAGCGGGGCGTGCGGCTCTACACCAGCGATTGCGAGGCCGACATCCGCAATCTGGCGCGGGAAGCGCCGGGCTCGCGGGTGTTCTTCCGGCTGCTGATGGACGCGGTGACCTCGGATTCCGATTGGCCGCTGTCGCGCAAGTTCGGCTGCCAGCCGCGCATGGCCATCGAGCTGGTGGCGCTGGCCGCCGAGCTGGGGCTGGAGCCGTACGGCATTTCGTTTCACGTCGGCTCCCAACAGCGCGAAATTTCGGCGTGGGACGCGGCCATCGCTCAAGTGCACGCCCTGTTCGAATGGCTGGCGAAAGACCGGCTGCCGCTCAAGGCGATCAATATGGGCGGCGGCTTTCCGGCCGATTATCTGATCAAGGCCAACCCGCTGTCCGTGTACGCGGAAGAAATCGGCGCTTACCTCAAAACCTATTTCGGCGACGCCGTGCCGGAAATCTATCTGGAGCCGGGGCGCGGGCTGGTGGGCGAGGCCGGGGTGCTGGTCAGCGAGGTGGTCCTGATTTCCAAGAAATCGAAAACCGATTTAAAGCGCTGGGTCTACACCGATGTCGGCGTGTTCAACGGCCTGATGGAAACCATCGACGAATCCATCAAGTATCCGATTTACACCGAAAAACGCGGCGAGGTGGGCGATGTGGTGCTCGCCGGTCCGACCTGCGATAGCCTGGACATCATCTACGAGCATTTCCAGTACGAGTTGCCGCTGTCGCTGGAAAGCGGCGACCGGCTCTACTGGCTGTCCACCGGCGCGTACACCAC
>JAEUPW010000018.1 GCA_016790045.1 Candidatus Competibacteraceae bacterium
TGGCCGCCCGCGCGTGAACCCCCCAAAAACCTCCGAACCGCCTCCAAGCGCGCCCTCGAATTGACTGGCTTGCTTCCAAGAGAGCTTCACGCGCCCGCGCATGAACTCCCCCCTCAATGACCTGTTTTGTTCTTAAGGAACCGATTTATCCCCTACCTCGATGGCAGGAGGATGTTAAGTTTAGCTTGCCACTTACCCAAAAGCAAGAAGAAATTTTAAATTTCTTAACTTGCTGGATTTTGACATCAGCCCTGTTGCAAGGGAGCCGATCCAAGAGGAGCGAATTATAGAGCCGAAAATCCGCATGTCAACTCAACTTCGCAAACTCTTGCTTACTGAAGCGAAACCCTTGCCACCCGGCGTTTGCCCACCTGGTAAACATGCGTGCTGCCGGCCTTCAATTCCAGGTCTCGACTGCCCACGCGCTCGCCGTCAATCCGCACCGCGCCTTGCTGAATCAGCCGAAACGCCTCCGAAGTGCTTTCAGTCAGGCCGGCTTCTTTGAGCAGATTGGCGATTGGCAAGCGCCCGTCGCGAGATCGCACGAGAATTTCCGCGAGATCCTCCGGCAACACCCCTTTTTGGAAGCGCTCGACAAACGCCGCCAGCGCCTTTCTGGCGGATTCCGGGCCGTGAAACCGCGCCACCAATTCTTCGGCCAGCTTGAACTTGACATCGCGCGGATTGAGCCCTTCCTCACTGATCTGGCGTTGCCATTCCGCTATCTCGCGGACGGGCCGGAAGCTCAACAGATCAAAGTAACGCCACATCAGTTCATCGGAAACCGACATCAGCTTGCCGAACATGTCATCCGGCTCGTCGCGAATGCCGACGTAATTGCCGAGCGACTTAGACATTTTCTGAACGCCGTCCAAGCCTTCCAGGATCGGCATGGTCAACACGATCTGCGGCGGCTGGTTGTAATGCTTTTGCAGCTCGCGCCCGACCAACAGGTTAAATTTCTGATCGGTGCCGCCCAATTCCACATCCGCCCGCATGGCGACCGAATCGTAGCCTTGCACCAACGGGTACAGAAACTCGTGAATCGCGATGGGTTGGCCGCTGGCGTAACGCTTGCCGAAGTCATCGCGCTCCAGCATTCGAGCGACGGTGTGTTTGGCCGCCAACTGGATAAAATCGGCCGGCGTCATCCGGTCGAACCAGCTTGAATTGAACAGCACCTCGGTCTTTTCGGGGTCCAGAATTTTGAAAACCTGCTCCTGATAGGTTTTGGCGTTAGCCAGAATTTCTTCTCGGTTCAGCGGCTTGCGCGTGATGTTCTTGCCGGTGGGATCGCCGATCATGCCGGTGAAATCACCGATCAAAAACAGCACGTGGTGACCGAGTTCCTGAAACTGCCGGAGCTTGTTGATCAGGACGGTATGGCCCAGATGCAAATCGGGCGCGGTGGGATCGAAGCCGGTTTTGACCCGCAGCGGCCGGCCGGATTTAAGGCGCTCCACCAACTCTTCTTCCAGCAGCAGATCGACCGCGCCGCGTTTGATCAATTCCAGCGATTCTTCAAGCGAGTGCATGGGGCGTCCTCAAAAAAGGGAGAATTTTAGCAAACCCCATTCGACTCGCCATGCCCGCGAACGCGCGCTTGAGGCGAAAGCGTCCGACAGGTTTTCAATCCGCTCGCCAGGGACGCGAAGCTCGAGGCGCGGAGGGAACGGCCGGGCGAGCTTGCACCCCGCCCGGCGAAACTGCTTTCAGGCGGAGAAAGAGGAGCCGCAGCCGCAAGTCGTGACCGCGTTGGGATTGCGGATGACAAACTGAGCGCCTTCAAGACCTTCGGTGTAATCGATTTCCGCGCCCACCAGATACTGGAAACTCATCGGATCGATCAGCAGTTTCACCCCGTGATTTTCCACCACGGTATCCCCGTCGCCGAGAGCTTCGTCGAAGGTAAAGCCGTACTGGAATCCGGAACAGCCGCCGCCGGAGATAAACACGCGCAGCATGAGATTGGGATTTTGCTCTTCTTCCAGCAAATCCTTGACCTTCAGCGCCGCCGAGTCGGTAAACAACAGCGGGCTTTCGGCGGGTGTAAAGGTTTCGGCGATGGCGCTCATGGCTCTATCCTCTTGAAAAAGATCGGTCGATTGTCCGATTCTTGACCTTCGGGGTCAAGAATAGTTTGACCGATCTCGCTGTCGGGCTCAGGGCAATAAGGCGATCCCTTGCAATCCGGCGGCTTCCGGCAAGCCGAACATCAAATTCATGTTCTGCACGGCCTGACCCGCCGCGCCCTTGACCAGATTATCGATCACCGACAGCACCACCACCGTTTTGCCGTTTTGCGGCCGATGCACCGCCAACCGGCACTGGTTGGCCCCGCGCACGCTGCGGGTTTCGGGATGGGATTTCGGCGGCAGCACATCCACGAATGGCTCGCTGGCATAACGCCGCTCGAACAGAGTTTGCAAATCCGCTTCAGGATCGGTCAACGTGGCGTAAAGCGTGGCGTGAATCCCCCGAATCATCGGTGCCAGATGCGGCACGAAAACCAGATCCACCGATTTGCCGGTCGCCGCCGTCAAGCCCTGGCGAATTTCCGGCCAATGCCGGTGCGCCGCGACGTTATAGGCTTTGAAATTATCGCCGGCCTCGCAGAGCAAGATCCCGACCTCGGCTTTGCGGCCCGCGCCGCTCACGCCGGATTTAGCGTCGGCGATCAACGATTCGGGATCGATCAAGCCGGCCTCCAACAAGGGCAGAAAGCCGAGCTGAACCGCCGTCGGGTAGCAACCGGGATTGGCCACCAAACGGGCGTCGCGGATCGCTTCGCGGTTGATTTCGGGCAGCCCGTACACGGCTTCGGCCAGCAGCTCCGGACAAGCGTGCGGCATTCCGTACCATCGCTCCCAATCTTCGGGGTCGCGAAGCCGGAAATCGGCGGCCAGATCGATGATTTTGACCCCTTGCTCGAGCAGCGCCGGGGCGCTTTTCATGGCGGTGCCGTTGGGCGTGGCGAAAAACACCACATCGCAAGGTCCCAGCGCCGCCTCGTCCGGCTCGACAAACGCCAGATCGACCCGGCCGCGCAAATTCGGAAACAGATCGCTGACCTTCGCGCCTTTCTCGCCGCGCGAGGTGATCGTCGTCAGCTCCACTTCCGGATGCGCGGCCAGCAACCGCAACAGTTCAACGCCGGTATAACCTGTCCCGCCGACAATACCCGCTTTAACCTTCATCGCATCCACCCGCGTCACGCTTTGCAAAGCGCGCATCATACGGCCTTCGCCATCCCACGAAAACCGGCCCCGCTCTGGCATAATGGCGTCGCCGAAGCGACTTTTAGCCGTCGCGGCGGTCTCACAGTGACCGGCGGCCGTCTTTGGCCTCGAATCCCGACCCGCAGGAGGTCCAGCTCGTGAAGCTCAATAAAGAAACGCTCATCGCCGGCATCGTCGTGGCCGTGATCCTGACCGCCGCCGCCGTCTGGTTCATGCCGGCAGGTTTGCGCGAGGCGCCGCCGCTGGTGGGCAAAACCCTGGATGGCCGCACCCTGACCTTGGAGCAGTTGCGCGGCAAGCCGGTGCTGGTCACCTTCTGGGCGACCACCTGCCCGTCCTGCATCGAGGAAATGCCTCATTTGATCGAGCTGTATCGGGATTTGAATCCCAAAGGGCTGGAAATCATCGGCGTGGCCATGGCGTACGATCCGCCGGATCAGGTGCGGGCGCTGGCCAAGCAACGGCAGATCCCCTATCCCATCGTGCTGGATACTCAGGAACAGATCGCCCGAGAATTCGACAACGTGCGGCTGACGCCCACCACGGTGCTCATTTCGCCGCAGGGGCGGATCGTGCATTATCGGCTGGGATTGGTGGATATGCCCAAGCTGCGCGAGACGATCGAGCAGATGCTCTGACTGGCGCGCGGACCCGCGACCGCCGCAGCCCGCCTCCGGGCTTGCGACGGTTCAGCGATAGTAAGGATTGGCGCGCTCCAGGTACTCGCACGCCTGGTCGAGATCGGCGTGACAGCGCATGACCCAAGCGTCGCCCCAGAAAAAATTGCAACTGGTTTCCGCCCGCAACACCCGCCAGCGCGCTTCTTCCAGCAGTTTTAACAGCTCCGGATCGCACGAGTCGACACTGACGGCATTGTTGAGCGCCGCCTGCACCGCCTGACTCATTTCATCCAGGCGGACCAAAGCGTCTTTCTGCGCCGGGGTACCGGACCAGCGCACGAAATCGCCGCCATCGTGCCAACTGGTATTCCACGCGCCAGGCCCCACCGTGACCTCGCCCCCGGCGCCGAACCGATCCAGATAATCCTTGATAAACGTCGGCTGGATGGCGTTTTTATCCGCGCGCGCCTCGGCCATCAGCGGCTTGTAGAACGCATCCCAGAAATTGTCGCCGGGGTTGACCGCGCGGAACCAGCGCCCGTTCTCACCGTCGGTGCAGGTGGTCACCAGGGCTGGGAAATCGCAGTGCTGGGTTCGCGTCCGCACTTCCTGCTCGAACCATTGAAGGCTCATGCCCGCATCCTGAGCGTCCGACAAATCGCGGTCGCGCACGATGACGATGATGTCCTCGCCGCCGAAGCGCGCCACGTGCGGGCGATAGCGCAACTCGTCCCAGCGCATGTCGCCGACCGGACGAACATGCTCGCTATCCACCACCGTGAAGCGATAGCCAAAACGCCGCAACAGGGGAATCATTTCCATGCAAAATCCCAGTTCGGGCGGCCAGAACCCCTGGAAATCGCTGTTGAAAAACCACCGGCGTCCCATCCCCCGCCACCGTTCCAGATGCGCTTCCCAATCGGCCGGCGGGATCAGCGGCAGGACGGGGTGGTAGTAAGCGCCGCCGAGCACGTCGATGGCCTTGTTGTTCTGGAGCTGCCACAGCAGCGCGCCGCAGTCGACGATGCCGTAAGCCCGGCTTTGAAACTCCGAATGGCTCAAGGTTTCCATCAGGGTGCCCGACACCGCCAGATGCACCCGCCCGACATCCTGAGCGTCCGCCAGCGCGCGGGGAATCCGGTCCAGCGCGAACAGGATTTCCTTGGCTTGCCATTCATCGTGCGCCAGCAGATGCGCGAGATTGCCATGAGGCTGATGCAGGTTCAGCACCAGCGCGTGATAAAGCGGATTCGCCACGGTTCAATCTCCTCACGGTGAGAGCGCCAGCGGACGCGATCCGATCGGGTCGCCGTTAACCGCCGCCCTGTTTTCAGTGTTCGACCCATCGCGACCGACGCGACCGCAACCGCGCGCCCCTCAAAAATCGGCGTCGATGATGGCGCTGGCGCGCCGGCAGATTTCCCGGCCGTAATCGGTCCACAAGCCCTGGCCCCAATACCGGTAGCAACTGGTCTGCGAGCACATCAGATGATAGAGCGCGTTGCGGAAGCGCTGTTCGTGGGACGCGACGCCCGGTTTCAGCACTTTCTCGTAGAATTGCGAGCTGGCCTTTTCCATCGGGCCGAGCACGTTATCGTAACCGCGCACCCAGGAAATATCGTTGGTCCAACTGCCGCCCTCCATGTGGAAACGGCCGTCCTCTTTCTTCAATTCGGCGATCACCGCCTCTAGCCGCTCCGGCCCGCCGCCCGATTGAAAACGGTCCCAGATGCGCTTTTGAAACAGCGGCTGCAACAAAGGCAAATCGCTTTCCCGCACGCCCGAGGCGAACAGGTGCTCCAGATACTCGGTCGCGTTCATCAGAGGCGTATCCGATCCCGAAGCCTCGCGCACCGAATCCATGTACTTGCCGGGAAACTCGTTCATCATCACCCCGCCGTTCTCGCCGTCGGCGATCTGGGTGACCAGCGGCGGCACCGATTTCCCGGCCAGATCCCAGCGCGACAAACTCCTGGCCTCATAGTAGGGCTGCATCTGCGCCACCAGCTTGGTGTCGCTGCCCTGGGTCTTGACGATGGCGATGATGCTGACCGATTCGCCCCTGGAATTCGCGCACACCAGCCGGTGCGGCAGATGCTTTTGCTCCGGCCCCCCGCCGCTTTCTGGCCGCTCCACGGTGTGCTCCTGCACCAGCACCCATTGAAAGCCGCAATCCACCAGGGTTTTGACGTAATCGTAGGCGGTGTCGGGGTGATTGGGCAGCGCCATCTCCGAGGGCGAAAAACCGCGCACCCGCCCCAGCGCCTCCAGCCCGAACAGGGCGGCGAAATGGTGCTGCCACGCCTTGACGTGCAAGCGGAAATCCTGCGCCGGGGTCGATGGGGCGACCGCGTGCCCCCACGGGCAACCCAGCCATTCCACCGCCCGCCGGTAGTCGGGATTGCGGGTGACGTTGCCGAGCGCGTCGAACACGTCGTGCAAACCCATCGCGCGCAGCCCGTGGAACAGGGTTCCCGAATACTCCAGCATGACTCTGGGCTCGTGGCCCTCGCGGATCAGTTGCGGGATGAATTCGCCCATCCGCTTGTAGCACCAGTGGAAAACCGGCGCGTTGTGATTGTCGCCGACACCCTGGTTTTCCATCATGTACTGGAGGTTGCTGATGATGGCCGCCGTGCCCAGATCGCCGCCGCCGGCCGGAATCAGCGGCTGGTGCATGTGCAGGGCGATGGCGCACGCCGCGCGGATGCGCCCGAAATCGATCCGGCTTTCCGGCAGGTAAACCGGACGGTCGCGACCGGCGCGCATCGCGGCTTCCACCAGGGATTCCGAACCGCAGATATTGGGCAGGCCATCGACGTACTCTGGAAGCTCGCTCATGGGCGACATTCTCCTCGAAAAGTTTTTATGAGCGCGGCGGTGATCGGCGTTTCCGCGCGACGGGCGCCGGCGACGGTTCGAATGCGGCGCCGAGCGCGCGCTCGGCGCCGTCTCCCGCTCACTTGCAGCGGATATGCTCGTAGATGTTCATGTAATCCTGGCCGGGCCGGCACCAGGAATAGTCGCAGTTCATGCCGTGCACCATGAGCTGGCGGAAATCGTGAGGGTGATGGTGCCAGAGCGCGATGGCGCGATGCATGGCCGATTCGATGCCCGGAAAGTCGGCATTGTAGAAAACGAACCCGTTGCGCGCTTCCCACGGCTTTTCGCTGTAATCTTTATCGAACACGGTGTCCTTCAACCCGCCGACCTCGCGCACGATGGGCGCCGTTCCGTATTTCAGGGCGATCATCTGCGTCAGGCCGCAAGGCTCGAACAAGCTCGGCATGACCACCATGTCCGCCCCCGCATAGATCAAATGCGATAAATCCTCGTCGAACCCCAATTCCAGGTGACAGTCCGGGCTGTCGTTGAGATGGCGCTTGAGATTCCAAAATTGATGGTTGATATGCGGGTCCGGGCTGGAGCCGAGCAGGACAAACTGGGCGTTGTTGCGCAGCGCATAAAACAGGGCGTGCTGGATCAGATGAACGCCTTTCTGGCCGTCCAAGCGCCCGACGTAGGCGATGATCGGCTTGAAATCCTTGCGCAGCCACAAACGGTCGCGCAGGGCATCTTTGTTGGCGTATTTCTGATCGAGGCTGCCGACGCCGTAGCGGGCGGGAATATGGGGGTCGACCTCGGGGTTCCAGATATCGTAATCGATGCCGTTTAACACGCCGCCAAACTTCCCCTGATGGACCCCCAGGGTATGGTTCAAGCCGCTGCCCTGCTCGGTGAAACGGGCCTCCTCGGCATGGGTCGGCGAGACGGTGGTGACGAAATTGGCGTACACGATGCCGCCCTTCATCAGGTTGACGGCACCGTGGTTGAAATTGTCCCGCAGCCGGTCGAAATTGAAATAGCTGGCGATGTTGGTCAGGCCGACGGCCCACAGAATATATTCGCCGGTCAAGCCTTGATGCTTGAAGTTGTGGATGGTGTAGCAGACCCGCTGCCCGTGCATTCCGGCGTGGGCGTACTGCTCGTATAGCAGCACCGGCACCAATCCGGTCTGCCAGTCGTGGCAGTGGATGATATCCGGGCGGCGATTGTCTTTGAGCAGGAATTCGAGCGCCGCTTTGCTGAAGAAGGCAAAGCGGCTGACATCGTCCGGGAAACCGTAATAGTGGCCGCGGTTGAAAAAATTATCCGGGGAGTGCGGCTCGATGAAAAAGCATTTGCGCCCGTGCACGAAGCCAAACCACACCGAGCAATGAACGGCGCTGTTGTACCAGGGTACCCACAAGTCGGGCATGGTCAGTTGCAGGCCCCAAATCTGGTCGTAGCGCATGCAGTCGTACTTCGGCAAGATGATCTGGACCTCGTTGCCGCGGATCTCCAATTCGCGGCTCAGCCCAAAGACCACGTCCCCCAACCCGCCGACCTTGGCGACGGGCGCGCATTCAGGAGCAATTTGAACGATATACATGGAAGTCCATCCTTAATTCTTATCTCGGGCCCCCGCCTCGCGGCGCGGCCCTCCATCCGCAGCGCTCTCGCCGACAACCCCCCCGTTTCACTCGGAAAGATGGTCGCGGCGGGTGACCAGCACGAAGCCCTGGCCCGGCCGCAAATCGTAGGAAAACGGTCGCGGGATATAATCCAGCGGGTATTCGGGAGAAACGTCCATCAGCGGCGCGCCCGCCTGAATGTAGCTGCTCAGGTTTTCGGCGTAGAAATACTGGTGATTCCAGGGGTCCTTATTGAGGATGATCAACGCTTCTTCGTGGCTGCGCGCGGAGGCTTTCCAGAGGATCAGAATATTGGGGTTCTGGTAAGGCAGCACGCTGGTCGGACATTCTTCCTGGAAAATGCTGTAGCGCCGCTTGACGGCGTTGACCCGCGCGATGAAATCGACCAGATCGAGATTCGGCGATTCCCAATCCTTCGGCCGGGTTTCGACGACATGCAGGCGGCGGCGAAAGCCGTATTCGAAGCCGATCGGAATCATCGCGCCGGCCGAAAACAGCGCGGCAAACAGATAGCGCTGTTTGACCGCCGCCTCGTTGCCGTTGACTTCCTGAAACAGGCGGTCGGTGTCGTGGCTTTCCGGAAAGCTGATGGACGGCGAGATTTCGCGCACCAACTGATACTGCTCCAGCAACCAAGCGCCGTGGAAATCCCACCACTTGGAGCTGTTGAACACGTAATCGAAGCCCGCTTGGGCCGTTTGCTTGGTCTGGTCGGCGGTGCAGCCCAGGGTCTCGGCAGCGAAAATCGTGCCGGGGTGACGCTGGCGGATCTCGCGCATCAGGCGGCTCCAAAGCGGGCCCGGCACCTGATAGGCCGCGTCGCAGCGAAAGCCCTTGAAACCCAATCCCAGCAGATAGTCGAGAATCTTATAAAAATACTGGTACAGCCCTTCGGGGTCGGAGGTGTGCTGGTGGTCGAACCGCACCAGATCGCCCCACACCACTTTCTGGCCGTTTTCCATGCAGAACGGGTGGGCGAGTTCGCCGTTTTCCAGCACGAACCATTCGCGGTGCTGGCGGGTCAGCTCGGAATCGAAAGCGCAGTGGTTGATGACCAAATCCACCATCGCCTTGAGGCCGAGCTGTTCGGCGTCGGCCAGCGCGGCCTTGAGCTGCTGCTCGGCGCTGTGCCGGGAAGTTTGCTCGACCAAAAGCGGGTTGATCTGAAAATAATCGACGATGGAATACAGGCTGCCCGAGTAGCCGGGCTTTTGCACCGGGTTGATAAAGATCCAGTCGAACCCCATGGTGGCGGCACGCTCGAAGTGGGGTTTCCACGACCCGCAGGGACCGGCCAACAAAGGGAATAGGTTGTAGATCAGCATGGCGACTCCCCTGATTTTTTCGTTCTGGCGCCCCGAAAGCAAGCTCGCCCGTTGCTCGGGTACCGCGCGGCCGGCAACAGCGCGGCGGGCCTGCGCGATGGTGGAAGCTTATCACGAAACGGCGGACGCAGGCCGCAGCCCCCGGCGCGCGGCGGCCAAAAAGGCGGTCGGCCCGCTTTATAGTTGGGCTTGCAGGTAACCGGGAAGACCCAGGCGCTCGATCAGGCCCAACTGGGTTTCCAGCCAGCCGATATGCTCCTCCTCGCTGGAGAGGATCGCGGCCAGCAGATCGCGGGTCACGCAATCGCCGCAGCTTTCGCAATAGGCGACGGCTTCCCGGTAAAGGGGATGGGCGATGTGTTCCAGCGCGAGATCGCCGCGCAACAGTTCCTCGACATTCTGGCCGATCAGCAATTTGCCGAGATCTTGCAGGTTGGGCAACCCTTCCAGGTGCAGGATGCGCTTGACCAGGCGATCCGCGTGTTTCATCTCGTCGATGGACTCGTCGTATTCGTGCTGGCCGAGTTTGAGCAGCCCCCAGCTTTCGAGCATGCGGGCGTGCAGAAAATACTGATTGACGGCGGTCAATTCGTTCTTGAGCGCCTTGTTAAGATAATCGATAACCTTAGCGTCGCCTTTCATCGGATCAATCTCCCCAACAGCGTTACAAGTCGATGGCGAACCAGGCGGCCCGCTGGGGAGCCGGTTCGACGGCCGCCGGTTCGGGAGCCGGTTTCGGGGGGGCGGAAGCCGCGGCTTCGGGCGATTCCGGCGCTGGCTGCGCCAGCGCCAGCGCCGGCGGCGCGGCCAGACACGTTTCGAGCAGTTCCCGGACGCTATCGACGCATTTGCCGCATTCGATGCCGATGCCGAAGCGAATGCCCAAATCGCCCATGGTGCGGTCGCCCTGCTCGACCGCTTGGCGGATTTGCTGGTCAGTGACCGCCTTGCAGATGCACAGGTACATAATGTGAACCCCTCTATTAGCAATCGGGTGGGTCGATAGCGGCCTTGAAGAGGGTCCGCGCGCGATTGAATGGCCGATAGCGCTTGCCACGAGCCGGATGAAATCAGACACTGGATGGGCGCGGTCGCTCCGCGCCCATCTATTACAAAGTAGAGCAAAACGCTTGGAATTTACCAGTTTGATCCGAACCAAACCAGCAAAACCGCAGCGGGCGGGCGCCTCATGCTGAACGCCGCGAAGCAAGCGCGCCGCTCCCCGGAAATGCCGGCCGCGCCCGACAGGACACCCGAACAGCGCCAGCCCGCGCCAAGCCTCGAACGCCCGATCGCGCTGATTCCGGCTTACAACGAAGAAGCCACCATCGGCGATATCGTCGCCCAAATCCGCCAGCGCTTCGCTTATCCGGTGGTGGTCATCGACGATTGCAGCGGCGACGCCACCGGCCAACGCGCGCGCGCGGCCGGCGCGACCGTTCTGCCGCTGAGCCTGCAACTCGGAGCCTGGGGCGCCATTCAAACCGGACTGCGTTACGCCTTGCGCCAGGGTTATCGGACCGCCATCACCCTCGACGCCGACGGCCAGCACGAACCCGAATGCATCGGCGAGCTGGTGGCGCCGCTGGCCAGCCGCGAGGCCGATGTCGTGATCGGCGCCTTCCCCGAGCGCGCCAGCCGCGCCCGCCGTCTGGCCTGGTCGTATTTCCGCGTTCTGACCGGCTTGAAACTGGAAGATATCACCTCGGGGTTTCGCGCTTACAACCACACCGCGATGACCGCGCTCGCCGCGCCGGAAGCCAGTTTGCTCGACTATCAGGACGTCGGGGTGCTGTTGATCTTGCGCCGCGAGCGCTTGCGCGCCGTCGAGGTGCCGGTGTCCATGCAGCCGCGCGCGCAGGGCGCGTCGCGGGTGTTTCGCTCCTGGTGGGTCGTGGGGAAATACATGCTGCAAACCAGCGTGCTCTGCCTGGCGCGCATCGGCCACCGGCCTGCCCTGTCCCCGCCCGAAGACTGAGAATCCCCCGATGCTCACCTACCAAAGCACCTCCATGGTGATCGGGATCAGTCTCGCCTTGATCATCCTGTTTCTGGTCCGGCGCGACCGCTTGCACGGCCCGTACGCGATCTGGTGGATCGGAGCCGCCGCGACCGTCGGCGCCTTGGGCTTTTATCCCGAGCTGTTCGACCACCTCGCCGTTTATCTGGGCGTGCGCTATCCGCCGATTCTGGCCATCATCTTGGGCCTGGGGATGTTGCTGGTCAAAATTCTGACCATGGACCTGGAACGCTCCCGGCAAGAGCGCTTGATCCGGCGCTTGACCCAGCGGCTGGCGATGCTGGAAGCGCGCGGCCCGCTGCCGGATGACGCGGGTGCCGGAGCCACCCTCGAAGGCGGGGAATCCCCTGGCGGCGAGCGGCGAGCGAGCGGCTCCGGCACAGCGTGATGCGCGTCCTGCACATCGGCAAATACTACCCGCCGTTCGCCGGCGGCATGGAGCATTTTCTGGCCGATCTGCTCCCGGCGCTGGCGGCGCACGAGATCGCCGGCGCGGCGCTGGTTCACGACGAACAGCGCGGCCGGCCCGGGCAAGCGCCGACCCCTACCGACAGCCCCGCCATCTATCGCGCGCCCTGTCACGGCCAGTTGCTTTACGCCCCGCTCAGCCCGACTTTCCCGGCCTGGCTGCGGCGGGCGATCCGCGAGTTCCGGCCCGATTTACTGCATCTGCACCTGCCCAACACTTCGGCATTCTGGGCGTTTCTGGTTCCCGACGCCCGCAAATTGCCCTGGGTGATTCACTGGCACGCGGATGTGGTGGCTTCGACCATCGACCGCCGCTTGGCTTTGGCTTATCGGTTTTACCGTCCGCTGGAGCAGCGGCTGCTGGCGGCGAGCCAGGCCATCATCGCCACCTCGAAGCCCTATCTGGACGCCAGCGCCGCGCTGCGGCCGTGGCGGGAGCGCTGCCACGTCATCCCGCTCGGCCTTGACCCCAGCCGGTTTCCCGCGCCCGAACCCGCCGCGCGGGCGCGGGCGGAGGCGCTGTGGGGCGATGCGGCGTTCCGGGTGTTGGCCATCGGCCGCCTGACCTACTACAAGGGGCACGATGTCTTGATCCGCGCCGCCGCCGAGTTGCCGGGCAGCCGCGCGCTCATCGTCGGCACCGGCGACCGGCGGGACCGGCTGGCCGGGCAAATCCAGGCGTCGCGCCTCGCCGAGCGGGTGCTGTTGCCGGGTTTTCAGCCGCAGGAAGACCTTCACGCTTTGCTGGCCAGTTGCGATGTGTTGTGCCTGCCCTCGCTGGAGCGCACCGAAGCGTTCGGCGTGGTGTTGCTGGAAGCGATGCGTTTCGGCAAGCCGGTGGTGGTCGGCGATATTCCCGGCTCCGGCCCCGGCTGGGTGACGCGGGAGGCGGGGCACGGTCTGCTGGTGGCGCCGGGCGACGCCGCCGCCCTCGCCGCCGCCTTGCGGGCGCTCCAACGCGATCCCGACCGGCGACAAGCGCTCGGTCAGGCTGGCGCGAAGGCGTTGCGGGAGCGCTTCGGCATCGGTCAGGTGGCGGCCGACGTGGCCGATTTATACCGGCAAACGCTCGCTATCGGCTGAGGCTTCAGAACGTTCCAAGCGCCGATTCGCCCCGCCAGGCCGACGCGGCGGCACGAACACCAGCAGCATCCAAAACAGCAGAGCCGGGACGAACTCCAAAAACACCCGGTTGATGCTGGTGTACTCTTTTGCCCAATACTGGGCGTCGGTGAAAAAGAACAGCACGAACAGCATCAGCAGGCAGGAACCGACGAACACGGCCGCGATCCGCCGCCAGCGCTCCGCCCGCAGGCCGGGAACCGCCATCGCGGCGGCGATCAGCGCGACATACCAGAACAAATGCCAGTTGGCCAAGACGAAGAAATTTTTCAGCACCGGCTCCCAGACGCCGCGATAACCCAAGTTGAACCGCCCTAGATAGGGGAGCTGGATCAAATGTGGCTTTAGCTGAAATTCGCCCAGCCCCGTGGTGAACGCCACGCCACCCGACGCTATCCAGAGCGCGAACAGCGCCGCCACGCCGCCGGAAAGCAAAGCCACGCGCCAGCCGCGCAAGCGGACGACCAGCAACGCCGGAACAAACATGCACAGCCAAACCGCGCCCTCCAGCTTGATCAGCGGCCCCATCAGCGCCAGCGGCAACGCCAGGGCGGCTTGCGCGCGCTCGCCGCTCCAAAGCCATTGCAAAAACGCGATCGCCGCCAAACTGAAAGCCGCCGCCATCCACAGATCGGCGTAACCGGCCAAGGCGACGTGCGTGTTGAGGATCGGCAGCGACAACAGCGCTCCGGTCGCCACCAAAGCGACCCACGGCATTGCGCCCCAATAGCGCGCTTGCCCATAAAAACCTGACCCTAACGCCAGGGCCGCGCCGAACCAGGGCAGGTTGGCCGCCGTTTCGTTCCAAGCACCGAAGGCCAGCGTCGGCCAGAGCGCCAGCAGCGGCACCGTGGCGGGATAGGTCCACGCTTCGATGGTGTAGGCCGTTCCGCCCGGATCGGCCAACCAGCGCTGGGGATCGACGAACGGGACCCATTGCCGCAACTCCGACCACACGCGCGGCCGCACGGTCCAGGTGGTCCAGGCGTCCCAGGGGAACAGCGGCCGCCACCAGATTTCCTGCGCCAACCCGGCCAACCGCCAGCCCAGCCACGCCAGCAACGCGGCAAACAACAGTCGCTGCCAAACCGCCTGTCCGGACCATTCGCCGCGATGCCTTTCAGGCACAACTGGCGCGGAGCCGCCGGCGCGCGCGCGCCGCCAAGCCCGCCCGCCGCCCGCCAAGGCCAACAGCGCCAAGGCCAGCAGCGGCGCCGTCGCGCTCGGCGCGTACCCCAGCGCGGCTTGCAACCGCAACAGCAAGCTGACCGCCAGCATTCCCAGGAGGTAACCGTAACCCAGCGCCAGCGGCCAGATTCCGGGCGAGGCTGCCCGCCAAGCGGCGCGCACCCACAGCGCGCCCGCCAGCGCCGGCAACAGCAAGGCCAACCCGACCCCCGTCCACGCCATCGCCTATCCTCCCCTGACCTGAAACAGCGCGCCGGGTGCGCCGGCATGGATCATCTCTGCGGGCAGACTGCCGCCCGCCCACTCCAGCAGCCGGCGCTCGCGGTCGTAGCGCGTCCCTGGCAGGGGCGACAGAATCAGCACGTATTCCCCCGGATGCGCCACGCCGGGCATCGGCGGTTGGAAGAATTTCATATAACCGTTGTGCGGCAACAAGTGGTAGCGGGCTCGGCCCGACTGAAAATCGCCGGGATCGGCGCTGACGATGTACAGCTTGACCGGCTTTGCGGGAAGCTGTCGGCGCACCTCGCGCAAGAACCGGTACAACTCGCCATCCATGCCGGCCAGCAGCCGCTCATCGCCCGCTTTATCGGCGAAACGGGATTCGGTTTTTTCCAACCGGCGACTCAAATCCCACTGCCAGCGCAGGTCGAGCACCAGCCAGCCCAACAGCAACAACGCCAGATACGGGCCCCACCGGCCGCCGGCGCGGCGCGGGGGGACGAAGACGGCGTACAGCGCGGCGCTAAACCCCACCCACAGCGCCGTCATCAGCGCGGGAGGGAACAGAGCGTCAAACGGCGCGCCGGCCGTATAGTTGATCGAGCGCTGGCTCCAGTCCTCGAACACGGTCCATTCGTCCAACGCCAAGCGCGCGAGTTCGGCGACCCCGGGCGCTGGCGCTTGCAATTTCAGGCGACGGATCACCAAGGGCCGTTCCAGCGGCCCTTGCGCGGCCAGCCCGAGCATGGCGATCCGCCCGCGCCATTCCGGCTCCAAACTCAAATCCACCGTGCCGCCGTTGGGTTCGGTCGGCGGCGGCAAACGTTTTTCCCGCAGCGTGCGCGGTTCGGCCAGCGTGGTCCAAATCACGCGCAGCTCGTGGCTTGGCTCCACGCCATCCGCCCGCCAGGTGAGCTGCCGGTACAGGGACGCCCGCGCGAATCCGGCCGGGCCTTGCACCGAGATCAGACCTTGCGGCCCCGGTTGTTTGACTTCCAAACCGGTCGCAATCTGTTCGCCCTGGCCGCTCATCAGGCGCAGGTCGGCGCTGTTGAGCACGACCGGCGGCGCGACCGATTCCAGCCCGCCCGCCCGATAGAAGATCAGCGCGACCAGCGCGGTCAGCACCAGACCGCCCACGGCCGCCGCCAACACGCCGACGGCCGATCGCAGCCGGACAGGCTCAGCGCTTGCGAGCGTCATTTGCGAGTCGTTTTCATCAGGATTCTCCGCGAGAGACCCCAGCCTTTAGGCTGGGGAGGGATAGCGAACCGTCCGAAGGACGATCAGGAGGTTGGGGATTGTTGCTGCTCAATGTATTGGCGCAAGACCGCAACCGGAGCGCCGCCACACGAGGCGGCAAAGTAGCTGGCTGACCACAACCCCCCTTTCCAGTACCGTTTTGCGATATCAGGTCGTTCCTGCCGAAGTCGCCGAGCCGAGACTCCCTTAAGCGAGTTGACCAGTGTAGATACCGCCACCTTGGGCGGATATTCGACCAGTAAGTGAACGTGATCGGGTTCGCCGTTGAATTCGGAAAGCGTGGCTTCAAAATCAACACAAACGCGGGCGAAAGTCGCTTGTAAGCGTTCCAGCGCATCCCGATCAAAAATTTTGCGACGATAGTGCGGCACGAAGACCAAATGGACATGCAGCTTAAAAACAACGTGTCTACCGCGTCGAATATCGTTTTGCATCGCCTTAGACCAATTGATAAAATGCTTGAATGGTCAAGGTTTTTCGCTATCGGGTCAAATCCCTGAACGGTCTTTTGAACCGGCAAAGCCGCGCGGTGAATCTCGTCTGGAATTTCTGTAACGACACCCAGAAGTTTGCCTTGAAGTGGCACAAGCGCTGGCCCAGTGGGTTTGATCTGAACAAACTGACCACTGGCACGAGCAAGGAGCTGGCTCTGCACGCCGGAACGATCAACGCCGTTTGCGAGCAATACGCTCGATCGAGAACCCAAAAGAAACGCCCTTTGCGCTATCGCGGCAAGAAATCGCTGGGCTGGGTTCCCTTTAAAGGGCGCGATCTCAAGCGCGAAGGGAACGCCTTCCGCTTCCACGGCAACACGTTTCGGGTGTTCTACTCCCGCCCGTTGCCGGAAGGGAAAATCAAGGACGGTTCCTGTTTTGCTCAAGATGCGCGCGGGCGTTGGTTTTTGAATATCGTGTTGGAAGTGGCCGATGTTCCGGCCAGAGCGCCGGTGCGTGGCGTCGGCATCGACTTGGGCCTGAAAGACTTCGCCACGCTGTCCACGGGTCAGAAGATTGCGAATCGTCGCTACTACCGCGTGCTGGAAGCCAAGCTGGGCGTCGCGCAACGCGCCCACAAGGGCCGACAAGTGACCGCGATTCACGCCAAGATCGCGAATCAGCGCACGGATTTTTTGCACAAAGAAGCGCTGAAGCTGGTTCGGCAGTTCGATTACATCGCCGTCGGTAACGTGAATGCGTCCGGGTTGGCCAAAACCCATATGGCCAAGTCCGTTTTGGATGCCGGTTGGTCGTCTTTCCGTAATATGCTCCGCCACAAAGCTATTGAGCACGGCGCATGGTTTGAGGAAGTCGACGAAAGCATGTCTACCCAGGTTTGTTCGACGTGCGGTTGCACGTCGGGGCCGAAAGGTGTCGCAGACCTTGGAATAAGAGACTGGGTATGTCGCGAGTGCGGTTCTAGGCATGACCGTGATCAAAACTCCGCTTTAAATATCCTTCTCCGTTCGGGACATCGAACGCCAGTGGTGGGAATCCCCGTCCTTTAGGGCGGGGAGGATGTCAAAGCTCTGATCTTCGCCAGCAGTTCCAGCTCTTCATTCGAGAGCGCGGATTCGTCTAAAGCGGCGAAGTTGCCGGACAGCGCGAAATTGCACAGCTTGTTTTCGCACGTGTAATGCCGCTTGTCCGTCTCTTTGCCCTCTT
>JAEUPW010000027.1 GCA_016790045.1 Candidatus Competibacteraceae bacterium
GGTGTGGTGGCGGGCGGTGTAGCCGACGTTTTCCAGATCGTTGTGCTTGCCGCCGGCCCGCACGCAGCGTTGCGCGGTCGCGGCGCGGCGATAGGGGCGATGGTCGCGGCCGGTGAACACGTCCTTGAACTGCACCATGCCGGCGTTGGTGAACAGCAGGGTGGTGTCGTTGACCGGGACCAGCGGGCTGCTGGCCACCACCTCGTGGCCGTAGCCGCGGAAATAATCCAGAAAGAGTTTGCGAAGTTCGGCGCTGCTGGTCATGGTCGTGTTCGGTTCGGTGTTGAATTCGGGTCAGATCGTCTCGAACATCTCGAACAGATGCTTGATCTGGTCCAGGGTGAAGCCGTGCTGGCGCAGCACCCGAGTTTGTTGCATTCGCTCGGCGCCATCGGCGGGCGGGCGGGATTTGAAGCGCTTGCGGTGCAGTTCCCGCAGCTTGGGCGTCCAGTCGTCCGCCAGTCCCGCCAGGGTGGTGGCGACCGCGTCTTCCGGCACGCCGCGCTCGCGCAGCTCGCGAGCGATCCGCAGCGGCCCATAGCCCTTGTCGGCGCGGGCGCAAGCGTACAGCTCCGCGTAGCGGCTTTCGTCCAGCAAGCGCTCCGCCACCAACCGATCCAGCACCGGCTCGATGCACTCCGCCGGAAAACCGCGCTGGAGCAATTTCTGGCGCAGCTCCAGCCGGGAGTGCTCGCGCCGGGCCAGCAGCTCCAGCGCCTTGGCGCGGACGACCGCCGGGGTGGCGGCGCCGGCCGCCTCAGAGAAGGTCCGGGTCCAGCTCATCGGCGGCCGGACTAGCGTCACCGGTCCCGCCCGACTCGGCCGCGCCCGACACCACGTCCGGGCGGGTCAAGTAGTGGACGCGGATTTTATCCTCCAGATCGCGGGCCAATTCGGGGTTTTCCTTGAGATAGGCGCGGGCGTTTTCCTTGCCTTGGCCGATGCGGGTGCCGCCGCAACTGTACCAGGCGCCGGATTTGTCGATCAGCCCGATTTTGACGCCGAGATCGATGACTTCGCCCAGCCTCGATGCGCCTTCGCCGTAAAGGATTTCGAATTCGGCCTGCTTGAAAGGCGGCGCCAGCTTGTTCTTGACCACCTTGACCCGGGTTTCGTTGCCGATGACCTCGTCGCCCTTCTTGATGGAGCCGATGCGGCGGATGTCGAGCCGGACGGAAGCGTAGAACTTGAGGGCGTTGCCGCCGGTGGTCGTTTCCGGCGAGCCGAACATGACGCCGATCTTCATCCGGATTTGATTGATGAAAATCACCAGGGTGTTCGACCGCTTGATGTTGGCGGTGAGCTTGCGCAGGGCTTGGCTCATCAGCCGGGCTTGCAGGCCGACATGGGAATCGCCCATGTCGCCCTCGATTTCCGCCTTGGGGGTCAGCGCGGCCACCGAATCCACCACCACCGTATCGACCGCTCCCGACCGCACCAGCATGTCGGCGATTTCCAGCGCCTGTTCGCCGGTATCGGGTTGCGACACCAGCAGATCGTCCACGTTGACGCCCAGCTTGGCGGCGTAGATCGGGTCGAGCGCGTGCTCGGCGTCGATGAACGCGGCGCAACCGCCCAGCCGCTGGGTTTCGGCGATGACTTGCAGGGCCAGCGTGGTCTTGCCGGACGATTCGGGACCGTAGATTTCGGTCACTCGCCCGCGCGGCAGACCGCCGATGCCGAGCGCGATGTCCAGCCCCAGCGAGCCGGTCGATACCGTCGTCACGTCGCGGGCCACGCTGGTATCGCCGAGCCGCATGACGGCGCCCTTGCCGAACTGGCGCTCGATCTGGGTCAACGCGCCGGCCAGCGCCTTTTTCTTGTTGTCGTCCATCCCGTGCATCCCTCCTCATGACAATGTGGAAAAACCGGATCGGCGAACCAGAACCGGTTGTTTTCAGCGATTATTCCATAGAAACATCGCCTAACCTAGCCCCCGGCCAGCGCCGCAGCACTCGATACTCGGAACCCTGTTTTCCGGCCAGCGACTCGACCAGCGCCACGTCGCCGATCCGCCATCGAACCGGCGCGGCCGGCGGGCGCTCCGGCGCGGGACCGGGAAACTTGCGGGCCAGGGTGATGTGGGCCTGGAACGCCCGCCGTTCGGGAGCGAAGCCGCAGCCGCGCAGCCGCCGGTGCAAATCGGCCACCAGCTCGTACAGTTCCGGCGGGGTGCCGCTGGAACCCAGCCAAAGTATGCGCGGCGCTGGCCAGTAACCGTAGCGGTCCAAGACCAGTTCCAGAGCCGGCACCGCCAAGTCCGCCAGCACCGCTCCGTAAGCGGCCAAGCGGGCGGGGTCGGTGGCGCCCAGAAACGCCAGCGTCAGATGCAGGTTGGCGTCGCGCACCCGCCGCCGACCGGCGACGCTCGCCGCCAGCGCCGCCATTTGCCGGCGTTCGGCTTCTTCGGGCCACAGCGCCAGAAACAGCCGTCGAAGTTCAGGGGTTGCGGGCGAAGTCATCCAGCAGCCCTTGCAGGGCGACGGCGACGGTTTGCCGGCGGACGGCGTCGCGATCGCCGGCAAACTGCCGACGATCGGTTCGAGCCGGGCTGTCGCGCCGCGCCCAGGCCAAGTAAACGGTGCCCACCGGCTTGTCGGCGGTGCCGCCGTCGGGACCGGCGACGCCGCTGACGGCGACGACCACATCGGCCGGGCTGCGTTGCAGGGCGCCGGCCGCCATTTCGGTGACCACTTCGCCGCTGACCGCGCCATGGGTGGCGACGGTCGCTTTTCGCACGCCCAGCAGATCGGTCTTGGCGGTATTGCTATAGGTGACGAATCCCCGGTCGAACCAGCCGGAACTGCCGGGCACGTCGGTGATGACCTTGGCGATCCAACCGCCGGTGCAGGATTCGGCGAGGGCCAGGACAAGATTGCGGGCGCGCAGGGCAGCGCCGACTTGAGCGGCCAGTTCGTGGAGATGTTGGTGTGAAGGAGCTTGGGCGGACACGGCGTTCCACTGACTTATGGTGAGGTGGCGGGACGTTCGGATCGGGAGCGGCATCGCTATCCGCTAGCATAGCGCATGGGGAGCGCGCTGCGCCCTCGGTCACTTTTTCAGCCACCCCTTTTTGCGGAATAACCAGAAGGGCGCGATCACCGACGCGGCCATCAGGCCCAAAGCGAACGGGTAGCCATACAGCCACTTGAGTTCCGGCATGAACTCGAAATTCATGCCGTAGATGCTGGCGATCAGGGTCGGTGGCAGCAGGGCGACCGAGGCCACCGAGAATATCTTGATGATCTTGTTCTGGTTGATGTTGATGAAACCGACCGTCGCGTCCATCAAAAAATTGATTTTTTCGAACAAGAACGAGGTGTGGCCATCCAGCGATTCGATGTCGCGCAGGATCTGGCGGGATTCCTCGATTTGATCGTTGGAGAGCAGACGCCGCCGCATCAGAAAAGAGATGGCGCGGCGGGTGTCCATCAAGTTGCGGCGGATGCGCCCGTTCAAATCCTCCTCGTGGGCGATGCCGGCCAGCACCTCGGCGGCGGCCTCGTCGGTCAAGCGGGCGGTCAATACCCGATTGCCGATTTCCTCCAGGTTGGCGTAAATCCCTTCCAGCGCATCGGCCGAATATTCGGCGTCGGTGGCGTACAGGTCGAGCAACACGTCCCGGCAGTCTTCGAGATAGCCGGGCAGATGCCGGGCGCGCAGCCGCAGCAGGCGGAAAACCGGCAAATCCTCCTCGTGCAAGCTGAACAGAATGTCGGACCTGAGCACGAAAGCGACCGGGACGTTGCGGGACTCGTCGGCTTTGTCGAGCAAGAAGTCGGAGCGAATTTGCAGGGAGCCGGTCGCGTCCTCGAAACAGCGGGCGCTGGCTTCGATATCGCCGAAATCGTCCTCGTCCGGCAAGGTCAGGTTGAACAATTCCTTGGCCAGCAGCCGCTCGTCGTCGGTCGGATCGTCGAAATCGATCCAGATCGGCCGAGCGCGCTCCAGATCGGCTCGGGTCTCGATGTGAATCTGGCGGAGGCGGCCGTTTTGCAGTTCGAAGGCGTTGATCATGGGATTGGCGCGACTGGCGAAGTGGCGCGAAAATAGTCCGAAACAAGCACCGGGTAAAGAAAATTCGCGCGGATTTCTCGGCCGTCGAGGACCGCAGCCAACAACCCACCGGCACGGAAAGGGCGCGGAAAAGCCAAAAGGGGCGACGCCGTTCCCGCCAATCCGGCATCGTCAGCGATTGTAGCGCGGCGGCCGTTTTTCCACGAAGGCGTGCAAGCCCTCCAGACCGTCGGCGTGGCCGGCGCAAGCGGCCAATCCGCGCCGCTCGCGCTCCAGTTGCGCTTCCCAGGAGGTATCGAAGGCATCGGTCAACAGGGTTTTGACGTGGCCGAAGGTATGCAGAGATTTTTGAGCCAGGGTTTGGCCCATCGTCAAGGCGGCTTCCAATAATTGCGCGTCGGGAACCACCCGCGTCGCCAGACCCCAGGCCAAGGCTTGGTCGGCGGCAATCGGTTCGTCGAAGGCGGCGATTTCCAGCGCGCGGGCCAGCCCGACCAAGCGCGGCAGGGTGAAGGTGCCGCCGGCGTCGATGCACAGCGCGTTGCTGGTGAAACCCTGCTTGAGCCGCGCCGATCCCGCCATGACGCGG
>JAEUPW010000078.1 GCA_016790045.1 Candidatus Competibacteraceae bacterium
GAGCATGTCGTTGGCTTGGGCGATCAGCGCGTTGCGCTCCTGGATGCCTTGCGCTTGCGCGACGAGCTGTTTGTCGAGCAGGTTGACGCGCTCCAACTGGAGCGACAGCACCAGCGTCGCGTAATCCATGCTCTGGCCGTCCACCACAAAAACGCCGCCGCCGACGCTCTGCACACTGTTGCTCATCTGTTCATGACCTCTTTAACGATTGATGGGTGCCGCGATGCCGCGTTTCGGGCTTCGCTTCCTAAATCCGCATGGCGCGGAACTTGGGCTTGACTGGCTCGCGGGGTGCCGACTTGGCATTGGCCAAGTCGCGTTCGATATCGCGTTCGACTTCCTGAAGAAACTGTTCCAGTTCTTGTTCGGCCTTGGCTTTTTGCGCGGGCGATACCTTGCCGCTGTCGAGGAAGCGTCTGGCCGAATCGCGATCCAGGCCATGTTGGCGATACAGGCGGTCGGTTTCATCCAGCAAGGCCTGGATTCGCGCCAGCAATTCCTGATTTTTGCGAATAATTTCCTTTGAAACTTCTTCGGTTTCCCTAACGTCGGTAGTCATGGCGGTACCTTTCGCTGATCGGTGATGAGTCGGACCGTTGTGTCGAACTCGCTTTGATAAGTAACCCGGACGCGGCAGAAGTTAGGCCGGTTTCGAAGATTCGGCGCGAGGCGCGACGCGCGGGCATCAAGCCGCACCGTGCCGCGATTTGCTGGGGCTGGAGCAGTGAAGATTCGGCGCGAGGCGCGACGCGCGGGCATCAAGCCCGAATGAAGCCGCCCATGGCGTCGTTCGCGGCGATGTCGGCGGTGAATCCCTCGGCCGATTCGCTCAGCTCACCATGAGCGAGCTTGTCGTCCCAGGCTTCCAAGTGATTGACGAACCCTTCCAGCGCATCGGCGAACTCCCGGTAGTCGGTATTCGCCATGCTCACCGTGCGATTCAACACCACCTCGCCGTGCGCGCCGTCCAGCGCGAACCACGCCCCGTCGGTATCGCCGCCGAACAAATTGGCCTCCAGCAGTCGCTGGTAGAAACGCTCCTTGTCGTCGGGCGGAATCGGGCACAGCACCGAATAGAGATGGACGGCATCGCTGTCGGGGCTGGCTTCGATATCGACCGGAAACCGCTCGTCGAAGACCAGGCGGCAGACGCCTTCTTCGTTGAGGGTGACGTTCAAGCCCATCTGGTGGCCCAGTTCGGCCAGGGCATCGCGAATGTTCATCGGGAAATTCCTCGACGGTTGCTGTCGGGTTCATGGTCGGCGCGGCGGGCGCGGGCGCGATGGCCCTGACAACCTAGAGTTTGATTTTTCCGGCGATCAGGTCTTGCGCCGCCGCCACGGCTTGCCTTAGCGGTGAACCCGGCGGTTGCCAAACTTCCACCGGCGGCGTGCCCGGCGCTTTGAGCCAAGCGCAGCCGGGCTCCGCGAAGTGGCTATCCGTCACCACCAACCTGACGCTGGCGGGAAGCGCGCGCGCGGATTGCGCTGCGGTCAGTTCGGCGCTCAGAGTGGCGGCTAGCGCGAAAGCGTCGCCGATGCGCTGTTTCGCTTCGGCGGGGTCGGAGTAGGCTCCGCCCCAGGGGAGTTGGACGAACAGGGCCAGCGGCCCTTGCACCAGATAATAATGCAGCGCCCACGAATTGATGCCGTGGCCGTCAAAACCCAGGAGCGCGTAATCGGTCACGGGCTGCTCGTACACCGCGTCGCGGAACACATCCAGGGCATACGGCCCCGTTTCCGGGTCACGCGTGCCGAAAAGCAGTTCTCCGAATGGCTGTAGCCGATCCGCCAGCGCGGGGGGCAACTCCGGGAACGGTAACCCTTCGGCTGCGAATAGCGCGCGCGCCTGCTGGAGACCCGGTGAAATATGTTGTTGCGTCATGGTATTCTGCTCTTTGAAAGATATGCCACAGGAAAGTAGAGTCGGCTCAGATCTATTGGGGATCATTGGAGGATCGGTTTCGCGCGGAGCATAAGACGATTGCTTCTGTATTCAATTTCTTCCGATTTGCTCTTTATGACGCCTGCTGAGACTCAAGCGGCTCTCTTGGCGATTTCCTTATCGCGCGCCACATAACTCGTAGCGTTTTTAGCCGAAGTGTCTTTGCTCAACAAAGCTCCAACTTCCTGGCTACCCCATTGATCTGGACGGATAACTAATCCACTTTTTTCGAGGCCACCAATAAGTTTTTGTATTCCTACCAAGCGCTGTTTTGCTGCCTCGATTTCGTTATTATCCAGCAAGCCGCTCAGGCTCGTCCCAATCTTTTCTGGCGTTAATCCCATAAATGCCTTGGCCATCTCGGTATCGATAACCGAGGGCATTTCGAGACCGTTATAGCGCCCTAACTTTGCCTTGGAAATATGATTAGGATCAGTAATCTTTTGACCGAACGATATGTCGTTGTCGATGCCGATCACGCGCTTGCCTCTTCCATCTGCATGTGTCTCGATGAAATAGTTACCAGCGTGGCGATCAACCTGCCCCGTTAAGCCATCCAGCCATTGCAGTTTGGTTAACTCGCGCCGTACGACCGGATCGTCAAACATTTCCGGCTTCGTTTGTTTTCCTGATTGGCCATGCGCCATTTCCATCACAATACCCAGTTTACTATCCTTGTTCATGCCGAATTCGACTCGCGTGATAACATTGAAACCCAGCAAATCGTTCAAGGCGTGGCTGGCTATATTACGTCCGCCCATTATAGAGTTCGAGATGCCACTAAAGGCGGCACTCCAAGGAAATTTATCTGGAGGGAGTTCTTTTTGCTCCGCTTTAAAAACACCGATAAAGGATGAGCCATCCGCCATTTGATAGATACCCTTGTAAACTTTATTGACAGCTCCGCTGTTAAGTTCTTTCATAGGTTCCAACAAATTACTGGCTTTGAAGTCTCTGACAATGGTTTTCTCGTTGACCGGGATAGCCAGCCGCTGGTACTCCGCTTTAAGCGACTTCGCCTCTGTTACCCTAAAACCGGCATAAAGCACCATCTCGCCGACGCTGAACCCTTCTTTTTTGAACGCTGCTATGTCTTCGGCTTTTCCGCCACGCTTGAGAAAGTTCTGTCTCTGGTCAATGCTGAATCCTTCTTTGTCAAACTTTGATGCCAAATTCTTGGATTCCGAATCTTCGGGAATGCCAAGCATATCGAGCACAGCGTTAAATATTTCTCCACCCTCCTCGACGTTTCGAGCGGATGGCTTTTCGGAGTCGAACGCTGTCACTTTGTCGGCAGCTTGTGAGATATTGAGCGAAGAGTCCCGTTTCTTTAGCTCGGTACTAGCGCTTTGCGTCTCTGATTCAATAGAAAATGTCTCGCTCGGTTTTTTTACGAAATCCAATCCCTTATTGAAATTCGGAGGGTCGAGGCGCTCGTGTACCGCTTCGGAAAAAACCGCATCCAGCATTTTGAGCCGCGCCAGGTCAGCATGGACGATCTTCTGCTCGCGACCTGATAGCAGGGAATTTTCGAGTCGTTCGCTTTTTTGAGTGAGATACGATTGAAATGATTGATCGCTCTGATACAGCGCGTCGAATTGTTGAGCGTTCATCTTGCCGATTTGCAGCTTGAGGCGCGCCCCTAAAAGTTCGTTGAAATCCGCCCCCCGGCTGGTGGCCGAATGGGAGCTGCCGGGAAGGGCCTCCAGATAGCGGCGGGCTTTGGTGAAATCGATCTTGCCCTCGCTGCCGGGAATCATCGCGTCCAACAGCTTGCCGAGCGCTTTGTCGACGCTCTTGACGCCGCGCGTGACGCCCTCCTCCGCGCGCTGCAGGCGGATGTCCCGGTCATACAGGCTCTTCACTTTATTGATGAACCCGGAAGCGGATGGCTGGACGCGCGGCCCCGGCGGATCGATTATCTGAACCGAATGCTCCCCGAGCTGGCCCGACGCTTGCGCGTTATCGAAATTCTGGGAAATGAGCGCTTGCATTCGACTGGGATCAATTCTGGTCACGGCGAAAATTCCTGGAAACAGAGGGATTGGTTTGCGGGCCTGCCGGATCGAGCCGGCCCGCTTCCGTCTGTTGGGTAACCCCGCTCGCGCCAAAGTTAGGGAACCTCTTCCGCTCGCGCCGGCTTCGATCCGCTCCCGGCTTCCGGCGCTAACTTCGACCGCCCAAGCGTTACCCATGAGCCAACCGGACGTTCGCGCGCCATCAGCCCCCTTTGGCTAAGCCCGCGCGACTTCCGCCGGCCAAACGCAACCCAACGGGCGGTGCATCGCGACCATGATTGCCAAACTTGCTCTGACGATGATCGGGCTCATCGCCCTGGCCCTCGGGCTGACCGCGCTGCTCGATGCCGTCAAGTTCGAGCGCGCTTTTTCGGCCCAGGTCGAATCGCGGTTCACGTTCGTGGCGGCAGAGCTCAAATCGGCCGCCGAAACCGGGCTCGATCTCGGATTGAGCCTGGCGAACCTGAAAAACATGGAATCGGTGATCGCGCGCGAATTGCAACGGGACGAGCACATCCTTTCGATCACGCTGTTTGATCGGGAGAAAATTCTCAGCCATGCCGGCAAGGGCCGCTTCGCCGACCAGCCGCCAGACGCGAAAGCCTCGTGGCGGCGGACGCTGGCGACGCCCGCCGGCCACTGGCGCAACGAAACGCCGGCGGCTTGGCAGGTGGGCATCGGCATCACCGACAATTTCGGCGGTCAAGCGGGCGGCCTCGTCCTGCAATACGACCGGGCGCTCTACGACCGCGCCATTCGCCGGATGCGCGCCGAACTCGCGCGCGCCGCCGCCCTGTTGGGGTTGAGCGTCGCGCCCCTGGCCTTCGTCGCCCTGTTTGGGCTGTTCCGCCGCCTCCACGGCAGCCTCGCGCGGCTTCGATTCGCGCTGGATCGAACGGACTCGGACCCGCGCGCCGCCGCTTTTCAACCGCGCGCCGACGCGCCGCTCGAACGGCACTACGCCGCCGCCGAGCAAAACGTGCGGGGCGTTTTGGCGGCCCTCGCTGCCGAGCGCGCCGAGCTCAAACGCGCCGGCGCGGCTTGAGGGCGCGGACATGACTCGCGAGCGCCCGTCAAACCCCGCCCTTCCGAGTAGCTCCCCTCGGACCCACCTCATCCCGCTGACCTCGATCACCCTGCTGTTGCTGCTCTTGCCGCTGCTCGGCGTGTCCTATTACGCGCTGGTCGCCTTCGAGCGCGAGTTGCTGCCGGAAATCGAACAAAAAGCCCTGCGCGTCGGGCTGTCGGTCGATGGCGAAATCCGCCGGGCGGTGGACTTCGGCATCCCGTTCACCAAGCTCGAAGGCATGGATCAGTTTTTCGCCGCCAAGCTGGAGGCGGCTCAAGATCTTGCCTACATCGCCGTCACCGCGCGCGACGGCACGATTTTGTACCAGCAAGGCCGGCTCGACGCGAACCGCCGGGCGACTCTAGCCGCCGAAACGGCGGACGTTTTGGCGGCCGGAACAGCGATCGGCAAGCTGAGCCCGCAGTACCGCTTGCCGGCCGCGCTGGCAGCATTGTCGGGCGAGCGCCCGACCGCGCCCGTCCTCCCGGCCGACGGCGATTCTTATCGGATCGCGCTACCGGTCAGCGCGCGGGGAGCCGACGGCGTCATCCATCTCGGCATCGACGCGCGCATCGTCACCCGTCAGGTCGAGGCGATTGTGTTGGATATCGCCATCGTCCTGCTGGTCGCGATCCTGGCGGCGTTTGAATTGCTGTTGTTGGTCGCCGTCAGCGGTGTCGCGGAACCCTTGCGGCAACTCGACGCCCTGTTGCGGCGGCTGGGTCGCGGCGATTTCAGCCAAGCGTTGCCGGAAACGGCGCGGGCTCGGCTGGGCCGTCTGGGGCGCGCGCTCGACGCCCAAATCGAGCGGGTCAACGCCGGCTATCGGGCGGTGTCGCGGCTGCGGGTCGCGGCGCGGGCCACCGGGCGCGGGGAACCGCATCCGGTCGCGCTCACCGCCGACTCCCGCGCCGGAGCAATCTTCGCGGGCGGCTCAAACCCCGACCGCCACCGCGCGCCCGACCTCGTGCCGATCCGCGCGGCGGCCTTCCTGTTCGTGTTCGCCGAGGAACTGGCCCTGCCATTTTTCCCGCTCTACGTCCGGGAGCTGACGCCGCCCGCCGACGGGTGGTCGCCCGATTGGCCGGCGGCTTGGGCGATCTCGACCTTCATGGCGGCGCTGGCGCTGGCCGCGCCGCTGGCGGGCGCGTGGTCGAAGCGCGTCGGCCCGCGCTCGCTGTTCTTGCTCGGCGCCGCGCTCTCGACCGCGGGGCTGAGCGGGGCCGGCCTCGCCGGCGATTATGGGGCGCTGCTGTTGTGGCGGGCGGTTTCGGCGCTGGGCTACGCGCTGGCTCTCGCCGCCTGCCAGCGCCATCTGTTCGACTCCACCGGCCCGGAAAACCGCGCCCAAGGCGCGGCGACCTTGGCCGGCGGCATCGCGGCCGCCAGCGTCTGCGGCCCGGCCATCGGCGGCATGCTCGCCGAAGGTATCGGCTACGGGGCGACCTTCGCTGCGGGCGCGGCGCTCGCCGTCGCCTCGGCGCTGCTGGCGGCGCGGTTTATCCCGCGCCCTGCCCCGTCGCCTCAAGCCCCCAACGGCGACGCACGCCGACTCCCGCCCGAAAAACCCGCCGCGAAGCGGTTCGGCAACGCGCGTTTTCTGATTCTGGCGGTGTTCGCCGCCGCGCCAGCCAAACTGTTGCTCGTCGGCTTCCTGTTTTTTCTCGCGCCGGCGCTATTGGCAGAACGGGGCGCCAGCGTGTCCGAAATCGGCCGCGCGCTCATGGGCTACGGCATCGCCGTCGCCGTCTGCGCGCCGCTGTGCGCCCGCTTGCTCCAGCGCTGGAACATGCCCGGCCTCGCGGTCGGGATGGGCTGCACGCTCGCGGGCCTCGCCCTGCTTCCGGTGCTGTTCGCGCCAGGAACCCCCGCGGTGTTGCTGGCGGCGGTCGGCCTCGGCGTCGGTCAAGCCCTGATCGGGCCGGCGCAAGCTCCGCTGCTCGCGCAGGTCAGCCGCGACGCCATCGCCGCGCGCGGCGAGCGGTCGGTCACCCACCATTATCGTCTCATCGAATGCCTCGGGGCCGCCCTCGGCCCCCTGGTGGCCGCATTCTGCGCGAGCGCCTTCGGCTATGCCGGCGCGGCCCTGGCCTTGGGCGCGCTGGGAACGGTCAGCGCGGCCCTGTTCAGCGCCGCTTTCTTGATTTTGGGCGCGACGCCCGAAGATGACGCCGCCGCCCCGGTGGCCTCCACCGAGGAAACCGTCCCATGTTCTCTTTGAAGAAGAAATGCCTGTCCGCGCTGCTGCTGACGCTGCTGGCCTTCGGTTTGAACCCGGCGCGCGGCGTGGCCGCAGATCAGCCCTACCGCGTTCTGATGCTGCTCTGGAACGGCAAAACCGAAGTCGAACGCGGATTTGAGGAGGCCATGGCCGAGTTCGACTTGCCGGTGGAGTTCATCTGGCGCGACGCCGCCCGCGACCGCGCGCGCATCCCGGCGCTGGTGGCCGAGGCGAAAGCGTTGCGCCCGGATCTGATCTGCACCTGGGGCGCCGCCGTCACCCTCGGCGTGGCGGGCGAATCGGGCAAGGCTGACCCGGCGACCCAGATCACCGACATTCCGGTGCTGTTTACGATGGTGCCCGCGCCGCTGGAGTCGGGTCTCGTGACCGACTTGAGCGCGCCGGAACGCAACGTCACCGGCACCACCCAACGGGTGCCGGTCGAAGCGCAGATCAAGGCGATTCGCGCGTATCGGCCCTTGACCCGGCTGGGCGTCCTTTACAATCCCGCCGACCCGATCTCGGTGGCGAACGTTCGCCGGCTGCGCGAGCTGTCCGCGCCGCTGCAATTCGAGCTGCTGGACCAGCCGGTGCCGCTGGACAAACAGGGCAAGCCGCGCGCCGCCGCTTTGCCCGAACTGGTCGGCCGCCTCGCCCGGCGCGAGCCGCAGTTTTTGTATATCGGCCCCGACGCCTTCATCGGCGAGCACCGCCAGCGCCTCATCGACCAGGCCCTCCGTTACCGCTTGCCGGCCTTTAGCGCCAGCGAGCTGGATATGCGCGACAGCCGGGCGCTGGTCGGCCTGGTCTCGCGCTTCTACCATCTGGGACGCTTGACGGCGCGCAAAGCCCGCCAAATTTTGGTCGAGAAGAAAAACCCCCGCGACATTCCGGTGGAGAGCTTGAGCCGCTTCTCCTACATCATCAATCGCTCGGTGGCGAAACGGCTGGCGCTTTACCCGCCGATGAGCGTGCTGAGCTACGCCGAAGTGATCGATTGACCGGGCCGGCTGCCAGAGGATCGCGCCATGAAGCTTCGCTCCCGTGTGACCTTGATCGCCTGCGGCTGTTTCGCGGCGCTCGCCGCGCTGCTGGCGGCGGACGGCCGCTTGCGCCAGCAGCTCATGGCGCAACGCTACCAAGCGGCCATCGTGACCGGCCACCGCAACACCTGGGCGGGAATCACCGACGCCGAGCTCCGCCGTCTCGCGGCGCTGGTCGCGGAAGTCGGCCGCAACGATCACGCGTTGCGCGCGCTCGCCGCGCGCAAGCGGGCGGCGTTCGCGGCGGCGCTGGACGATTTGCGCCAGCGGCTCCAGACCGACCCCACGACGCCGGTTTTCGAAACCGTGACGCCCGACGGCGCGCTGTTTTTTTCGACCGCGAAAAATGCCGCCAAACCCGAAATTCTGTCGCGCGCAACCATCGCCGCCGCGCTCGCCAAACTCGCCCCGCTGCGCGGTTTGACCCGGCTCGAAAACGGCCGCCTGGGGCTGGCCGTGGTATTTCCGCTGTTTTCGCGCGACGGCGTTTCCGGCGTCGCCGCGCTCGCCACCGACCTCAAGCAACCGCTCGGCGCATTCGCCGCCAGCGTCGAAAATGACGCTTTCATGGTCGATGGCGACCGACGGCTCGAACAAGCCACCCGACCGGCGCTATGGCCGGTCGTGGCGGAGGCAGCGGCGGAAGACGGGGAAGGGTTCGCCATCGCTCGCGCGGCGGATCGCGTGTTAGCCCTGGTGCGCCTGCCGGTCAACGATCTGCTGGAACGCCCGTCGGTCACGCTGTTGGCCAGCCGGGACATCACCGCCGGCTACTGGCGGGAGCGGGTGACCGGCGGCCTCGCTCAAGGCTTGATCGCGCTGGTGCTGGCGCTTTCGCTGAGCGCGCTGTACTGGTACATGCGGCGCTCGTTCAAACCGCTGAACGCGATCATCGGTGTTCTCAAGGCGCTGGCGCGCGGCGATACCGGGGTCGCCGTGCGCCATCCGCCGCGCGACGATGAAATCGGCCGTCTGGCCGGCACGGTGGAGGTGTTCCGGCGCGCCCAGGAAGCGCGCGGCCAATTGCTGGCGCTCCGGCAAGAGCTCGATATGGCGGCCTGCATCCAGCGCTCCATTCTGCCTTCAACCTTCCCCGCCTCCTCCGCGTTCAGCCTGTCCGCCAGCCTGCAAACGGCGCGCGAGGTCGGCGGCGATTTTTACGATTTCTTCGCCTTGCCCGACGGCCGCCTGGCGCTGATCATCGCCGATGTCTCCGACAAGGGGCTGGCGGCGGCGCTGTTCATGGCGGTGGCGCGCACCGCGCTGCGCAGCACCGCCGCGATCGTGCCGGAGCCGGCGGCTTGCTTGACGCGCGCCAACGAGCTGCTCAGCGCCGAGAACGACGCGGCGATGTTCGTCACGGTGTTCTATGGCGTGTTCGAGCCCGCCACCGGCCGCCTCGTCTACGCGAACGGCGGGCATAACCCGCCGGCGCTGCTCGCCGCCAGCGGCCAGGCGCGCTTTTTGGAAAACACCGATGGCATCGCGCTCGGCATCCTGGCCGAAGCGGCTTATGAGGCGCGCGAAATCGCGCTGGCGCCGGGCGACCGGCTGCTGTTCTACACCGACGGGGTGACCGAAGCCATCGACGGGCAAGACCGCGCGTTCGCCGTCGACGGCCTCACCGCCGCGCTTGAGGAATCGAGCGCCGCCGAGGTGGATGAATTGGTTCAGAACATCATCGCGCGGGTGAAAATTTTCGCCGGCGATGCGCCGCAGTTCGACGACATCACGCTGATGGCGCTGCACTATCGGGG
>JAEUPW010000090.1 GCA_016790045.1 Candidatus Competibacteraceae bacterium
CCCCGCGCCGGATGGACCGAGTCGGGACTGAAACCCAGGGCCGCTTCGTTGCCGGTGTATGGTTCCAGGTAATAGACCGGAAAATACACTTCGCGATCATCGGCGGGCACGAGCCGCCCGTCCAAACTCGGCTCGGTGAACTGGAACGTGGCAAAACCGTCCTCGCGGGCGGCGGCCTCGAATTCCGCGCGCTGTTCCCGAGGGACCTTGGGAATCCATTCGAGAGCCCGAAAGTCGCGATATTCGAGAATCGGGGCGACAAAACGGTGGAATTCCTGCCGGCTGACAAACTCGGAGCCGATGAACAAGCGGCGCACGGCGTCGAGATCGCGCAGATTTCCCCTGAACTTCTCGACGACGATGCCGCTTCGCTCCGCCGCGACCAGTTGGAAGCGGCGCTCCAACGACTCCCGGGCGCGCTGGCGGAATTCCGCATAGACGCCGGCGGTCAGCGTCAGCCCGATCAAAGCGGTCAGCGCGGCGATTCCCCAAACCGCCGCCGCGCCGGCCATTTTCGCCTCGCGCCGGGTTCGGTTGACGAAAAACGCCCCGCCGAGCAGCAGCGCCAAGGCCACCAATCCGAGCGCGCCCATCAGGGCGCGGCCGGTATTCCGCGCCGTGGTGGAAATATCCTGCCGGATCGGCGTGCGGATCAGCGCAGCCGGTCGTGCCTCGATATCCGGCAGCATCTCGTACACGAACAAAGCCCCGTCCGGTCCCGGACGCATCAGCGGTTCGCCAGGTCGCAGGGTCGCCAGATAGTCGCGCTCATCCGGCGACAGGCGCGGGTCCAGATCCGGGAACAGCTCGAATGCCACCTTGGTTTGTTCGGCCAACCCTCTCAGCAACGGCGCGTCCAGAAACCGGCCGAACACCAACACGCCGCGCGCCGGCCCGGTAGCTTGAGTCGTCAAAATCGGGCTGGCGACCAACAGGAGCAACCCGTGTTCGGTGCGCAGCACACCATCGACGGCTTGTCCCTGTTCCAGCGCCGATTGGAGCAGGGGCCAGACAGCGGGCTTTTCGCCCGAGAATCCCCGCAAGGTCACAGCCCCACCCAACTCGGAATCGTAGCCCCCGCCATACAAAACCCGACCGTTCCGGTCGAAGATAAAGCAAAGGTTCAAGCGCGAGTTTTTTTCCAACGCGTGCCAATCGCCGAGATTGGAGCGGACGAACGCCGGATCGCGGCTGTCGGCGAAAGCGTAGGCATCGTCCCGCTCGGCCCAGTCTCCCAGTTCGTTCCTCAATTGCCGCAATTCGCCCCTGATCGCCGCGCTGGCGCGGGCGCTGTCCTCGGTCGCCTGCGCGTGCTCCAATCTCTGGAAGGCGGGATAGACGATCCAGCGATCCAGCGCCTGAATCGCCAGCAATACCGCCAGGAATGCAACCGTGACGGACAAAATTGCTGTTGTTCTGGAATTCATGGCGCGTTTTGTTGCGGCATTTTCATGAGAATGCCATTCAGCCGTGATGTCTCGATTGGTTTGCTCGGTTGATCGTTAAATTGTCGTGGCTGTATTCGGGTCCAATTTTCCCAGCGTCGATAACAGTATCGGCGCCCAGCTCCAAAAAATAAGCCAGCGACGCCAGCAGCCCGACGCCGACCGCCCACCCGCCCAGTTGCCAGACCCAAATCGAAGGAACGCCAAATCGCCAAGTGGTCGGATCGTCGGGATCGCCGAACAGGCTGTTACCGAGCACGGCGCCCGGTCCGGCGGCGAACCACAACCACAGCAGCAGCAAGATCGCGATGAGTGGAATCCAACGGCGCTTGCGCGGCGATAACGCCGTTTGCTCGGCCAGCCAGCGATGGGATTCCGCCTTGCGCCCGTCATCGTCGCGGGCGAGCGCCGACAGCGCGATCGCCGCCGCGAAATTCGCCAACAGACCCCAGGCGGCGGCGTGGACAGTCAGCGGCCAACGGCCCCAGACTTCGACGCCGAGCCAGCGCGATCCCGCGGTTTCGGTCAGCGTCACCACCGCCAACCCCACCAGCAGGCCGACGGTCACCCCGCGCCGGGTCAGGAACGGCCAGTAGCACGCCCCCACCAGCGCCGGCAGCATTTGCAACCCGTAAGACACCGCCAAACCGCCCAGCAGCGCCAGCGCCTCGCCGGAAGCGCTGGCCACCAGCAACGCCAGCATCACCACCCCCACCACGCCCATGCGGCCGACGAACTTCAGGGTATGGTCGTCGGCGTTCGGCAACAGAAAGCGCTGGAACAGATCGTGGGCGATCAGGCCGCCGGCGGTCGCCATGTAGCAGGAGGCGGTGGATTCCATCGCCGCCAGCGCCGCCAGCGCCAGCAGCCCCACCAGCCACGGCGCGGCGCCGCCGAGCAGATTGATGAGCTGCGGCACCAGCAGATCGGCGCCACCCGGCAACTCCAGCAAATCGCGGTGCTTCAGGCCATCGGCCAGCACCGGGTTGACCAGATCGGGATGCGCGGCCGAAAACGTCCGGTCGGCGCCG
>JAEUPW010000091.1 GCA_016790045.1 Candidatus Competibacteraceae bacterium
AAAAGAAAAACCCCCTTGCGGTGAGTCGCGAAGGGGGCATCATCTTAACAGATTCGAAGCCGGCGAGCGGTGGGTTGCGCGGGCGTCCTCCCGCCGGCTCGAAGCCGGTCAGTGGCTGGACGCGCCTTCCGCCCCGATGCCGGTCTGACAGCGCACGTCCTGCGCTTCATAAGCGGCGTGTTCCTGCCGGGCGTTTTCGCTGTTGTCCATGATCGACCCGAGCCAGATGCCGATGAAGGCCAGCGCCATCGAAAACAGCGCCGGATTCTTGAACGGGAAGATCGGGTCGCCCAACTTGAGCACGTCGGTCCAGACCGTGGGGCCCAGGATCACGAACAGAGTGGAGCTGACCAGACCCAGCCAGCCGCCCAACAGCGCGCCCTTGGTGGTCATCTTCGACCAGAAGATCGACATGATCAGAATCGGGAAGTTGGCGCTGGCCGCCACCGCGAAGGTCAGGCCGACCATGTAGGCGACGTTCTGTTGCTCGAAGGCGATGCCCAGCAGGATGGCGATGATGCCCAGCACCACGGTGGCCATCTTGGAAACCCGCACTTCCTGCTGCTCGTTGACGTTGCCGTGGGCGAACACGTTGGCGTAGAGGTCGTGCGAAATCGCCGACGCGCCGGCCAGGGTCAGGCCGGACACCACCGCCAGGATCGTGGCGAAGGCCACCGCCGAGATGAAGCCGAGCAGCAGGTTGCCGCCGACCGCTTGCGCCAAATTGACCGCCGCCATGTTCTGGCCGCCCTTGAGTTCCAGCGCGCCCTTGGCGTTGGTCACCATGAAGCCGGAATCGGCCGGCATCAGCAGCACGATCGCGCCGAAGCCGATCAGGAAGGTCAGAATGTAGAAATAGCCGATGAAACCGGTGGCGTAAAACACCGATTTGCGCGCTTCGGTGGCGTTGGGCACGGTGAAAAACCGCATCAGGATATGCGGCAGGCCAGCGGTACCGAACATCAGCGCCAGGCCCAGCGAAATCGCCTCGATCGGGCTGGTGACCAGCGCGCCGGGCCGCATGATGGCATCTTTCTTGGTGTGAATCTCGGTGGCCCGCCGGAACAGCGCCTCCGGGCTCATCGAACCGCCGGTGGCGACGTAGAGGGCGCCGAAGGCGATGATGGTCGCGCCGCCCAGCAACAGGCAGGCTTTGATGATCTGCACCCAGGTGGTGGCCAACATGCCGCCGAAGGTCACGTACATGATGATCAGGATGCCGACGATAGTCACCGCATAGATGTACTCCAGGCCGAACAGCACCTGGATCAGCTTGCCCGCGCCGACCATCTGGCCGATGAGATACAGGACCACCACCACCAGCGAGCCGGTGGCGGCCAGCGTGCGCATCGGCACCCGCTGGAAGCGGTAGGACACCACGTCCGCGTAGGTGTACTTGCCGAGGTTGCGGAGCTGTTCGGCCATCAGGAACATGATGATCGGCCAGCCGACCAGCCAGCCCACCGAGTAGATCAGGCCGTCGTAGCCGTTGATGAACACCAGGCCGGAAATGCCGAGGAACGAGGCGGCCGACATGTAGTCGCCGGCGATGGCCAAACCGTTTTGGAAGCCGGTGATGCCGCCGCCGGCGGCGTAGAAATCCTTGGCGGTCTTGGTGCGTTGCGCCGCCCAGTAGGTGATGCCCAGAGTCCCCGCCACAAAAATCAAGAACATGATGATGGCGGTGACGTTGGTCGCCTGCTTCTTGACTTCGCCCACGTCGCCGGCGGCCAGCGCCGCGCCGGCGACCAGGCTTAGCGAGAGCGCGAGGAAAGCGTTTTTCCAAAATCTCATAACACTTCCTCCTTGATCTCGCGGGTCAACCGGTCGAATTCGGAATTGGCGCGGAAGACGTAAATCCCGGTCAGCACGAAGGCGCTGATGATCACGCCCAGGCCGACGGGGATGCCGACGGTGGTGACGCCGCCGGACAGCGATTGGCTCAGGAATTCCTTATTGAAGGCGACGATCAAGATAAAGCCGTAATAAATGATCAGCATGATCGCGGCCATGAGCCAGGCAAACGACTTGCGCCTCGAAACCAGGGCGTGGTATTTGGGGTTGCTTTTTATCGCATGTACCAAGTCTTGTTGCATTGTGAGATTCCATGAACAAGGGTGGAGGGTGGTGTGATCGCGAACGGATCGCCGGTGGTGAGCGGTTGGCGAGCCGGGAGTCCGGGGCGGTTGCTCGGATCTCCTGTTCCCGTCACGTCCTATAGTGGTTGCTGGGCCGTGCCAAAACGCACATGCACGCACAAAGTCTAGTAGCATTCTCCGGCAAGTAAAGGTGATGCGATTTGGTTATTTTTCCGATGGTTTTAAACGCCTCCGGAGAATGGTGCAAGAGCGGCCTCCGTTTGTGCCCGATCGCGCGCGACGGTTCGCCGGAGCCGAACCGGACGGCTGCCGGATCGGCGTCAGTACAGTTCCATGGGGTCGACGTCCAGCGACCAGCGCACGCGCCGGTCGGTCCGCTGCGCCCACAAGCGCGGGGTCCAAAGGTCGAGAAAGCGATGGAGGGTTTGGCGCTGCGGGGCTTGCAGCAAGAGTTGCGCGCGATAGCGCCCGGCGCGGCGCTCCATCGGCGCGGGAGCCGGTCCGAGCAGCTCCACGCCCTCGGCGATGGGCTCCGCCAGCGCCAGCCCGAGCTGTAGAAACGCGGTGGCTTGATCGGCGGTGGCGGCCTCTGCCCGCAACAGCGCCTGACAGGCGAAAGGCGGCAGCAACGCGGCTTGGCGTTCGCTCAGGGCCGCTTCGACGAAGGCCGGATAACCTTGGGTCACCAGCACGCGCAACAGCGGATGGTCGGGCTGGTGGGTTTGGATGATGACCGCGCCCGGCTTGTCGGCCCGCCCGGCGCGGCCGGCGACCTGGAGGATCAACTGCGCCATCCGCTCGCTGGCGCGAAAGTCGATGCCGTAAAGGCCCTGATCGGCGTCCACGATCCCGACCAGGGTCACGTCGGGAAAATGATGCCCTTTGGCCAGCATCTGGGTGCCGATCAAAATGCGCCGACCGCCGGCCCGAATCCCCGCCAGCAACGTTTCCAGGCTGCCGCGCCGGCGGGTGCTGTCGCGGTCGATGCGGGTGATGGCGGCGTCCGGAAATTCGCGTCGCAGCACGTTTTCCAGGCGTTCGGTGCCTTGGCCGAGCGGGCGCAGGTCGGCGCTTTCGCACAGCGGACACGCCTCGTCCACCGGCCGCTGGTCGCCGCAATGGTGGCAAATCAGGCGATGGTGGCGCAGGTGCAGGGTCATGCGGGCGTCGCAATGCCGGCACTGGCTGAGCCAGCCGCATTCGTGGCAGAACAGCACCGGCGCGTAACCGCGCCGGTTGAGAAACAGCAGCACCTGCTCGTCGCGGGCCAGATGCGCGCCGATCCGCTCCAACAGCGGGCGCGACAGCCCTTCGGTCAACGGCTGGCGGCGCAAATCCAGAATGTCGATCGGCGGCTCGCTGCCGCCGCCCACCCGCTCCGGCAAGTTCAACAGCCGGTAGCGGCCGCGCTGGGCGTTGTGGCGGCTCTCCAGCGCCGGGGTGGCCGATCCCAACACCACCGGAACGCCGAGCCCTTGGCCGCGAATCACCGCCAGATCGCGGGCGTGATAGCGAAAGCCTTCCTGCTGCTTGAACGAGGTGTCATGCTCCTCGTCGACGATGATGAGGCCCGGCGCGCGCAGCGGCGCGAACACCGCCGAGCGGGTGCCGACCACCACGCGGGCGATCCCGTCGCGCGCCAGCAACCAGGCGTTCAAGCGCTCCCGGTCGTTCAGGCCGGAATGCAGCACCGCCAGCGGTCCCGGCAGCCGCTCCTGAAAGCGGTCCAGCAGTTGCGGGGTCAGACCGATTTCCGGGGCGAGCACCAGCGCCTGGCGCCCGCGCGCCAGCACCGCTTCGATCAGCCTCAGATAGACTTCGGTCTTGCCGCTGCCGGTCACGCCTTCCAGCAGAAAAACGCCAAAGTGGTCCAAGTCCGCCGCGACCGTCGCGACCGCCGTCGCTTGCGCGTCGTTCAAGATGGGCAGGGAGCCGCCGGCGACGGTCGGGGCCGTTTCGGAATCCCGAATTTCCGGGGCGAGAGCTTCGACCCAGCCTTTCTCGCGCAGCAAGCGCAACAGCGCGGCGCTGTCGCGGACCACCTCGCGCAAACTTTCGGTGCCGACGCCGTCGGGATGCCGCGCCAGTTGTTCGAGCAAGGTCCGCTGCGCGGGCGCGCGCCGCAAAAGAGCGCCTTCCAGCGCGGCTTGGCCGGCGGCCGTCAAGCGCCAGCGCGGCGGTTTCACCGTCGCCGTCGCCGCCTCGCCCTGACGCAGCAACACCGGAAGGGCGGCGGCGAACACTTCGCCGGCCGGATGGTGGTAGTAGCGCCGCGCCCAATCCATCAGCGCGAGAATGTCGGCGGACAGCACCGGTTCCGCGTCGAGCACCGCGTAAGCTTTTTTCAGCGCATCCGGCGCAATTTCGGGTTCGTCGGCGGTTTCGAGCAGAAAACCGATGACTTGGCGTCGGCCGAACGGAACCCGCACCCGGACACCGGGCTTTAGGGCGCTCGGGTCTTGCGCGTCCGGCGGGAGATAATCGAAGGTCCGATACAGCGGCGAAGGAACGGCGACGCGCAAGATCGGGCCGGACACGGGCAGGACCGCCAAATGCCAGAATGGTCGCGGGCCGCCGGCTTCAGCCTCCGGGGCGAAACGCGGCCAGCGCGCCGTTCTTGCCGTAGACGAACACGGTGTTGCCGGCGACGACGGGGGCGGAAAGGATGGCTTTGCCGGCGGCGCGAGTCCGGCCGACGATGCGGCCGTCGTTTTTATCCAACCAGTGCAAGTAGCCCTCAAAGTCGCCGACCACGACATAATCTTCGCCGGCGGCGGGCGCGGTCAGCCGGCGGCCGCTCAACTCGCTTTGCTTCCACAGCGTGCCGCCGTCGCGCCGGTCCAGCGCCAGCACCGAATCGGCGTCGTCGCTGACATAGACCTGTCGGGCGTCCACGTCGAGCCCGGCATAGCTGGACAGCGCCCGATTCCACAACGGTTTGCCGCTGCGCATGTCGATCGCGGCGACGCTGCCGCGATAGGCCACCAGATAGAGGGCATCGCCGAACACTTTGGGTTCGGAGTCGATGTCGATCAAGCGCTCGATTTCGGTGCGGCCTTGCGGCGGCGCGATGGTGCGTTCGGTCATCGGCAAGCCCTTATCGAGCGACAGCACCAGCAATTTTCCGGTTTCCAGGCCGGCGACGATCAGATTTTGGACCAGCACCGGCGGGGAATTGCCGCGCAGGCTGAGCGCGGGCAAGGCGTGCGCCGAAACCCAGCGCCGTTCGCCGGTGCGCGCGTCCAGGCCGGTAAACTTGCCGTCGCCGGTGCGCGCCACGACGATGCCGCGGGCGGCGCGCGGCGGGGCCAACACTTCGCTGGAAACGGCGGCCCGCCACGCTTCCTGGCCATTGTCCTGGCGCAGCGCGATCACCTCGCCCTGGTCGGTGCCGGCCAGCACCAGGCCGTTGTCGCTCAAGCCGACGCCGCCCGAGATCGGCAGCTTGGTGTTGACTTCCCACAAACGCTGGCCGCTGAGCGCGTCGAGAGCGACCACCGTGCCATCGTAGCTGGCCGCGTACAGTTTGCCGTCCGCCAGCGCGGGCGCGAGGCGGATGAACTGGTTTTCCGCGCCTGAACCCACCTTGGTTTCCCACAGTGGTTGGATGCCGACCGGCGAAGCGACAGACTTCAAAGCGGCGGGCGGGACCGAGTTGTCGGAGCCGCCAAACCAACCGCCGAGCCAGCTACAGCCGGCGCTCAAAGCCAGTAACGAAAGCAGGAATGCGCGACGGATCATGATCATTGACCTGTGGTGGACGCCGGCGCGGGAGCCGCGCTGGCGGCGGGATTCGGCTGCGGCGGTTCCGTGGCGCTAGGCGCTGGAGCGGGCGCGGCGGGCGCGGTAGCGGCTTCGGGCGCGGAGGGTTGCGCGGGTTCGAGCGCCCGCGCCGGTTCGGCCGCTCGCGCGGGAATGGCCGGTTCGGCCGGTTCGGCCGAAGCCCGCGCCGCTTCGGGCGCGGCGGGCTGATCCCCGACAACGGGTGCGGCGCTGTCCTGTTGGGGCGCGGTCGCGGCGGCCGGCGGCGGCGCGGGCGCCGCGTCGGGCTGAACCGGCGCGGCGGCTTGCGGCTCGCTCTTGACCGGCTCGGGTTGCGCGGCCGGCGGCGGCGCGGGCGGAGCCGCCACGACCGAATCGGCCGACGGTGGCGTCAAGCTGTCGAGCTTGAGCTGCAGCAGCGAACCGCCGCCGCTGGCCGCCAGCGCGGCGGCGTAGGCGCTGCGGGCCTTGACCGGATCGTTGGCGGCCAACGCCAGATCGCCGCGCAACTCCTCGCGTTCGGCGCTCAGGCTCGCCGTTTTGATGGCGTTGAGCGGCTGTTCGGCATCGGCCACCCGGCCCGCTCCGAACAGCACGCGCGCCAGACGCAGGCGGGCGATGTCTTTCAACTCGTCGAGCTTGGCGGTTTCGATGACCGATTCCAGATGCTGGATCGCGGTGGGCGCATCGCCGCCATCCGCGGCCAGTTTGGCCAATCGAAGCGCTGTCAGCGTGGCGTAGGGGGATGTCGGAAAGTCCTTTAACAGGGCCTGCCCGCGCTGGCGCGCTTGATCGGCGTCAGGTTTTTCCGCCGCTTCGACGAAGGCATCGTAGGCTTGCGAGGCTTGTTCGGCCTTGCCGTGGCGGTAGGTGTTCCAGTATTGCCAACCGAAGATCGCCACCACGCCGAGCGCGATGCCGACGAGGATGCTCGCACCGTTTTCCTTCCACCACTTTTTAAGGTCCTCGACTCGTTCGTCGTCGGTGTATTGATCCATCGATCGGTGTCCTCAGCCCTTCAATCCGGGTTGCTTGGGGTTAGAGTTCGTTCCAGGGCGGCCGCCCGCAGGTAGGCGGCGACCTCGCTTTGCGGGAGGGTCAGTTGCTCGCCGGTCTCGCGCAACGGCTTGATGGCGACAGCGCCGGCGGCGACCTCGTTTTCGCCCAAAACGAGCGCGATTTGCGCGCCGCTGTGATCGGCCCGGCGGAATTGCGCCTTGAAACCGCCGCCGCCGCAGTGCATTTGCAAGCGCAAATCCGGCAACTCATCGCGCAGGCGCTCGGCCAGTGCGAAGCCGGCGCGCTGGGCGGGATCGCCGGCCACGATCAAGTAAACGTGCGGCGGCGCTCCGGCGCTGGGCTGACCGGCGGCGGCCAACATGGCGACCAACCGTTCCAGGCCCACGGCAAAGCCGACCCCCGACACGGGTTGACCGCCCAACTGCTCGATCAGCCCATCGTAGCGGCCGCCGGCGCAGATGGTGCCTTGCGCCCCCAGCGTGTCGGTGACCCATTCAAAAACGGTCTTGCAGTAATAATCCAAACCGCGCACCAGGCGCGGATTGATCTCGTAGGCGACGCCGGCCGCGTCCAGCAGGCTTTGCAACCGCTCGAAATGCGCTCGCGATTCCGCGTCGAGATGATCGAGCAGCGAGGGCGCTTCCGCGATCAGCGCCCGCATCGTCGGATTTTTGCTGTCCAGAATCCGCAAGGGGTTGGTGGCGAGGCGGCGCTGGCTGTCCTCGTCGAGCGCCTCGCGCCGCGCGGCGAAATAGCCGACCAAGCGTTCGCGGTAGGCGGCGCGGGCGGCGCTGGAGCCGAGCGAGTTGATTTGCAAAACGGCATCGCGCAGACCGAGCCGCCGCCACAGCCGGGCCGAGAGGCAGATCAGTTCCGCGTCGATGTCCGGGCCGCCCATGCCGTAGGCTTCCGCGCCGACTTGGTGAAACTGGCGGTAGCGGCCTTTCTGGGGTTTCTCGTAGCGGAACATCGGCCCGGCGTACCACAAACGCTGGGTTTGATGGTGCAACAGGCCGTGTTCGATGCAGGCGCGCACGCAGCCGGCGGTGCCTTCGGGCCGCAAGGTGAGGCTATCGCCGTTGCGGTCGGCGAAGGTGTACATCTCCTTTTCGACGATATCGGTCACTTCGCCGATGGATCGGGCGAACAGCTCGGTTTTCTCGACCAAGGGAAGACGGATTTCCCGATAGCCGTAAGCGGCGAGCGTCTCGCGCAGGGTCGCTTCCAGACGCTGCCACAGCGCCGATTCAGCGGGCAGGATATCGTTCATCCCGCGAATGGCTTGGAACGGGTTTGCCATGCCGAAAATCCAGTTTTCTCGATAAAACGAACGCCGCCAGCGCCTTGGCCGGGCGATGGCGGCGTCGGGAAGCGCTATTGTTGGTCGCGCGCGAGGGTGAAACGGCTGACCGTGCCGCGCCGGGGCACGTAAAAATCGGTATCGACCAAGCGGTCGTCCAGTTTGATCCGGGTGGCGGGCGCGTTGCCGAGCGTGACTTTAAAGGGCGCCGCGCCCGAAAGCGTCCGGGTGCTGTCGGCTTTCATCAGGCCGTTCACCAGCACGTTGCCCTGGGCGTCTTTGACTTCGACCCAGCAGTCGTTGCTGAATTCCAATAACAGCTTCGCCTCGCCGGCGACCGGACCGGCGGCCAGCGAAGGCGGGGCCGCGCCCGGCGACGCGGAAACGACGGTGGCGGTCAGCCCGGTCGTGGAGATCGGCGCGGGGGTCAGCGCGGGCGGCGCAACCGCGACCGAGGGGGCGGGGGACACGGGGCTGGCGGCGGGCGGCGCGGGCTCGGCGGGAGCGGCCGCGACCGGCGGCGGCTCGCTGGCTCTCGGCGCGGGCGCGGAAACGGTCGCGGCGGGCGGCTCGCTGGCTCTCGGCGCGGGCGCGGAAACGGGCGCGGCGGCCGTCGGCTCCGATGGGGCTTGCTGGAAGGGGTACTGAGTCTGGCTGATCGCACCGCCGGGCGCGCTGTCGGCGTCGGTCGTGGAGGCCGCGCTCGGCCCATCCCCCGACCACCGCGCGAACAACCGGGTGGGATCGAGCGATTCGAGATTCTGGATGGCGGCCCAGGCGATGGCCACGACCACCATCAGATAAAACACGCCGCGCAGGTCCCGGACCCGCGTTTGCCGCCGCATCGGGTGCATCACCTTGAGCGGCGGCGGCTCCTGGTGCACGACATCGGCCTGGCGGCGATAGCGTTCCAGCACAGCTTGTTCGGGCAGATTCAACAGGCGGGCGTAACGGCTGAGATAGCCCCGGACGAAGACCGGAGCGCCCAGCCGCTCGAAATGATCGCTTTCGAGGGCTTCGATGATGGCGGCGTTCAGGCCGAGGTGGCGGGCGACTTCGCGCTGCTCGGCGTTGAAGCTGTTCCGGACCTGCGCCAGCCAAGCGCCCAGCGATTCGGCGCCGCCAGCGGTGGGTTCGGTCGGTGAGGTCGGATCGGGCGTGAGCGTCTTGAGTGTGGTCATCGCGATCTTTTAAGGCTGATAGTGACTGTTTTTTAAGGGTGCTGTTGATCGGTGCGCAGCCGCTGCGCTTCTTCGGAGTTCGGGAATTGTGACGATAGCACCGAAGCGTAATCCCGCCGCAATTGCGGGTCGCCGCCCGCGGCGGCCTCCATGGTGAAGCCCAGCCAGAGGCTCTGCGGAGAAGGGCGAGTCTGGCTGTGGTAGCGTTGCAGGAAAGCGCGTCCCTGCAAGGTCTTGCCCTGAGTTTGGCTCAAGTCGGCAAGCTCATAAAGCGCGACGGCATTGTTGGGGTTTTGCTCCAGCGCCTTGCGCAACAAGGTTTCGGCCTGGGCCGCATCGCCGCGCTTGCGGGCGCACAAGCCCAGGCCGGCGTTGGCGTCGGCGGCGGTGGCCCCCGCGTTGGCCGGGTCCTCGGCGACTTTCAGGAACTGGCTTTCGGCTTCGGCGGCGCGGGCCGGGTCGCGCGTGCAAATGAGGCGCGCGTAATTGAGTTTCGCCAGCATGTAGTCGGATTTCAGCTCGATCGCGCGCTTGAAATGGGTTTCGGCCGGGCCGTATTCGCGCAGTTCCTCGTAGAGCACGCCCAGCGCGTTGTGCGCTTCCGGATAATTTTCGTTGTACTGGACCGCCTTGATCAGTTTTTCGGTGGCGACATCAAGCCGGCCGGACTGCATGTAGCCGATCCCCAGCTTGAAATTGGTTTCGGCGACGTTTTCCTTGAATTCTTCGTCCTTGGTGGTGGCGCATGCGCCCAGCCACAGGCTCAGGAGCAACACGGTCGATCGGGTGGCTAGCCGCATGGCTCGGGCGCCCTCAACTGGCCAGCCGCAGCGGCCGCTGCCGGCGGCCGCGCGCTTGGACCCGCCCGGCCAGTTGGCCGCAGGCGGCGGCGATGTCGTCCCCGCGCGTCTTGCGGGTGATGGCGGTCAAGCCGTGCGCCATCAAAATCGCCTGGAAGCGGGCGATGGCAGCCGGGCCGGAGCGGCGGTAACCCGCGTCCGGAAACGGGTTGAACGGGATCAGGTTGACCTTGGAGGGGATGGTTTTGATCAGCGCCGCCAGCGCGTGCGCGTGCGCCTCCGAATCGTTGACGCCCTCCAGCAGCACGTATTCCCAGGTGATGCGGCGGTGCGGCCGCCCGGCGATGTAATGGCGGCACGCGGCCAGCAGTTCGGCGATCGGGTACTTGCGGTTCAACGGCACCAGCCGATTCCGCAGTTCGTCGTCGGGGGCGTGCAGGGACACCGCCAGGCTGACTTCCGAGACCTCCCTCAACCGATACAAGGCCGGAACCACCCCGGCGGTGCTCAGGGTGACGCGGCGCTTGGAAATGCCGAAGCCGAGATCGTCTTGCATCAGATCGGTCGCTTTGACCACGTTGTCGAAATTCAGTAGCGGTTCGCCCATGCCCATCAACACGATATTGGTGATGGCGCGGTTGCCGTTGCGGGCCTCGCCCAAGGATTCGCTGGCTCGCCAGACCTGGCCGATAATTTCGGCGACCGTCAGGTTGCGGTTGAAACCCTGGCGGGCGGTGGCGCAAAACGAGCAGGCCAGCGCGCAGCCGATTTGCGAGGACACGCATAGCGTACCGCGATCCGGTTCGGGGATGAACACCGTTTCGATGCAATTTCCGCCATCCAGCCGGACCAGCCATTTGTGCGAACCGTCTCGCGAGCCCTGATCGAGCGCCAGCTCGGGCGGGCGGATCTCGGCGCACGCCGCGAGGCGCTCGCGCAGCCCCTTGCTCAAGTTGCTCATGGCGGCGAAGTCGGTGACGCGCTCGTGATAAATCCACTTCATGATTTGCGCGGCGCGAAACGGCTTTTCCCCGAGCGAAACGCAAAACGCCTCCAGATCGCGGCGATCCAGATCGAGCAGATTGATCTTGCCATCCGCCGCCGGCGAGGCGGGGGCGGCGGTCGGCTCACGCATAGCGCCCGCAAATCTCGTCGGGTTTGAAGAAGAAGGCGATTTCAACTGCGGCGGTTTCCGGGGCATCGGAGCCGTGCACGGTATTGCGCGTAGTGTTTTTGCCCAGGTCGAAGCGAATCGTGCCGGGCGTGGCTTTTTGGGGATCGGTGGAACCCATGATCGCGCGATTTTTGACGATGGCGTCTTCGCCTTCCAAAACCATGACCAGGATGGGGCCTTCGGTCATGTAGGCGATCAGTTCGGGATAGAATGGGCGCTCGCGATGGACGGCGTAAAACCGCTCGGCCTGCTCCCGATCCAACCGGACCATCCGAGCGGCGGCGATCCGTAGGCCAGAACTCTCGAAGCGGCTGATGATCTGGCCGATGATGTTTCGGCGGACGGCACCGGGCTTGATGATGGATAGCGTACGTTCCAAGGCCATGCAGGGCTCCGTGGGGCGAACCGGGTTGGGAGAAGTGCAAATCCGACGCCAGGGCCGGAAGCGGGATAGGATTAAAGGATAGCGAAGAGTTTAGCGATTTTGGGGTAACGCCGACAATGCGTCTCTTCAATTTGGGCGACGGAAAAATTGATGATGCCCGATAGCGCTTTGAATTGCGAACGCGAATGGGCCTGCGTCATATACACTTGATGACGGCTCGGTTTTTGGGGCGGCGGCCAGTGTAAATTTCGAACAGGGGTCCGGTTTCCCGGATCGGTCGATTTGTGGCCGACGCGCCCTCTGGTGTCGCGGGCGCGGCCAAACCGCCGCTTTGACCCTTGCAGCCAGGAATTCATCGGTGTCAGGCGCGGCTGCCGTATCGGGAAGCGCGCTCGCGCCCGGTGCGGGCGGAGGTGGAATGAGCGCGTCGCCTCCCGCAAGGATCGATTCGACCGGGCGTTTATGAGCGTGGAGCCCGGCCGCCGCGCGCCGCATCGACCCGCTTTGCGCCATGGCGGATCAGACGATCTTCTTCAAATCGTATTCGAGGATGCCTTGCGCGCCGCCGGCGATGAGGCGGGGAATCAAATCGCGCACTTGGGCGCTGTCCACCACGGTTTCCAGCGCCAGCCAGTCGCGGTCGTAAAGGTGGCTGACGGTCGGCGCGTGCAGGCTGGGCAGCAGCCCGACCACCTGCTCCAACTGCGCCGCCGGGACGTTCATTTTCAAGGCGACTTTATTGCGGGCGGCCAGCGCGGCGCGGGCCAAGAGCGCGATCTGCTCGATCTTGGCTTTTTTCCACGGATCGGCCAGCGCGGCGCGATTGGCGATCAGCCGGGTGGTGGTGTGCAAAAGATCGCAGACGATGCGCAGGCCGTGAGCGCGGATGGTGCTGCCGGTTTCGGTGATTTCCACCGCCGCGTCCACCAAGCCCTCGACCACCTTGGCTTCGGTCGCGCCCCAGGAAAACTCGACCTCCGCCCGGATGCCGCGCTCGGCCAGATAGCGCTTGGTGAAGCCGACCAGTTCGGTGGCGATGCGCTTGCCGTTCAGGTCTTCCGGCGACTGAATCGGGGAATTGCCGCTGACGATCAGCACCCAGCGGGCGGGTTGATCGGAGCTTTTGGAATAGCTCAGCTCGGCGATTTCCACCACATCGGCCTCGGTTTCCAAAATCCAATCCAGCCCGGTCAAGCCGGCGTCGAGCGTGCCGTTGGCGACATAAGGGGCCATTTCCTGCGAGCGCACCAGGGCGCAGCCGATCTCGGGATCGTTGATGGTCGGGAAGTAGTTGCGGCTGTGCGGGCTGATGGTCCAGCCGGCCTGCGCGAACAGCGCGAGGGTGGACGTTTCCAGACTGCCCTTGGGAATACCGAGTTTGAGTTGCCGCATCAGGGTTCCTGTCGTAATCGGAATGACCGAAAGGGCCGCTATTTTAGGGTGAAGCCGCCCCGATGTCTCGCGCGCCGCGACCGATTGGGGAGAAAACGCGCCCGTTTTTCCGATCGGCGCATCCGGGCGGTTGCGGGATACCCACCCGCGCTCGCGCTTGAAGCCGCCCCGCTCGGCCGGTTATTCTCGCGCTGGCCGCGTTTCCAGCGCGGCGTCCAAGTGGTCAGCGGGCGAGACCGATTTGCCCCGACCCCGATTTTCTTTATAAGAAACTGATAAATATAATATTTATGGGATTAACAGAAATATAGCACGGCTGCCACCCATCAAAATCCTTTCCTAAAGGCAACATCAATGTTCATTTTACGAACCGTTCTGGCGCGGGTGCTCGGCGTTTCCGGCCCGCCGTTTTTCCGCCGTCCCTTTGACGGAGATCGTCCGTGAAACGTCGGCTGTTCTGGTTGCTGCCATGGGCGTTCGCCGCCCAAGCCCCATTCGCCCAAGCGGAAACGCGCTATGCGACCGACGCCTTGCCGGTGCCGATTCAAAAAGGCCCTTCCCTGGAATTCAGGATCGCCAAAATGGTGCCGGGGGGAACGCCGCTGGAAGTGTTGGAATCCGACGGCAAGGGTTACAGCCGGGTCCGAACGCCCGAAGGGGTGGTCGGCTGGATTTTGAGCCGCTATCTGATGGATCAACCCATCCCGCGCGAGCGCGTCGCGCAGCTCGAGGCGCGCGTCGCGGGCTTCGAAAACGAAACCCGCACCCTCCGGGAAGACGCCAAGGCGCTGAACGCGACTCGCGATAGCCTCAACCGCTGTAGCGCGGATTTGGCGGCGGTGCGCAAGAGCGCCTCGCAAACCCTGGCCATCGAGCAGGACAACCGCGAAATGCAACAGGCGGTGACGGCGGCGCGCGAGCAGCAGCGCCAATTTCAGTTGGAGAACGAGAGCCTGCGCAATCAAGCCGCCCGCAACTGGTTTCTCGCCGGCGGCGGCGTCGCGCTGGGCGGTTTGCTGATGGGGCTGTTGATTCCCCGGCTGTCCTGGCAGCGGCGGCGGCGCTGGGATCAGCTTTAAGCCGCCTTGAAAGCCGCGCTCGCTCACCCCTGGAATCTTGGCTCCGCCGAAGCGGTGGCCTTGCAGCGGGAACTGTGCGGGCAGGTGGAAGCGAGCGATAGGCTGGTGCCGGTGCGGCGGGTGGCGGGGGTCGATGTCGGTTTCGAGGCCAGCGGGGCCGTCGCCCGCGCGGCGGTGGCGGTGTTGCGCTACCCCGAGCTGACGGTGCTGGAAACCGCCATCGCCCGCCGCCCGACCGAATTTCCCTACATCCCCGGCCTGCTGTCGTTTCGCGAATTGCCGGCGGTGCTGGACGCGCTGGCGCAACTGTCGCAGCCGCCGGATTTGCTGTTGTGCGACGGTCAGGGCATCGCCCATCCGCGTCGCCTGGGCATCGCCAGCCATTTGGGTTTGCTGGTGGACCTGCCCAGCATCGGCGTGGCCAAGACGCGGCTGTACGGGGCTTTTCAGGAGCCGCCGGACCAGCGCGGGGCCTGGACGCCGCTGCGCGCCGGCAACGACATCGTCGGCGCGGCGCTGCGGACCCGACCCGGCGTCAAGCCGCTCTATGTGTCCTTGGGCCATCGCATCAGTTTGGAGAGCGCCATCCGCTACGTCATGGCGTGCTGCACCCGCTACCGCTTGCCGGAAACCACCCGCCACGCCCACCGGCTGGCGTCGGGCTAGCTCAAATCGTGGTCAGCCGGGGTTGGCCGCCCGCGTAGAGCATCTTGTTGGCTTCTTCGAAGAAATCGCGTTCCGGCAGCAGTTCGCTGCTGGGAAAACGGATTAACAGCGTGGTGATCCGGCGGTTCTTGCCCAGCAAAATATCGTCGAAGATCAGGGTGCTGGCGTTGGCGGACGCGCTCTGATCGGTCTTGATGTTCATGTGGTCCAGCGTCATCGACACCCGGTCCAGCCGCAGGTATTTTTCCGGTTCGCGCAAGGTCGCCACCACCTTGGCCAGATGGTCGTCCAGCGTCGCCGAGTCGGCGCGCAGCCGGCCCAGTTCGGCCTCGACTTCCCGGAGTTGCCGGTCGATGGCGGCGGGGGTGACATCGGCGGCTGGAGAGTCCAGGAGCGGCTCCAGGCCGATGCTCTTGCCTTTGAGCAGCTTGGTTTTTCTCTGGAGCAGCAGCCGCTGCTGCTGTTCGAGCTGCTGTTTCTGGGTGCGGACCGAAACCAGGCGTTTCAGGGCCGTTTCGATCAAATAATCGAAGGCCCGTTTCTTGACCTCGCGCCGGGTTTTGGTCTCGCTGCCGGTCGGGAAGGTGACCCGATGGCTGTGGAAGTTGACGGTGATTTGCGGGACATCCCGGCGGATGATGTTGCCCTCCAAGGCGACACCGAGGACGGTTTTTTCGATGCGTTCGGTCCGCAGCAAGGCGTATAAATCGCTCGGCAGCTTGCCGCTGATACGCCGGCGGTAGTGATGCAATTCCTTGCCGAAACTCAGAATTTCCTGCACCTGTTGCGAGGAGACGAACAGCGCGCGCAGCCGGGGATCGCCGGTGAAACGGCCGCCGCCGATTTCGGCCGGTGGCGGCAGCGCATCTACCAGCTCGATCACGTATTCGATGGCGCGCTCGACGGCAGGCCCGAGCTTCTTTCGATACTGGCGGGCCATGCGCAGCCGGGGGTCGGTGCCGTCCACCACCCGTTCGACCGCCGCCCGAATCAGATTGGGCTCGAATTTGCCCGCCGGTTTGACGTTTTCCGAAAAAAGAGTTTGCAGCAAGCGAAAGACCATAAGCTCGACTCATGCGCGCCGACCAGCCTGTGCGGCCCGACCGGGATGGCTTGTCATTAAAATGCGATTCGCGTCTTACGAGTATGGTCGGAATTGGCGACAACTCAATGCGTCCCCGCCCGCGATTTTGCGCGATCGGCGCAGGCGGGGCGCAGGTCTTGCCGCGAGGGGCGACGGGCGAGCGTCGGGCGGTCAGTGCTGCGGCGGGGGCGGCGACCACTGGTAGAGCCAGGTTTCGCTGAGCGCCCCGCTGGCATCGCGCAGAAAACAGCGCAGATCGACCGGCTCGCTGCCGCTGGCCTCCAGGTCGAAATGGCAGCGCCAGACATCCGATTCCTTGAGCCGCAGCGCCACCACATCCCGGATTTCGCCGCGCGATGCGGCGACCACCGCGTCCACCTTGGCGGTTTCGGGCAATTGGGCCAGCGCGCCGCCCCGAAAATCCAGCACGAATTTGCGCATCGGCGTCTTGGGCCGCAGGCCGGGCATCCCCCCCAGGCCGAGGCGGGTGGCGATCACTTCGGCGACCGTCGGCCGCGCCGGCGGTTGCTCGCCCCAATGCAACCGGTAGCTGAAGCTGATTTCCTTGCCCGGCTGGGCGGGTTCGGCCGGATTCCAGAACGCCACGATATTGTCGAGCGTTTCGTCGGCGGTCGGCAGTTCGATCAGTTGGACCATGCCGCGCCCCCAGCGGCCGAGCGGTTCCACCCACAGCGACGGGCGTTTGTTGTAGAACGCGCCATCATCTTGATAGTTTTCAAAATTGCGGTCTCGCTGCAACAGGCCGAAGCCGCGCGGACTGTCCTCGGTAAAGGAGTTGACCCGAATATAGTGGGGATTGAGAATCGGCCGCCAAATCCATTCGCCGGTTCCGCTCCACAGCGCCAAACCGTCGGAATCGTGAATTTCCGGGCGATAGTCGTCGGCGATGCGGCGGTCGTTTTCCCCGCACTGAAACATCGAGGTCATCGGCGCGATCCCCAGGCGCTCGATGGGCCGGCGCGGGAACAGATGGCATTCGACCTCCATCACCGTGACATCGCCGGGGGTGACGGCGAAGTGATAAGCGCCGGTGGCGCTGGGGCTATCGAGCAGGGCGTGAATCACCAGCGCCGTGGCGTCCGCCGCCGGACGCTCCAGCCAAAAGGCGCGGAAAGCCGGAAATTCCTCGGGCCGCTGCTCCATGGCCGTGTCGATGGCCAAGCCGCGCGCCGACAGACCGTACTGCTTGCTCGCGCCGACGGCGCGAAAATAGCTGGCCCCGAGGAAGGAAAACATGTCCCGATCCCAGTCGGCGCGGCTGTTGACCCGGAAGCCGGCGAAGCCGAGATCGCCGATTTGCTCCGGAATTTTATCCTTGACCCGTGGGCCGTAGCGGTACATCTGCGGCGAAAAATGGATCGGCCGCGCGCTGCCGTCGGCGACTTCGTAAAGCTTCACCGGGTGGTGAAAATACAGGCCCAAATGGAAGAAGCGCGCCTGGAAGGGCAATTCGCCGCCCGCCCACAGCGAGCGGTCGACGCGGAAGTTGTTGAGGGCTTGGTAGTCGTCCCAACTCATCGCGGCCAACCAGGGCGGTCGGGCGTCGACGGGTTCCCGATAGGGTTCTCGCGCGAGCTGTTGCGCGGTTTCGCGCAGCCACGCTCTGCCAAACGGCTGCGCTTCGGCTTGAGCCGTGGTCTGTTCGTCGGAGGCTGCGGCTCCCGCCCAGCGGGCCGACAGCGCTCCCGATGCCGCCAATCCGAGCAGCCCTGTTAAAAATTCCCGTCGTATCATGGTCTTATGGCTTCCTTTTAACGTTGTGGGACCAAGAATTATAACGCCAGAGCCGGCGGGCGGTCATGCGGCTTCAGCCGCAATCCGGTCTTGGGCCGGCGCGCGTAGCGGTCGATAGCGTTCTGGCTGCGGACGAGCGGGTCGACAAGCTCGAACGCGGTTGCGAAATCAGAGCGTTTGCCCGGATGGGGCTCGCGGGCGGACAAGGCTTGTCTCCGGGTCTTGAATCCGCTAGGCTGCTATTGGAGAGTGGTTCATTTTTTATAAAAATCATTGAGTTGTAAATATTTTCTCCCCTTGGCGACGTTTTCCCCGATGAAATTTCACGTCCTGCGCCGCATCGCTCCGCTGGTTCTGCTTTGCTTCGGTCTGCAACTGGCCTTGGCCGCGCCCGCTCCGCGCGCGCTGGCCGCGCCGGTCACGGTTGCGCCGCCGGGCGCGCCGACGGTCGAGGAATTGCAAGCGAAAGTGGCCGCCCTGGCCGCGAATGCCAGCGTGCCGGAAACCGAGCGCAAACAGATCCAAGAATTTTATCAACAGGCCCTGAGCCAGCTTGAGGCGGCGAAAAACCGCGCCAGCGCCGCCGAGAGCTACCGGCGCCAGCAGCAAGGCGCTCCGGCGGAAATCGCCCGCCTGCAACAGAGTTTGAGCGACAAGTTGCCGCCCGAACCCTCGCCGAAGCTCGGCGCGGAGGAACTTTCCCGCCAGTTGTCGCAAGCGCAAATCCAGGCGGCTGAAGCCGAGAGGCGCTTGACGGAACTGGACCAGCAGCTCGCCGCGCAGCAAGCCCGCCCCAAGAACATCGAAGGCGAACTGGCGGAACTGAAACAGAAGACCTTGGATCTGGAAAGCGGCCTGCAAGCCGCGCCGTCGGCCACGCTGCTGGATCAGGCGCGCCGGCTGGCGCTGGTCAGCCAACGGCAAGCGACGGACCGGCAAATCGACCTGCTCGAACAGGAACAGCTCAGCTACGACAACCGGCTCGCTTTGTTGAACGCCCAACGAGCGGTGGCGGCGCGCGCCGTCGCTCAAACCCAACTTCAAGCCCGGCAGTTGCAGGATCTGGTGAACGCCCGCCGCCGCGACGAAGCGGCCGAGGTGGTGCAGCAGGCCGACCAGACCGCCCAGGAAGTCGCCGCCAAGCCCCAGGTGGTGCGGGACGCCGCCGCGCTCAACGCCGCGTTGAGCCGGCAGTTGGCCGAGCTGGTCCAGCAAAGCGACGACAGCAACGCCCGCCAGGCGCGCGACAGCGAGCGTCTCGCCCAATTGACCGGACGGATGCAAGGCATCCGCCAGCAACTCGCCATCGCCGGCTTCAGCGACGCCATCGGACCGATTTTGCTGGAAGAGCGGCGCAACTTGCCGGATGTCCGCCTGTATCGGCAAAACGCCGAGGAGCGCCAGCACGGCATCATCCAGGCGCGGTTGGAGCAATACCGGATCGAAGAGCGGCTGCGGCGCGCCCGCGCGCTCGACGAGAGCCTTCAGGAGCTGTCGGTCCAGTTCGACCCCGGCTGGTCGGCGGCGCAGCGGCAGACGGTGCTCGACGAGTTGCGCCCGCTGCTGGCCGAGCGCCAGCAGCTTTTGGAAAAGCTGGGCGGCAGTTACGCCGATTACATCGCGGGCATGGTGGCGCGGGATGAATCGCAGCGCAAACTGAGCGATCAGGCCGAACTGTATGGCGAGCTGCTGGATCGCTATCTGCTGTGGATTCGCAGCAGCCCGCCGCTGGACGCCCGCTGGCGACAAGGATTGGCTGAAGCGCTCGATTGGCTGGTCGCGCCCGCGCAATGGCGGGAAGTCGGGCGGACGCTGGCGGCCGGCGCGCTCCAGCAGCCGCTGTTGATCACCTTGTCCGGCGCGTTGGCGCTGCTGCTTTTGCTGCGCTATCGCCGCGCGTTCATCCAGCATTTGGACGACCGGGTAGAAGCCATCGGCGACGTGCGGCGCGACAGCTTTTGGTCGACCGCGCGCGCCTTGGCGATCACTTTGTTGTTGGCCGCGCCTTGGCCGCTGCTGCTGGTGGGGCTGGCCTGGTTGTTGAGCGCCGCGCCCGCCGGCGCCGATTTCTCGCGGGGCTTGGCCCAGGGTTTGATGAGCGGGGCTTTTCTGACCTTGAACATCACGTTCCTGCGCCAGCTCTGCCGTCGGCGCGGCGTCGCCATCGCCCATTTTGGCTGGAGCGAAGCCGGTTGCCGGTTGTTGCGCCGCCATCTCAACTGGTTTTTGTGGATCGGTCTGCCCAGCACGGTGCTGGTCCGGTTGCTGGAAGTGCAACCCGACGCGCTGCACGGCGAAACGCTGGGAAGGGCGGTGTTTTGCATCCGCGCTCTGGCGCTGGCGTTTTTGCTGTGGCGCGTGCTGGACCCGCGGCGGGCGTTGTTGGCGGGGCTGGAAGCCGGCGGGGCCGCGTGGTGGCTGCGGTATCTGTGGTATCCCCTGAGCGTGGGGGCGCACGTCTTGTTGGCGTTGCTGGCGTTGTCCGGCTATTACTACACCGCCCTGCAATTGCGCGGGCGCTTGGCGATGACCATCTGGCTGGTGGTGGGAATGGTGCTGGCGGTCAACCTGTTCATCCGCTGGATGAACATCAGCCAGCGCCGGCTGGCCTTGCAGCGCGCTTTCGCCAAACGCGAAGCGCAACTGGCGGCCCGCGCCAACAAGGAGGCCGCGCCCGCCTCCGGTGACGCCCCGCCCATCGTGGTCGACATCCCCGATCTGGATTTGAACACCATCGGCGATCAAACCCGCAGCCTGATGAATCTGTTGGTGTTGCTGGGGCTCGGTTTCGGTTTGTGGCAGATTTGGGCCGGACTGGTGCCGGCCTTTTCCATTCTCAACGAAATCACCCTCTGGCGGCAGACCGTGCAGACCGCCGAGGGCGCGCAGGTCACCAACATCACCTTGGGCAGCATCGTCGTCGCGGGGGGCGTGCTGCTGTTGGTCGGTTTCCTGGCGCGCAATTTGCCGGGCGTGCTGGAGCTGGTGGTTTTGCAGCGTTTGCAGGTGGATTCGGGCAACCGCAGCGCGATCATCACCATCTGCCGCTATCTGATCGTCGCGACCGGCCTAGTGATCGCCCTGGATATCATCGGCGTGCGCTGGAGCCAGGTGCAGTGGCTGGTCGCCGCCTTGGGCGTGGGGCTGGGGTTCGGGATGCAAGAGATTTTCGCCAACTTCATTTCCGGGCTGATCCTGCTGCTGGAGCGGCCGATGCGGGTCGGCGATACCGTGACCCTCGGCGATCACAGCGGGACCGTTTCGCGCATCCACATCCGGGCCACCACGCTGGTGAATTGGGATCGCAAGGAAATCATCGTGCCCAACAAGACCTTCATCACCGGCACGCTGATCAATTGGACCCGCAACGATTCGGTGACGCGGGTGGTGATTCCGGTAGGCGTGACGTACGACAGCGATCCGTCAAAAGTGCACGAGCTGTTGCTGGAGGTGGCGACGGCGCATCCTCTGGTGCTGCGAGAGCCGGCGCCGGCCGTGCTGTTCTTGAAATTTGGCCCGAGCGCGCTGGAGTTTGAAGTGCGGGTGTTCGTGCGCGATCTGGCGAATCGCTTGACCTTGACCCACGAACTTCACAACCAGATTTTGGAGGCGTTGCGCGTCCACGGGATCGACATGCCAGCCCCGCCGACGGCGCGGGCGGCCCGCCCATCGGCCGCTCCGGCCGATCCGCCGGAGTCGCAAGCCCCGGCGGCGCGGCCTCAAACCGATCCGACAGCGCAGAACCCGGCCAAACAGCCCGGCTCATCTCCCGTAGCCGACCCCGACGCCATCAAACGTTAGGGCTGTTCAATGCCCGTCTCGCATCAGAGCCGAGCAAGAGCGATGCGGCCGGCGCGCTGCTCGTGAGCGAATGCGGCAAGTTCGGGGAAAAATTCTTCAAACCCTTGGCGGAACAGCGCATAGTGTTCTCGAAGATCGCTCAGCCCATCGCGCAGCAAATGACCGTTTTTCGAGAGCCGCGCGGAAATGCCGCGCACGGCCCGTTCCACGCCGGAGAAAGAACGGTAAGAGCCCAGCCAATCGCGCTCGATCATCCTCTCGCTCAGAATTTGCACAGTCTCCGGCAAAATGTCCCGATGCCCGCGCAGGACCGAATAAAAATGCGCTATAAAACGGTCCATCGACGACAGGCTATACGCTGACCAGCGCGTCGCCAGCACATGATCGTAAAACACGTCGAGCAGGATGCCGGCATAGCGCCTGCGGGGTCCGCAGAATGCCTGTTTGGCGGCTTGGACGACCGGATGGCGGTCGGTGTAGGCGTCGATCCGGCGGTGCAGCCAAATCTCCGCCTCGATCTCCGGGCTGTAACGTCCCGTCAGCCTGGCCTTGACGAAATCGCCGAGCAGCGCGCCGAGCATGGCCTCATCGCTGTGGCGGGCGAGAAACAGGTGCGCGAGGTAATTCACGGATGCGGAGCGGCGGCGTGCGCCCGGTCCAACGGGGAACGGTGGTGGGAAAATGCGATTTTATCGATCAGCGCCAGCAACAAAGCCGAAACCACGAAAGCCAAATGGGCGATGATGAGCCAAAGCAGTTGTTTTTCCTCGCCGCCGTCGAAGTTCATGAACGCCTTGAGCAAATGGATCGAGGAAATCGCCACGATGGAAATGGCCAGTTTAATCTTGAGCGTGGCGGCGTCCATCCGGCCCAACCAGGACGGCTTCCGCTGCCTTGGTGTCAAATCGAGGGTCGAGACAAACGTTTCGTAACTGCTCAGCACCACCATCACCAGCAGGTTGGCGATGAGCGCCAAATCGATCAGCGCCAGCCCGGCCAGCACGATTTGGGTTTCGCTCATCACCAGCACCTGCTCGAACAGGTGGATGGTCTCCTGGACGGCTTTGATGCCAAAGAGCACCAAGACGGCGGCTAGCGACAGATAAATCGGCACCAGCAGCCAACGGCTGGCGAAAATCAGTTGTTCGAGCATGCGTTCGACCATTTTGTGGACCGTTTGGAGAGTTGAAACGCAAAACGAGGGCGGCGCGACCCGGCAAAGCGTGACGCGCCGCAACCGGAATTTTGCTGGAAAATGAAGAGCGGCGTGGCCGCAAGGGCGCGTTCATTCGCCGGATTGTAACAGCGAGCCGCGCTCCCGCGCCTTGTGGATCGCGGCCAGAAACACGCTGACCCCGAGCGCGAGGTAGCCGGCGTTTAACAGCAGCGCGTACAGCAGATAATCCGCCCTGAAAAGTTGGTGCAGCAACACCGATCGCATCCCCTCGAACACATGGCTGGCCGGCAGCCACCACGACAGCGGTTGCAGCCAATGGGGCAGGGTGGCGATGGGGTAGTAAATCCCGCACAGCGGCGCGATGGCGAAAATCGCCGCCCAGGCGATGCTTTCCGCGCCCATGCCAAAGCGCAACACCAGCGCCGACACCATCAGGCCGATGGCCCAGCCCATCAGCACCAGATTGAGAAAAAAACCGGCCAGCGGCAAGCCGATATAAAACAGGTTGAACCCGTAAAACGGTACCGCCAGCAGCGCCGCCACGCCGACGCCGATCACGGTCCGCGCCAGGCTGACCAGCATCAAGGCGAGAATCATTTCGATCGGTTGCAGCGGACTGATAAACAGTTGGCCCAGATTGCGGGAATGCATTTCCTCGAAAAACACCACCGACAGGCCCAACTGGCTGCGAAACAGCACGTCCCACAGCAGCACGGCCGACAGCAGCAGGCCGGTGGCCTGATGGATCACAGCGCTATGGCCGGCCAGATATTGGGTGATAAAACCCCACAGGATCATCTGCACCGTCGGCCAATAGGCCAGTTCGACGATGCGAATCCAGGAGCTGCGCAGCAGGTAGAGATAGCGCAGCGCCAGCGCGCCGATGCGCTGCGGTGAAATGGCGATCACGCCATAACCTCGCCGTCGCGGATACCGCGCGCGATGTCGAGAAACACTTCTTCCATATCCTTGCGCCCGTAGCGGTGGATCAGTTCGCGCGGTGCGCCGGCGGCGACGATCCGGCCGGCTCGGAGCATGATCACCTGATCGCACAGGCGCTCGACTTCGCTCATGTTGTGGGACGCCAGCAGCAGGGTCGCGCCGCTGCGGTCGCGATATGCGGTCAGGATCGAGCGCATCCGGTCTGCGGTGTCGGGATCGAGCGAGGCGGTCGGCTCGTCGAGCAACAGGATTTCCGGTTCGTTCAACAGCGCCTTGGCCAAGGCGACGCGGGTTTTTTGTCCGGCGGACAGGCTGCCGTAAGGGCGCTTGAAAAAAGCGTCGATATCCAGCTCCTGGCCCAGCTTCTCCAGCCGTTCGCGGATGCGGCGCACGCCGTACAGGCGCGCGTAGACCGTCAGGTTTTCATTGACCGTCAAACGCTGCGGCAAATCCATGTAAGGCGAGGAGAAATTCATGCGCGGCAACACCCGGTAGCGGTGGCGCGGGATATCTTCGCCGAGAATTTGAATCCGGCCGCCGGTCGGCAGCAGCAGGCCCAGCAGCATGGCGATGGTGGTGGTTTTGCCGGCGCCGTTGCCGCCCAGCAGCGCGCAGGTCGAGCCGCGCGCGACCGCGAAGCCGATCCCGTCCACGGCCCGCACCGCGCCGTAATGTTTGCGCAAGTCCTCGACCGCAATGACGGCGGAATCAGTCACGCGCTCGCTCCGGCGGTTCGAGCGCGATCAGCCAACCGTCACGCTCGATCACGGCGATGCGCTGCAAAGATTGCCGGGCGCACGGGCCGGACACGCAGTAGCCGTCGTCGATGCGAAACAGCGCGCCGTGAATGCCGCACTGAATGGCGGTTCCGGTGTAATCGAGAAACTGATCGGGCTCCCATTCCATCGGCGCGCCGGTGTGCGGACAGCGGTTGCGGTAGGCGAAAACGCCCTCGGCGGTGCGGACGACCAGCAGGTCGGCGTAACGGGCATCGGGCCGGACGGTAACGCCTTTGCTTTGGCCTTCGGGCAATTCGTCCAGGCGACAGAGCGGATAATCGGCCATGCGTCGGTTATGAGACCGCGCGCGCCAAACGCGGCAAATCGCCTTCCAGGCCCATCGCCCGCCGGGCGATCCGATTCTTGAGCGGCCCCATGGCGTCAGTCAGCGCGAGGCCAAGGTTGCGGATCAGCGGAACCGGTGGCAGGGACGCGCCGAACAGCCGTTTGAAGCCGTCCATCACACCGAGCATCAGCAAATTGTCGCCCTTGCGCCAGCGCTCGTAGCGGCGCAGCGCCTTGAACGAGCCGATCTCCTGGCCGGCGGCGAGCGCATCCAGAATGACTTCGGCGAGCGTGGCCGCATCCAGCAACCCCAGGTTGACGCCTTGGCCGGCCAGCGGGTGCACCACGTGCGCGGCGTCGCCGATCAGGGCCAAACCGGGCTTGACGTACTGATGGGCGTGCTGCAAGCGCAAGGGAAACGCGGCGCGCGGTCCGACCTGCGCGATGGCGCCGAGCCGCCAGTCGAACGCTTCGCCCAAGGTCTGGCCGAAATCGCGTTCGTCCATCGCCAGCAGCGCGTCGGCCCGTTCGGGCGAGGTGGACCAGACGATGGAACAGCGGCCGTCGTGCAAAGGCAGAAACGCCAAAGGCCCGGTCGGCAAGAAGCGTTGCCACGCGGTTTCCTGATGGGGTTCGGCGGTGCGGACGTTGGCGACCACGCCTTTTTGATCGTAGCTCCAGCCGCCGGTTTCGATACCGGCCCATTGCCGGACCTTGGATTGCGCGCCATCCGCGCCGACCAGCAGCCGGGCGGTCAGTTCGCGCCCGTCGCTCAACCGGACCCGCCAGCGGTTGTCGGCTAACGCTTGCGCGGTTTCGAGCGCCGCCGGGCAGAACAGCTCGACCGCCGGCAACTGGCGGGCGCGTTCCAGCAAAGCATATTGGATGATGCGATTTTCGATGATCCAACCCAGCAGCGGTTCGCCGATGGCGGCGCTGTCAAAATGGATTTGACCGGAACCCGCCGCATCCCACACCCGCATGTCGCGAAACGGGCTGACCCGCCAAGCCGTCATGCCCTCCCAAGCGCCCAGCGCCGCGAAAATGCGCTGCGAGGCGCGGCTGATGGCGGAAACCCTCAAATCGAGTGCTTCGGTGGGTCGGGCGCGCTCCAGCGGCGCGCCTTCGAGCAGCGCGATGCGCAAATCGCGCTCGCCGAGCGCGCAGGCCAACGCCGAGCCGACCATGCCGCCGCCGGCGATAATGACATCGTAATCCGTGTTCATGCGATCAAGACCTAATCAATAAAAGCTTCCAAGCCCATGGGGTCGGCTCGGGGATAAATTTTGTCCCGTTGGCCGCGTTTGGGTGAAGGATCGCATCCGACATCGACTAAACCGTAACGGGCTAAAGCGTCCACATCCCGTTTTACCGCGCTGCGGTTGCGGTGTTGCGGTTGAGCCAGTTGCGTGATCGGGCCGGGTTGTTCCTTCATCAAGGATTTAAGGACGATTCACGCCGTCAGCGGCAACCCTCGCGCCAGTTTCGGCAAACGCCCGTCCAACCCCATGCTTTGCCGGGCGAACCAATGTTTTAAGGGCGGCAAAAAATCGAAAGCCAACAAGCCCAAATTGCGCGCGGCGCGCACCGGCGGCAGCGGATTGACGAACAGGCGGGTCAGCGCGTCGGTAAACGCGATGGTTTGCCGCTGATCCCAGCGCCGCCAGCCCGCGTAGCGATCGAGCACCGCCATATCTCCGATATCCCGGCCCGCGCGCCGGGCATCCGCGATCACCTCCGCCAGCGCCGCCACGTCGCGGATGCCGAGGTTAAAGCCTTGGCCGGCGATGGGGTGCAGGGTATGGGCGGCGTTGCCGATAAAGGCCGCGCGGGCGCGGGCGTGCTCGCGGGATTTTAGCAAAAACAACGGATACGCTTGGCGGCGACCCACCCGCGCGAACGATCCCAGCCGGTCGCCGAACCGGCGGTGTAACAGGTCGACGAAGCCGGCGTCATCCAAGGCCAGCACCTTCTCCACGTCAGGGTCATTCACCGTACAAACCGCCGCGCACCGGTTGCCGGTCATCGGCAACAGCGCCATCGGCCCGTCTTCGGTAAAGCGTTCGTAGGCGACCTGACGGTGGGGCAGGGTGGGGGTGACATTGGCGATGACCGCCTGCTGGCCGTATTCCCAGCGCAGCGCCGCGACCCCGAGCTGTTCGCGCACCGGCGAGCGCGCCCCGTCGGCGGCCACCACCAACTGGCAGCGCAGCTCGACGGTCCGATCGCCGTCCAAGCGAACGGTGGCGCGGGCGGCGTCGGGCTCGATGATTACCTGCTCCAACCGGGCGGGACACAGCAGTTCGACGCCGCTCAAACCCGGCAATTTCGCCAGCAGCGCCGCGCCGATCATCCGCGCCTCGGCGACATAACCCAGCGCGTCCACCCCTTCCTCGCGGCTGTCGAGATGGGCGAAACCCACGCCGCCGCGTTCGGAGATGTGGATTTGCCGGATGGGCTCGGCGGTCGGCGCCAGCGTTTCCCATAACCCCAAGGTTTGAAAAATGCGCTTGGTGCCTTGCGATAGCGCGATGGTGCGGTCGTCGTAGCTGGGATGGGCGCTGGCGGTAAACGGCGCGGCTTCGATCAAGCCGATGCGCAAAGATGGTCCCGCCAGCGCGCAGGCCAAACTCGCGCCGACCATGCCGCCGCCGACGATCAGGAGGTCGTAATCCGTTGCCATCATCGTCCGTCCCGCATCAAGGCTTCGATGTCGTCGATTGCTTTCGGGGCGTCGGCGCTCAGCACCTCGTTGCCGCGCTCCGTGACCAGCACGTCATCCTCGATGCGAATGCCGATCCGCTGCCAGCGCGCGTCCACTTCGGTTTCCAGCATCGCGCCGAGCCGCGTCCAGGCACCGTCCATCCGGGTGCTGCCGGCGGCGATGTAAAGGCCCGGTTCGACCGTGGTGACCATGCCCGGCTCGAATGCCCGCCACTCGTCGCCGGTTTTGTAAGCGCCGACATCGTGCACGTCCATGCCGAGCCAGTGGCCGGTGCGGTGCATGTAAAACGGTTTGTAGCCTTCGCTTTCGATCAACTCGTCGGCCTCGCCCTGCAACAGTCCCAATTCGATCAACCCTTCGGTCAAGACGCGGACGGCGGCCTCGTGCGGTTCGTTGAAGTGGCCGCCCGGCCGCACCTTGGCGATGGCGGCCTTTTGGGCGGCCAACACCAGTTCGTAGACGGCGCGCTGCTCGCCGGAAAAGCGGCCGTTGACCGGAAAGCTGCGGGTGATGTCGGAGGCGTAGCCGTCCAGTTCCGCGCCGGCGTCGATCAACACCAGATCGCCATCGGCCAGCGCCGCGCTGTTTTCGGTGTAATGCAGGATGCAACCGTTATCGCCGCCGCCGACGATGGACGGATAAGCCCAACCCGCCCCGTGGCGCAAAAAGGTGTTGAGGATTTCGGATTCGAGCTGGTACTCCATGAGCCCCGGCCGGCAAACCGCCATCGCCCGGCGGTGCGCTTCGGCGGCGATCCGGGCGGATTCGCGCATCACCGCGATTTCTTCCGGGTCCTTGCGCAACCGCATGGGGTGCAGCGGTTGCTCCAGGGCGATGAAGGTGGTCGGGGCGCGAACGCCGGTCCGGGCCTTGGCGCGCACCCGGTTGATCCAGCCCATCACCCGCTGGTCGAAGGCCGCATTGTAACCGATGGCGTAATAGACCCGTTCCCGATTTTCCAGCAGCGGGGGCAGCAGCTTGTCGATGGCGCCGATGGGCTGGGCGCTGTCGGCCCCATAGCGCTCGACGGCCCCTTGAGGCCCGGCCCGGCGGCCGTTCCAGATTTCCATCTGCACGTCTCGGTCGCGGCAAAACAGCAGGAATTCCCGCTCGCCGCCCGGAACCAATACCGCGATGGCTTCGGGTTCCGGGAAGCCGGTCAAATAATAAAAATCGCTATCTTGGCGAAACGGATAATCGACGTCGCGATTGCGGGCGGCGCAGGTGGCGGCCGGGACGATGGCGATGGCGTCCTGCCCCATCTGGGCCATCAGGCGGCGGCGGCGGCGGGCGAAAACGGCGGCGGGTATGGTGCGGGCAAACATGAGAATCGCGGGCTAGTGCAGGTAAGGTTTGGCGGGCGCGGCGAAGCGCAGGTCCTGCTGGATCAACAGCAGGCCGACGCGCAGGTATTCGACCACTTCCGCGTAGGCGATTTCGTCGGCTTCGTCGGCTTCGTCGGCGTCGAAGCCGACTCGGGCAATTTCGGTGGCGTCGCGCAGAAATTCCTGGCTCTCCGGCGAGAAGCGGCCGCGCTCGCTTGTTTCGCCGAGGCCGAGGCCATACAAAAACCCCTGGCACCACACGGCCAGCGCCCGGGTGCGTTGCTGCAGGGGCGTTTCATCGTCCGGCAACAAAGGCGTCGCGGCTCCATCGGGATCTTTCAGTTGCGCTTCGCCGTAGTCGAACAGTTTGAGCAGCACGCTCCGGGTGGCTTCGGGCAAGTCGAGATCCTCGATCAAGTCTTCGCTGGCGTGAGCCAGCCATTGCTCGTGGCTGAGTCCGGGGTCGGCGCACAGCAGCCCGCACAGCAGGCCGTGCAACTCGGCGGGATCGAGCGGATCGAGTAGCCGGGTCAGGCGCTCGAAGATCGGCTGGTGATCGGTGGCGGACATGGCAGTTTCCACAACGGCGCAAGAGCGGGAACGGGCGCGCAGCGGCAATCCTAACATTCCGCGCCCGAAGCTCGATAGCAGCGCAAAATTGACCTGATCGGAAAAGCCGCTCTATAGTATGACCATGAAACTCGATGATCTTTACGAAACTGTCGTGCCATCCGAGGTCGATCCTCTGGATAGCGTTACCGAAACGGCCGCGAGCGGTTTGGCGATCCTGGCTGAGCGGGTGGAGCAATTGGTGCAGCTTTGCGAGCGTTTGTCTCTGGAAAATCAAAGCTTGCGCGAGCAGCGGCAGGAATTGCAGGCGAAGTGCGAGCAATTGTACGAGAAGAACGAACTGTCGCGTTCGCGGATCGAGACCATGGTCGTGCGCCTCAAGAGCTTGGAGCAAGCCCCATGAGCCAGGAAACCATCGGCGTCACCATCCAGCTTCTCGGCGGCGAATATCGCTTTACCTGCACCGTTGCCGAGCGGGACGATTTGCTGGAGGCGGGTCGCTATCTCGACGAGAAGTTGCGCGAGGTGCGGGACCGCAGCAGCAAGTTGCTGAGCCTGGACGCCGTTGCGGTGATGGCGGCCATGAACATCAGTCACGAATTGTTACGCCAGCACCGTCAGCTAGATGAGACAGACAGGCTGGTGAATTACCATGTGCAAGATATAGTGCAAAAAATAGACGCTGTGATTGGTAAATCCGTACCTGTCGAGTTATAATCTTTAGCGTATCTCAGAATTTGTGGTTCGGGCGCTTTCTGCGGTGTTCGAGTAATGGGCCGGGTACTCCTTGATCCTAGTTAATTTTACCCAGGAGGACGGTCAGCAGCGATGTGAGCATGTCCGCCTCGTAGCGGGAAGCCTGATTCGACGCTCTGTTCCCCCACTTGAGCCGCGCGGTTCAAGGGCAAAGGTCCGAGACGGCACAGGCGGAAAGCGCCCCTTAATTTTTCGAGCATGGCGACTGCGGTCGCCTTTATTTTTTCAGCGACGCCGATCCCACTAACCCGCTAACCCGCGATGACGGATCGAGACGGCTTACGCCAGCGCCTGCGGAGCGCCCGGCGAAATTTGCCCTTGATCGAGCGCCAGGAGGCGGCTTTGGCGGTCGCCCGGCGGGTGCTGGACTGGCCGCCCTTTGGCGCGGCGGCGCGGATCGCCGCGTATTGGGCGCGCGAGGGCGAGCTGGACCCGAAACCTTTGCTGGAAGCGGCGTGGGCGGAGGGTAAGGACGTGTATTTGCCCGTCGTGATCGACGCGCCATCCCGCAGCCTTCGCTTCGCGCCTTATCGGCCCGGTTGCCCGCTGCGCCGCAATCGCTTCGCCATCCCTGAGCCCGATGTGCCCGAATCGCGGTGGTTGGCGCCCGAAGCTCTGGATCTGGTGTTGCTTCCGTTAGTGGCTTTTGACGCCGCAGGCGTCCGTTTGGGGATGGGCGGCGGTTTCTATGACCGGAGTTTTGCCTTTTTGCGCCACGGTGACGATCAATGCCGCCGGCCCTGGCTGTTGGGACTGGGCTACGAGTTTCAGCAATCGCCTGAACCCCTGCCGCTTGAACCTTGGGATGTGCCCTTGCACGCGGTCGCCACAGACCAACATCTGCGGGTGTTCGGTCAAGCGCGTCACCGGATCGAGTAAAGGGTGCGTTACTGGCTGTTGAAATCCGAGCCCACCGCGTTTGGGATCGCCGATCTGTTAGCCGCACCGGGACAGACGACTTCTTGGGAAGGGGTGCGGAACTATCAGGCGCGCAATTTCTTGCGCGACGGTTTACGGCTGGGCGATCAAGCGTTTTTTTATCATTCTGGCACGGCCAATCCCGCTATCGTCGGCATCGTCGAGGTGGTGCGGGACGGCTATCCCGATGAAAGCGCGTTCGATCCTGACAGCCCGTATTACGATCCTGGCAGTTCGCCTGAGCGGCCCCGCTGGTATCGGGTCGACGTGCGGGCGATTCGCTGTTTGGCCCGACCGATTACCTTGTCCGAATTGAAAGCGCGCGGCGAAGCCTTGGCCGATTTCGCGCTGTTGCGCCGGGGCAACCGTTTGTCGGTCATGCCGGTGACGGACGCGCAATGGAAGCTGGTCCTGGACTTGGAGCGCGGGCGGGAAGGTTGAACGCCGGCCAGGGCTCGCCGATTGCCGCGATCAAGCCGCCTTGCGAAACGTCAGATTGATGCGCTGCTCGCCCAGCACAGGGTGGTGGCCGGCCTTGAGCGGCAGGATGCCGTGATAGCGCAAGCGGGCGGGCCCGCCCCAGACCGCGACATCGCCGTGAGTCAGGAGAACGCGCGCGGGTTTGTCTTTTCGCAGCAGACCCCCGAACAGAAATGTCGCCGGCAGGCCCAACGAGACTGAGACGATGGGTTGCGTCAAATCGCGTTCGTCCTTGTCCTGATGCAACGACAGCTTTGCGCCGGGCTGATAGCGGTTGATCAAGCAGGCGTCGGGCTCAAAGTTCTCGAAGCCCGCGCT
>JAEUPW010000137.1 GCA_016790045.1 Candidatus Competibacteraceae bacterium
GTTTTCGCCGAGCAGCAAACCCCGATAGCCCAAGGTGTCGCCCGGATAGCCGAGCTGCACCAGCACGGCGTTGCCCTCGGCATCGACCTTGCGGATCGCCACCGTTCCCGAAGTCACGCAATAGATGCCGTGACTCGGTTCCCCCGCCGAGAAAATCGGTTCGCCCGCCTGATACTGTCGGCATTTTCGGCTTTGGGCGAGGAGTTTGAGTTCCTCTTCGGCCAGCACGCGCCATTCGTTCCGGTGGTGCAATCGACACTCAAGACAGTTGGCGCCGGGCGCCGATCTACGTCGCTCCACCATTCGCACCCTCCTTCTTTTATGGGGTGGCCCTGAATTCCATCTGGCTGGAACCACAGGATATAGCTGAAATTCAAGGCTATACTTATTTCACAACTATAGTTCAAGAACGACCGGAGGAGGACAAATCGTGCATAAGCACCTGATTCAACCGATCCTGGCAATCGGTGCCGGCCTGCTGATCCTGGTGGCTTCGGTATGGGTGATCGATCCCACCGATGGTCTGTTCGCTCTGATGGCTCCAGCCTCGGCCGAAGAGGAGCTTCGCTACGCGGCCAAGCCGGCGGGCTTGGACGGACCCGCCGGACAGTGCGTGGTCTGTCACAGCGTGGAAAAGGGCGGTCCGATGCGGGTCGCACCCAATCTGTGGGGCATCGTCGGAGCACCGAAAGCGCGGGAGAAAGGCTATGGCTATTCCGCCGCGCTGGCCTCGGCGGGCGGGGTCTGGACCAAGGAAGACTTGGATCGGTATCTCGCCAACCCCGACCAATTCCTGCCGGGCACCCAGAAAACCATCCTCGGCTTGCCGAATCCCAGGGAACGCGCCGAACTCATCACATTTTTGGCGACCTTGAAAAATTAAATCCTCGGTTCCGCGCTCGCGTCGCACCGAAAGCATATCCTCGATCAGGGTATACTTGATGCGCCTTCGATTAACCTTCATACAACTGTCTGGGAGATCGCTCATGCGGCACGTACTGTCCGGCAAATGCGGGTTGCTTGCTTTGGGGCTGCTGGGGGTGGGCGGCGCCGCTCAGGCGCATACCTTGGGGCTGCCCCACATGGATTTCGCGACCGGGTTCGGCCACCCTCTCGGCGGACTGGATCACGTTCTGGCGATGGTGGCGGTCGGCCTGTGGGCGGCGCAATTGGGTGGCCGCGCCCTGTGGCGGGTGCCGCTGACTTTCGTGTTGACGATGGCGGTCGGCGGCCTGTTCGGCCTGTTCGGCATCCCGCTGCCGATGGTCGAGTCGGGCATCGCCGGTTCGGTCCTGATTCTGGGCGTGCTGGTCGCGCTGGCCTCGCGGCTGCCTCTGGCGGCGAGCATGACGCTGGTCGGCGTGTTCGCCCTTTTCCACGGCTACGCCCACGGCGCGGAAATGGCGGCGGAATCCAGCGCGCTGTGGTACAGCTCGGGCTTCATGCTGGCGACCGCGCTGTTGCACGGCGCGGGCATCGGCATTGGGCTGGCGGCGCGCAGCGGCGCGTCGGCGCGGCTGGTGCGGCTGGGCGGCGCGGCCATCGCGGCCAGCGGCGTGTTGCTGCTGGCCGGCTGATCCCTCCTCCCCAACCTTCCCCGCGTGCGGCGGGGAAGGCGTCCGACGAATGATCCCGATCACCCCGATGCACGAGTTCTCGCTCTGCGAAGGCATCATCGAAACCATCGCCACCCAAACCCGCCAGCAAGGATTTAATCGGGTCCGGCGGGTGTGGCTGGAAATCGGGGCGCTGGCGAATGTCGAACTGGATGCCCTGCGTTTCGCTTTCGAGGTCGTGCGTCAGGATACGGTCGCGGCCACGGCGGAGCTGGACATCATCACCCTGCCCGGCCGCGCTCAGTGCTTGGATTGCGCGCAAGCGGTCGAAGTCACTCAACTTTTCGATCCGTGTCCGCTGTGCGGCGGCTATCAGTGGCGGCTAACTGGCGGTAACGAAATGCGGATCAAAGAGATGGAGGTGGAGTAAATGTGCGTTACCTGCGGTTGCGGTGAAGGCGAACTCGCCATCCACTCTCACGACCATCCTCACGACCATCCTCACGAACACGGGCACGGCCACGGCCATGACCACGGCCACGAGCACGCCGCCGAAACGCGGCGAGTCCGTCTGGAACAGGACATTTTGGCGAAAAACGCCGAATTTGCCGCCGGCAACCGGCGGCTGTTCGCGGCGCGCGGCGTTTTTGTCCTGAACTTGGTCTCCAGCCCCGGTTCCGGCAAGACCGCGTTGCTGGCCCGCACGGTGCAAGTGTTGCGCGAGGAATTTCCGGTCGCGGTGATCGGCGGCGACCAGCAGACCGCCAACGACGCCGAGCGCATCATCGCCGCCGGCGCCCCGGCCGTGCAGATCAACACCGGCAAAGGCTGCCACTTGGACGCCCATGGCGTCGGCCATGCGCTGGAACGCTTGCCGCTACCGGAGGGTGGCGTGCTGTTCATCGAAAACGTCGGCAATCTGGTTTGTCCGGCCGATTTCGATTTGGGTGAGGCGCACAAGGTCGTCATCCTGTCGGTGACCGAAGGCGAAGACAAGCCGCTGAAATATCCCAATATGTTCGCCGCTTCCGGGTTGATGCTGCTCAACAAGACCGACTTGCTGCCCCATGTCGATTTCGACGTGACCCGCTGCCTGGAGTACGCGCGGCGGGTCAATTCCGATCTGCAAATCCTGCAACTGTCCGCCCGCACCGGCGATGGCATGGCGGCGTGGCTGGATTGGGTGCGGCGGGGACAGCGCATCGCCTTGACGCAACAGGTCAGCCGTCTGGAGGCCGATCTGGTGGCGGCGCGGGCACGGCTGGCGCGCGGTGGCGGCTGACCCGCGCCGCAGGCCATCGAGATCGACAGCGCCGGGCATGGCCGCACTCCAGCGCCGGGCGATTCGGATACGCGGCCAAGTCCAAGGGGTCGGCTTCCGCCCGTTCGTTTACCGGCTGGCGGCGCGGCACGGTTTGAGCGGCTTCGTCCGCAACGACGGCGCGGGCGTGGAAATCGAAGTTCAGGGTTCGGCGGCGGCGCTAGACGATTTTTTAAGCGACTTGTACCAACCGCCGCCGCTCGCCCGCATCGACGCGCTGCGCGTCCGCGAACTGCCCTCGCAGCCGCAAGATGCGGGGTCTTTCGTCATCGCCGCGACCGGCGGCGGCGCGATGACGGCGGACGTGACCCCGGACACGGC
>JAEUPW010000010.1 GCA_016790045.1 Candidatus Competibacteraceae bacterium
AAAGTCAGCGACATCGTCGCCGAGATGGCGGCGGCCAGCCGGGAGCAAGCCTCGGGCATCGAGCAGGTCAACAAAGCCATCCTGCAAATGGACCAGACCACCCAGCAAAACGCCGCCCTGGTGGAAGAGACCGCCGCCGCCAGCCAAGCCATGGGCGAGCAGGCCCAGGAGCTCCAGCGCCTCATGGCCTTCTTCAAGCTCGACGGCCTCGCCCCGAGCGCCGGCGCGCCCGCCGCTCCCCCGACACCGGCCAAGCCGCACGCCGCGCTGCGCCCGGTGCCGGCGGCAAACCCGCGTCCGACCGCCGCTAAGCCGGCAGCACCCAAGCCTCGCCCCGCCGCCCGACCCGCGCCAGCCGAGAAAAAAGCCGTCGCCGCCGTGTCCGAAGAATGGGAAGAATTTTAGGAGCTCAATGATGAACCTCATCGAATGCCCATCGGAACTCGATATCGCCAGCGTCGGCGCGTTGCACCAGCAACTGCTGAGCGCTTTGCAAACCCCCGGACCGCTAGAGATCGACGGCCGGGCGATACAAAAGATCCACACCGCAGCCTTGCAACTGTTTTTGGGTTTCATGTCCGAAGCCCGGTCGCAGGGGCTGTCCGCCAAATGGCGCGATCCCTCGCCGGCCGTTTTGGAAGGCGCGCGCTTGCTGGGATTAACCGGCAGTTTGGGGTTGGAAACGACCTCGACCCCCTAAACCCCATTCCCGGACCACGCGCCGCTGGGGCTGGCGGGAAACGATCAGCGATTCGAAGAAAAGGAAACACTCATGGCAACGATACTGGTAGTAGATGACTCGGCCTCCATGCGGCAAATGGTGGAATTTACCCTCAAGGAGGCCGGCCATCAGGTGATGGTGGCCGAAGACGGGCAAGCGGCCTTGAACGTCGCCAAGGGCGCGTCGGCCAACCTGGTGATCACCGATGTCAACATGCCCAACATGGACGGCATCACCCTGATCCGGGAATTGCGGACCCTGCCCGCCTACAAATTCACCCCCATCCTGACCCTGACCACCGAATCCACCACCGAAAAGAAAATGGAAGGCAAGGACGCCGGCGCGACCGGGTGGATCGTCAAGCCGTTCAATCCGGAAAAACTGTTGGCGACCGTCAACAAAGTATTGGGATGACCCGCCATGGCTATCGATATCGGTCAGTTCGTCCAGACCTTCTTCGAGGAAAGCTTTGAAGGGTTGGACATCATGGAGGCTGGCCTGCTAGCCCTAGAGCCCGGCGTGACCACCGACCTCGAAAAGATCAACACGATTTTCCGGGCGGCGCACTCGATCAAGGGGGGCAGCGGCACGTTCGGCTTCAAGGACGTGACCGATTTCACCCACCTGATGGAAACCTTGCTGGACGGGATGCGGGAAGGGCGGCTCGGCGTCACCACCGAAGGGGTCACCGCGCTGCTGCACTCGGTCGATTGCTTGCGGGAAATGCTGGTGGCGGCCCGCGAGCACATTTCGGTCGAGCCCGAACAAATCCAGGAATTGCGAGCGCGGCTGTCGCGACTGCTCAACCGCAAACCGGCGGAAAGCCAAGCCGAAAGCAAGCCTTCGGCGGCCCCCGGCGCGGCGGCCGCCCCGCGAGCGGCCGGCTGGCGCATCCAGTTCCGACCGCACCCGCAATTGATGCACAGCGGCAACGACCCGGTGCGGATGTTTCGCGAGCTGGCGGGGCTGGGGGCGTTGCAGGCCCGAGCGGACGCGAGCCAGTTGCCCAAATTGGCCGATTTGCGGCCCGAGGATTGCTATCTGTCCTGGGAGCTGGAATTGCGCGGCGACGCGACGCGCGAGGCGGTGGCCGAGGTGTTCGCCTGGGTCGAAGGCGATTGCGATTTGAACCTCGAACCGTTGACGGCCGAAGCCGCGCCGGAAGCTCCCGCCAAACCCGCGCCGCCGCCCGTCGCGCCGCCCGGACCCTCGGCCGGCCCGCAAACCGGCGAGGAAGGCCAGCAGGGCGAGCTGTTGCTGGAACGGCGCAAGGGCGAGGACCGTCGCAAGGGCGACCGGCGGGTGAACGTGGCGGCATCCGACAGCGCCTCGATCCGGGTCGGCATCGACAAAGTCGATGCGGTCATCAATCTGGTCGGCGAGCTGGTGACGACCCAATCGATGTTGAGCGCTCTGGGCGAAGACTTCGACATGAGCCGGCTGGACAAGCTGCACGAAGCGCTGGATCAGCTAGACCGCAACACCCGCGATTTGCAGGAACACGTCATGCGGATCCGCATGCTGCCGGTCAGTTCGGTGTTCAGCCGCTTCCCGCGCATGGTGCACGATGTCAGCGCCAAACTGGGCAAGCAAGTCGAGCTGCGGATCAACGGCGAACAAACCGAACTCGACAAGACCGTCATCGAAAAAATCGGCGATCCGCTGGTGCATCTGATCCGCAACAGCCTCGATCACGGGCTGGAACCGCCCGACGAGCGGGCGCGGGCCGGCAAGCCCGAAACCGGGGTGATCAGTCTCGACGCCTACCACAAGAGCGGCAGCATCTTCATCGAAGTCGACGACGACGGCCGCGGCCTCAACCGGGAAGCGCTGCTGCGCAAGGGCTTGCAAGAAGGGTTGCTCCGGCCCGGCGAAGAGTATAGCGACGAGCAAATTTACGACCTGATCTTTCATCCGGGCCTATCGACCGCCAAGCAGCTCAGCGACGTGTCCGGACGGGGCGTGGGCATGGACGTGGTGCGCAGCAACATCCACGATGTCGGCGGCAGCATCCAAATCGCCAGCCGGCCGGGCCAGGGCACCCGCATCACCATTTCCCTGCCGCTGACGCTGGCGATCCTGGACGGCCAGTTGGTGAGCGTCGGCGAGGACTGCTACATCATCCCGCTGCTGTCGATCATCGAGTCGGTGCAGGTGCGGGTCGATGCCGTCAACCGGGTGGCCGGCAAGGGCGAAGTGTTCCGCTTTCGCGGCCAACCGCTGCCGATCTTGCGCCTGTACGAGCTGTTCGGCACGGAAGGTGCTGTAAGCGATTTGGAAAAAGGTTTGCTGGTGGTGGTGGAAGCCGACGGGCGGCAGGTTGGCCTGTTCGTGGACGATCTGGAAGGCCAGCAACAAGTGTCGATCAAGTCCCTGGAAAAGAATTTCCGGCGGGTTTCCGGCGTGGCGGGCGCCACGATTCTCGGCGATGGCCGGGTCGGTTTGATTCTCGATATCTCGGGCCTGATCCGAGTCAATAACGTAGCGTTGTGAGGTAAACGATGGAAAAGAAAACCACTGAACTGGCCACGCTGGGCCAGCGCGGGCTGCTCAAGCGCGAAGCCGCGGCCGAGGGCCTGCAATACCTGACTTTCAGCCTGGCCGGCGAAGAATACGGCGTCGATATCTTGAAGGTTCAGGAAATTCGCGGCTGGGCGCCGGTGACCAAGGTGCCCAACGCCCCGGCCTTCGTGCGCGGCGTGATGAACCTGCGCGGGGCCATTGTGCCGGTGATCGACCTGCGCCTGCGCTTTGGCCTGGAGACGGTGGAATACACCAAGACCACGGTGGTGATCGTGGCGACGGTGCAATCGGCCAACGGCAGCCGGATCATCGGCACGGTGGTGGACGGGGTTTCGGACGTGCTGAACCTCAACGCCGCCGACATCCAGCCCGCGCCGGATTTCGGCACCGCCGTCCACACCGATTTCATCAGCGGGTTGGTGACGGTCGATTCCGGCATGGTGATGCTGCTGGACGTGGACCGGCTGTTGAGCGTCGAGGAAATGTTCGCGCTGGAAAACGTGCGGCCCGCCGAGTCGCATATCACGGCGGCTGCGGCGTAACCATTTAAAATTTAAATATAAAATAGAGGGTTTCGGCTTTCGGGCCGATCCCCGGGCGCAACGGATTCAGGGCTGCAAGGTGTGGCGGTGTTAAATACCGAATTTGAATTTTCGGACCGGGATTTTCAGCGGGTCCGGCAGATCATCAACGAAATCGCGGGGATTTCGCTGGCCGAGGGCAAGCGCGAGCTGGTCTACAGCCGGCTGTCGCGGCGCTTGCGCCAGCGCGGCCTCCAGCGCTTCGAGGATTACTGCAACCTGCTGGAGACCCAAAACGACAGCGCGGAGATGAGCGAGTTCGTCAACGCGCTCACCACCAATCTGACCGCCTTTTTCCGCGAATCGCACCATTTCGAATTTTTGGCCAAGGAACTGTTGCCGGAGCTGATGCGCAAGCAAACCCTCGGCAATCGCCGCATTCGGATTTGGTCGGCCGGCTGTTCGACCGGCGAGGAGCCTTATTCGATCGCCATGACCGTGCGGGAAACGCTGCCGGCGTCCGGCTGGGACGTGAAAATCCTGGCGACCGACCTGGATTCCAACGTGCTGGCGACCGCCGAGCGGGGCGTGTACGACGAAAGCCGCGTCAAAGATTTGTCGGATGCCCGGCTGCGGCGCTGGTTTCAGAAAGGCCGGGGGGCGCAAGCCGGTCAGGTGCGGGTCGCCTCGGCGCTGCGCGATCTGATCACCTTCAAGCGGCTGAATCTGATGGACGACTGGCCGATGCGCGGCCCGTTCGACGCGGTGTTTTGCCGCAACGTGGTGATCTACTTCGACAAGCCGACCCAGCGGGTGCTATTCGAGCGCTTCGCCGACTTGCTCGACGAGCGAGGCCATCTGTTCGTCGGCCATTCCGAATCGCTGTTCAAGGTCACCGAGCGGTTCGCGCCGTTGGGCAAAACCATCTACCAGCGATGCCTGTAAGGAACAGACGATGACCAAGGCCACGCGCCCCGCGACGCCCTTCAAGCACTTGCGCCTGCCGGAATTCGGCCACATGAGCAGTTACTGGGATTCGGTCCAGAACGTCGAGGTGGTCAGGATTCTGGCCGGGGAATATTACGTCACGCACTGCCAGGAGATGATCACCACGGTGCTCGGCTCCTGCATCTCCGCGTGCGTTCGCGACAAGGTGGCCAACATCGGCGGCATGAACCACTTCATGCTGCCCGAGGAGAATCGGCCGGGCGGCGATCAGGGGCATCGCGGGCTGAGCGCCGACGCCGCTTACGGCAGCTACGCGATGGAGCGCCTGATCAACTGCGTCCTCAAGTACGGCGGCCGGCGCGAAAATTTGGAAATCAAGATTTTTGGCGGCGGCCGGATCATGGGCGGGATGACCGATATCGGCCTGCAAAACATCAACTTCGTGCGCTCTTATTTGCGGACCGAAGGGTTGAATATCGCCGCCGAAGACGTGGGCGGCGATCTGCCGCGCCGGATGGCCTATCTGCCCGCGACCGGCAAAGTGCTGGTCAAGAGGCTGCGCAACGTCCGCAGCGAAACCATCATCAAGCAAGAAAGCGCCTACCGCGACGATTTGCGCCGGTCCGAGAACAGGGGCGGCGAGGTGGAACTGTTCGGAGATTTCGGCTGATGGCGGGCAAAATCAAGGTATTGATCGTCGATGATTCGGCGCTGGTCCGCCAGATCCTCACCGAAATGCTGAGCCGCGATGCGGGCATCGAGGTGGTGGGTTCGGCGACCGATCCTTACATGGCGCGGGACAAGATCAAAAAACTCAATCCCGACGTTTTGACTTTGGACGTGGAAATGCCGCGCATGGACGGCTTGACTTTTCTGAGCAATTTGATGCGGTTGCGGCCGATGCCGGTGGTGATGGTGTCCTCGCTGACCGAATCGGGCGCGGCGGTGACGCTCCAGGCGCTCGAATTGGGCGCGATCGATTTCGTGACCAAGCCCAAGGTCGACCTGGCGCACACCCTGGACGATTACGCGCAGGAAATTCGCGAGAAAGTCCACATGGCGGCCGGGGCGCGAGTCCAGGAGCGGCGCGCGCCGGCGGCCGTTCCCAGCGTCAGCGAAAAGCATTCGGCCGACGTGATCCTGCGCCAGGACGGGCAGCGGCGGCCGTTCAAGACCACCGAAAGCGTCATCGCCATCGGCGCGTCCACCGGCGGCACCGAGGCGATCAAGGAAGTTTTGATCCGGATGCCGCTCAACTGTCCG
>JAEUPW010000023.1 GCA_016790045.1 Candidatus Competibacteraceae bacterium
TCGAGGGTGACGCTGGGAAAATTCATCGCGCGGTCTCCTCCGTTGTACGGTGGTCATGCGACTTGAAAGTGCTTGTGGCACGGGGGTGATGACGCGAACCGCCGCCTGGTAAGCGGCGCGCTCGCTAAAGCTTAGCCAGTCTGTCACCGAAAAGCTCGCCCGGAAAACTTTTCCGAAGCGGAAGGCGCGGCGGGTCGTGCTTTGGATGCGCCGCTCCCGTCGGAGTTCGCGCCAGCGGCCCGCGCCTCCAGTATCCAAGGCCCCTGGATGACGGTCGGATCAAAAGGGAAGATGATGATGAATTCGAGCAACCGCGAATTTGGCGGGAGGCCGAGAAACACCGCCGCGAACGCGGCGCGTCGCCGTCAACGCTTTCTTGCCGCAGATCGCCGCCGGGCCACCTTCTCCGCCGTCGCCTCCCGCAACCGCATCCTCCCGGTTTCACCGATGCCGGCCTTGCGGCCGCGATCAGTCAAGTCGATCCAACGAAAGGCGATGAGCTTGCCGTCCTTGTTGAACGAATCGTTGCGGCTCTCCACCAACCCCGCGCCGGCCATAGCGTCCAACAACTGCTCGAAGGCGCGGCGGTCGCTTAGGCCCTTGGTCAGCTTGTCGTGCAATTGGCGAACGGTCTGGCTCTCGCGCGCCCGCAACGCTTCCAGCACCTGCAACACCAGTTGCGTTTCGGCGGGCTTGAGCGCTCGGGTGCGCCGCGCCACCGCCGCCTGCGGCGCGCAGACATCGCAAATCCCGCACGGTTGATCGTCGTCGCGGTCGCCGAAGTGCCGGACCAGCCGGACCATCCGGCAGCCGGCCGCCCGGTCGGCAAAATCCAGCATCTGTTGCAGTTCCGCCAGCTTGTGCGCCCGCTGCCGCTCGTAAGGTTGCAGCCAATGATCGCCGCCTCGGCTGATATTTCCCTCCGCGTCCCGGCGGACGCCGCCGTGCACCCACAACTTCTCCAGCGCCACCTCGAACTCGTCCGAATCGAGCTCCAAAGCGTCGCGCAACAAGATTTTCGGCAGCGGCTCGGCCTCCAGCGCGGCGAAGATGTTGGCCAGCCGCAGCGGGTCGGGATAGTCGCGCCGGTGAAACCATTCGTGGGTGCGCAAATCGGCGTAAGAATAAAACAGCACCGCGCGCGCGGGCTGAGCGTCGCGCCCGGCCCGGCCGATTTCCTGATAGTAACCCTCGACGCTGCCCGGCAGCGCGGTATGGACGACGGTGCGAATGTCCGGCTTGTCGATGCCCATGCCGAAGGCGATGGTGGCGACGATCACCTGCAACTGGCCCGCGCCGAACAGCCCTTGCACCCGGTCTCGCTCTTGCGCGCCCATCCCGGCGTGATAGGCGGCGGTCGGATAATCCTGCCCCAATTCCAGCGCCAGCGATTCGGTTTCCTTGCGGGTCGGGGCGTAGACGATGGCCGGCCGCCGGTTCGGGTCGCCCAGCATTTGGCGGACGGCGGCAGGTCGCTCGGTGGTTTTCAATTCCACCGTCTCGACCGCCAAGTTGGCCCGGCGAAAGCCGTGGATGTAGCGGATCGCTTCGCCCATGCCAAGCTGGCGCGCGATGTCGTCTTGCACCAGCAAAGTCGCGGTGGCGGTCAGCGCGATCACCGGGGCCGGCCGCAACGGGGGCAAGTGCTGCCCCAGCATCCGGTAGTCCGGCCGGAAGTCGTGACCCCACTGGGAAATGCAGTGCGCCTCGTCCACCGCGACCAACGCCGGCTTGCGCTTGGCCAGCATTTCCGGAAACCCCGGCACGCTCAGCCGTTCGGGCGCGATGAACAGATAATCCAAGCGGCCGTTGAGATAGTCGACGCACACCTGCCGCGACATCGCCCGGTCGCGGCCGGAATGGATGCGCTCGGCGTTCAAGCCCAGCTCGCGCAGCTTGGCGACCTGATCTTCCATCAGGGCGATCAGCGGCGACACCACCAACGTGGTGCCGGAGCGTGCGATGCCCGGCAACTGAAAGCACAGCGATTTGCCGGCTCCGGTCGGCATCACCAGCAACACGTCGCGACCCTCGGTGACCGTGCGGCAGACCTGTTCCTGATAGGGCCGAAACGAGGTCAACCGAAACACCGTTCGCAGCAAGTCGGCCAGCCGATCCCCCGCCACTGGAGCGCGGGGCGAGGCGGCGATTTCCGGCGGCGGACGGGGCGGATCGGCCGGAGGAGGGGGCGTCGCCGCCAGCGCGTGCGCCACCGCCTCGCGCACGTAATCGCCGATGGCCGACAAAAAGCCGTGCAAATCGCCCTCGCCGCGCTGGATGCCCTTCAGCCGCGCTTCCCATTCGCCGGTCATCACCGGGCTTTTGATCGTCGGTTGGACGGTTTGGATCAAGCGGACGCCGCGTTCGGTAGGCTGCAACACTTTGCCCTCGCGGGTCAAATACTGGCGCTTGAGCAACGTCTCGATGATGTCGGCGCGGGTGGCCGGCGTGCCGAGGCCGCTGTCCTTCATCGCCGCCGACAGCTCTTTGTCCTCCACATGCCGGCCGGCGGTTTCCATCGCGGTCAACAAGGCGGCTTCGGTCAGGCGCGGCGGCGGCCGGGTTTGCTTGGCGACGGCGCGGGCATCCAAGACCTGTTCGATCTGACCGACGGTCAAGCCCGCCGGCAAGCTTTGGCTGTCGCCCTCCGCGTCCGCCGCTTCCGCGCCCGGCGCGCGTGGGTCCCGGTCGCCGGCCTTTTTGCGCGCAGCTTCGACTTTCGGCTCCAGCGCTTTCCAACCGACCTGCTCCACCGCAGCACCGCTGCTGTGATAGCGGTCGATCAGCGTCGATCCATGCGTCTCCGGCGTCGCGATGGCGGTGATCAAGGTCGTCACCGACCAGACGTGCTCGTCGTGCCACGCCATCAGCAAGCGGCGACAGATCAGGTCGTAAAGCTTGCGCTCGTCGGCGCTCGGGCCGGCGCGCGCCCGGATCGGGGTGGGAATGATGGCGTGATGGTCGGTGACCTTGGCGTCGTCCACGAACCGCGATCCCAGCGGACGCTGGCCGCTGCCTTGGGCCAGGCTGTCGCGGTAAGGCTCCTGAATCGCCGCCACCACCGCGCCCAATGTCGCCGCGACCGACGCGGACAGATGGCGGCTGTCGGTGCGGGGATAGCTGATCAGCTTGTGCTGCTCGTAGAGCTTCTGGGCGATATCCAGGGTGGTTTGGGCGCTGAAGCCGTACAGGCGGTTGGCGTGGCGCTGCAATTCGGTCAGATCGTATAACAGCGGCGGCGGCGCGCGGCGGCGTTCGGCGGCCAGCGATTCGATGGCGGCATGGCCCGCGCGGGCGCGGGCGATGATGCGCTCCGCCTCCTCGCCGTCGGCGGCCAAGCGCTTGGCCTTCGCGTCGGGCCGCTCGCCGCGAAACCAGACGCCCCGGTAGCGCGCCCGCGCGGGATCGAGGTCAGGCCCCGCAGCCTCGTCCGACTCCGCCCCGACGCGCTTGACCACCAGCGGCGCAAAATCCGCCACGACTTCGCGGTAGTCCTCCGGCTCGAAGGCGCGAATGGCCATTTCTCGCTCGACCAGCATCGCTAGCGTCGGGGTTTGCACCCGCCCCACCGACAATGCCTCGTCGCCGAAGGCGTTACAGGCCAGGGTGTAGGCGCGCGACAGATTCATGCCCACCAGCCAATCGGCCCGGCTGCGGCCGCGCGCGGCGGCGGCCAGCGGATCGAATTCGCGGCCGTCTCGCAGCGCTTGAAAGCCCTGGCGGATGGCGTCCGGCGTCAACGAGGAAATCCACAGCCGGCTAAAGGGCTTACGGCAGTCGGCGGCTTCGTAGAGCTGGCGAAAGATCAGCTCGCCTTCGCGGCCAGCGTCGGTGGCGCAGACGATCCGCTCGATGGCCCGGTCGTTCAAAATGCGGCAGACCGCCTCGAACTGATCGCGGGCGCTCTCCCCGACCACCAGCGGCCACTTGTCGGGCAGCATCGGCAAGTGCTCGCGCCGCCAGCGCTTCCAATCGGGGTTGATTTCGTGGGGTTCGGCCAGCCGCACCAGATGGCCGACCGCCCAGGTCACCACATAACCGTTGCCGTGCAGGTAACCCTCGCCGCGCTGGCGCACGCCCAGCACCTTGGCGATGTCGCGGGCGACGGCGGGTTTTTCGGCGACGACGGCGACGCTCATGGAGGGGAAGGCGGTCGCGGCTATTCTGGCAAAGCGCCCGATCGCCGGGCGACGGCGACAAACTCCTCGGCGGTCACCGGCGGGGAAAAATAAAAGCCCTGGGCGTAGTCGCAACCCAAGCCCCGCAGCAGGTCGAACTGCTCTCGCGTTTCGACGCCCTCCGCCACCACGGCGATGCCCAAAACGCGGCTCAGCGCCAAAATCGCCTCCACCCACACGCGGTCATCGGCGTTGACCACCATGTCGCGCACGAACGAAAGATCGATCTTGACCCGGTGGATGGCGTACTGTTTCAGGCACGAGAGCGAAGAATAGCCGGTGCCGAAATCGTCGAGATTCAAGCGAATCCCCAGCTCCCGCATGTCGTCCAGCCATTGCCGGGTTTGCGAACCGTCGGCCAGCAAAATATCTTCCGCCACTTCAAAGATCAGTTGCTGCGGCCGCAAATGGTAGCGCTCGAACAGCGCCCTGAGCGTTTCCACCGACAGGCCGCGCAGGATTTGCGCGCTCGACAGGTTGACCGATAGCGGGATATCCAAGCCCAGCCCGCGCCATCGCTCCAGCGTTTGGCAAGACCGTTCGAGCACCCAGGCGCCGATCTCGCGGATCAGGCCTTTTTCTTCGGCCAGTTGGACGAATTCGCTCGGCGGCACCATGCCGCGCTCGGGATGACGCCAGCGCAACAGCGCCTCGGCCCCCGCCAACCGCCCGCTGGCGACTTCCAGGATCGGCTGAAAATGCACCGCCAGCTCCCCCCGCTCCAGGGCGAAGCGCAAATCCGTTTCCAGGCGCAGTTGGCGGGTCTGTTCGTCGCTCATCGCCGGCTCGTAAACCCGGTACGTGTTGCGGCCGGCGAGCTTGGCCTGATACATCGCCAAATCGGCGTGGCGCACCAGCTCCTCGTAATTTTCCCCGTGGGTCGGATATAGCGAGATGCCGATGCTGGCCCCGATGCGGACGCTGTCGCCGCCGAGGTCGAACGGCTCGGCCAGGCAACCGACGATTTTTTCGGCGACCACCCAAGCGTCGTGCTCTTCCGCGATGTTCGGCAACACCACCACGAACTCGTCGCCGCCCTGGCGCGCCACGGTGTCGGCCTCGCGCACGCAGGCCCCCAAGCGCGAAGCCGTCTGGCAGAGCAGCCGGTCGCCCCAACTGTGGCCCATCATGTCGTTGACCTGCTTGAAACGGTCCAGGTCGGCAAACATCAAAGCGACTTTGCGGTCGTAGCGCCGCGCCTGCTTGAGCGCCTGTTCCAGCCGCTCGCGCAACAGATTGCGGTTGGGCAGCCCGGTCAAGGGGTCGTAGTTGGCGCGGTAGAACGTTTCCTGCTCGGTCCGCTTGCGCGCGGTGATATCGTTGAAAAACGCCACGTATTCGACGATGCGCCTGTCCGCCGAACGGACGGCGGCGACGTTTTCCCAAACCGGATAAATCTCGCCGTTCTTGCGCCGCTGCCACAATTCGCCGGACCATTGGCCGCTTTCGCGCAAACTGTGCCACAACGTCGCGTAGAAGCGGTCGTCGTGCCGCCCGGAATTCAGGATTCGGGGAGTCTGGCCGATGGCCTCGGCGGCGCTGTACCCGGTGATGGCGGCAAACGCGGGGTTGACCGATTTGATGACGCCCTCGGCGTCGGTCACCATGATGGCGTCGGCGGCCGTTTGGAACACGGTTTCGAACAAGCGCAGATTTTCTTCGTATTTTTTGCGCTCGGTAATGTCCAGCACCACGCTGATGACCCCAGCCTGGCTTTTTGCCGGTTGGGTGAACATGGCCTGATGGACCACCACCGATTTGGTCTCGCCGTCCGCGCCGACCATTTCCGTTTCGTAAATCCGCTGTCGCCACGGCCTGAAACTGCGTTCCGCGTCGAGCGCGTAGGCCGGTTTGGGAATCCAGTAACCGGTCCTTTCAAGATCGCCGGCCGTCTCGATCTGAGTTCTGCCGGTCAACGTGTCGAACGCGGGGTTGCTGACCAGGCACTGTTCCTTGTCGTCCTCGACCAGAATCGGCACCGGGATGGTTTCGATCAGCACCCGCTGAAAATCGACCCGCCAGGTGAGTTCCCGCATGGCCGCGCTGGCGCGCAGGATGTAGCGGATGCGGTGGATCAGCATGACCGAACTGAGCGGCTTGGTGATGAAATCAGTCGCGCCCGCGCCGTACGCCTGCTCCATGGAAGGCTCATCGTCCAGCGCGGTAATCATGACGATGGGCACGTGGGTTCCGGCCGGCAGTTGGCGCAGCCGAGCGCAGGTGTCGAACCCGTCCAAACCGGGCATCACCACATCGAGCAAAATCAGGTCGAACGGACATCCGGCGAAAGAAAACAGCGCGAGTTCGCCGCTGCCGACTTGCTCGACGTTGAAGCCTTCCGGCGTCAGGGTGTGATCGACGAGCATCCGGGTGAGCGGATCGTCGTCGACCACCAGAATTCGGGTCTGCCTGTCCGCCGCGAGTTCCACCAAATACGCCCTGTCGCCGTTCGTCACCCGGATTGAATCCCCACGTCACCGCCCATCAACCAAGAGTCCCCCCGCGGCAGTTGCAGCGCGCCATCCGAACCGCTCCAAAGGTTGCGAAGCGCCACGCCCCCGACACGCCAAAATTCGGTTCCGGGATCACAACGGAACCCCCGATTAAAACCATAGCTTTAGATGACCAACAGCAAAATCCAAGACCCACGATCATGTCATGATTCCGATTCACTCAAGCCTAATTTTAGGGGCAAATGGGCCGTAGTCTAGTGTTTAAATGCAGGTTTGATGCCTTTGATCTCGCCTTTCTATAATTTTTTTAGGATTCGTCGGTCTCCGGCGCACATTGCGGGCGGCGACCCTCAAAAAGCGTTTTTGCGGGAGCGTTCAACGCATGGAGAGCGCCAAACCGATTTCGTAAATTCCGAATGCGACAACCAGCAGACCCGCGAGTTGCCGCACCGGAGGGCGGCGCACGAAGCCCGCCAAGGCCGCCGCGGCCGTTCCCAGCGCCAGCAGCGCCGGTAAGGTGCCCAAGCCGAAGCTCAGCATCCATAAAGCGCCCTTCCCGGCCCCGCCCGCCCCGATCGCCCAAATCAGCGCGCTATAGACCAGACCGCACGGCAGCCAACCCCACACCAAGCCGATGCCGAACGCCTGAAGCGGAGTGCGCACCGGCAACCAGCGCCGCCCCAACGGCTCGATCCGGCGCCATAAAACGCCGCCCGCCCGCTCCAGTCGCGCCAGCGCGGCCCACCAGCCGGCCAGATAAAAGCCCAACAGCACCATGAACAGGCCAGCGATGATTTGCAGGCCCAATTGGGCGTTGCGGACGGAGAGCAGGTGCGCCGCCCAAGCGCCCACGCCGCCCGCCAGCGCGCCGGCGGCGGCGTAGCTGACGAGGCGCCCGCCGTTATAGGCCAGCAGATACGGCAAGCGCCGCCACCAGGGATGGGCCTGCGCCGCCGGCAAGCCCAAAGTCAGCGCGCCGACGATGCCGCCGCACATGCCGAAGCAGTGCACGCCGCCGGTCAGGCCGATCAAAAAGGCGGCCGGATAGAAGGGCTCGATCATCGGCGAGCGCCCTAGCGCAGCACCACGGTCTTGGCGCCGTTCAGGAACACCCGCCGTTCCAGGTGATAGTGGATCGCCCGCGCCAGCACGATGTTTTCGATATCGCGCCCGACCGCCGCCAGTTGCGCCGGCGTTTGCGCGTGATCGACCCGCTCCACTTCCTGTTCGATGATCGGCCCCTCGTCCAGGTTGGCGGTGACGAAATGCGCGGTGGCCCCGATCAATTTCACCCCGCGCGCGTGCGCCTGATGGTAGGGTTTGGCCCCTTTGAATCCCGGCAGAAAGGAATGATGGATGTTGATCGCCCGCCCCGCCAGCGCCTCGCACAGCTCCGGCGACAAAATTTGCATGTAGCGGGCGAGCACCACCAACTCGGTTTGCGTGCTTTCGACCAGCTCCAGAATGCGCCGCTCCTGTTCGGCTTTGGTTGACGCCGAGAGCGGCAGATGGTGAAAGGGGATAGCGTGCCATTCCGCCAAATGCGCCAGAGCGCGGTGGTTGGACACGATGGCGGTGATCGCCATCGCCAGCGCCCCGGTCCGGTGCCGGTACAGCAAATCGTTCAGACAGTGCTCCGCCGTGGACACCAGAATCATCGCGCGCGGCAACTGGCGAGGATCGTAAAGCCGCCAGACCATCTCGAACCGGCCGCCCAGCGTCTCCAGATGCGCCGACAGCGCCGGCGCGACGCCCGGCTCCAGCTCGAACACCAAACGCATGAAAAACCGGCCCGACTCGGTATCGCTGAACTGGTCGGACTCCACGATATTGCCGCGATGATCCGCCAGCAGGTTGGATACGGCGGCCACGATGCCGACCCGATCGGGACAGGTGATGGTCAAAATGTAGCGGAGCGTGCGCATGTCGATTCTTTGGAAAAGGCTTTCAGCGCTCCCGCAGACGCGGCAGCAGTTCGACGAAATTGCACGGCCGGGTGCGCGCGTCCAGTTGCGGTTGCAGGATGCGGTCCCAGCCGGTGCGGCAAGCGCCGGTCGAGCCGGGCAAACAAAAAACAAACGTGGCGTTGGCCAATCCGCCCAGCGCCCGCGATTGCAGGGTCGAAGCGCCGATCTCCTCCCAGGACAACAGCCGGAACAGCTCGCCAAAGCCGGTGATTTCCTTGTCCAGCAACGGCCGCACCGCCTCCGGCGTGCTGTCGCGCCCGGTCATGCCGGTCCCGCCCGTAGCCAGCACCACCGCGATTTCCGGATCGGCGATCCAGCCCGACACCACCGCTCGAATCCGGTAAACGTCATCGGAGACGATGGCGCGCGCCGCCAGGCGGTGGCCGGCCGCCGTCAGCCGCTCGACCAGGGTCTTGCCCGAACTGTCGTCCGCCTCCGTGCGCGTGTCGGAGACCGTCAGCACCGCGATGGCCAGCGGCAAAAAACCCGTTTCGTTCATCGGCGACCCCGTTTGAAAAACGCTGCAAACACCGCGCTAAAAAGCGGGTGATCCAACTTGAAATCCACCGCCTCGACCCTATTACGACACCATCCATCCGATCGCTTCAACCCTGACGACGCGAGGTTTTGAACATGAATACCCGCCATGAGCCTTGGAATCATCTTTACCGCCTGCGCAAGGAGCTGGACCAGTTGTTTCAGCCCTACCAGCTCTCCGGCGACGATCAATCCAGCGCTTCGACCTGCGACTGGATTCCGCCGGTCGACATCAAGGAGGAAAAAGACCGCTACGTGGTGCGCGCCGACCTTCCCGGCGTGGACCCCAAGGAAATCGAGATCACGGCCGAAAACGGCGCGCTCACCCTTCGCGGCCACCGGGCCGGCGAAACGCGCGAGAGCCAGTCCGGCTACAGCCGGGTCGAACGGCCCTGCGGTTCCTTTTATCGCCGCTTTAGCTTGCCCGACACCGCCGATTTGGCGCAAATTGCCGCGCGCAGCGCGAACGGGGTGCTGGAAATCGGCATTCCCAAGCTGACGCACACCCTGTCGCGGACCATTAAGGTCGAAGGCTAAACCGGGCGCCAACCCCTCTCCGCTCCGGAGAGGGAAGACGGTCTTCAATGAAATATCGCGATTACTATCAAATTCTCGGCATCGACCGCAAGGCGTCGACGGATGAGATCAAGAAAGCCTACCGCCGGTTGGCCCGAAAATATCATCCGGACGTCAGCAAGGAAAGCGGGGCCGAGGAGCGTTTCAAGGAAGTCTCGGAAGCTTACGAAGTCTTGCGCGACTCCGCCAAGCGCGCCGCCTACGACCAACTGGGCAGCAACTGGCAGGCCGGCCAGGAATTTCGGCCGCCGCCCGGATGGCAAGGCGGCCCTCGCCCCAATGTCGGCGGGTTTGGCGGCCGGGAGTTCAGCGATTTCTTCGATTCGCTGTTCGGCGGTTTGGGCGGCATGGGCAACATGGGCGGCGGGTTCGCCGGGGCGCGGGGCTCGCCCCCGCCCGGCCGCGCGCAAACCGTGCCTCTGGAGATCACGCTGGAAGAGGCTTATCGCGGCGGCAACCGCGCCGTCCAGTTGCGGGCGGACCGCAACGCCAGCGGGAGCGCCGCGCGCACCCTGAACGTCAAGATTCCGGCAGGCGTCACCAGCGGCCAAAAGATCCGGTTGGCCGGCCAGGGCGGCGGCGGCGGCGACCTGTATTTGGAATTGACCATCGGCGCGCATCCGACGTACAAAGTTCTGGGTCGCGACATCACGTTGGAACTGCCGCTGACCCCGTGGGAAGCGGCGCTGGGCGGGAAAGTCGAGGTGCCGACGCTGGGCGGCTCGGTCACGCTCAATATTCCCCCCAACACCCACAACGGCCAAACGTTGCGCTTGCGCGGGCGCGGTTTGCCCGGCCAGCCGCCCGGCGACCAGTTGGCGGTGGCGCGCATCGTCAACCCGCTCGCCGAAAGCGAAGCCGCGCGCGAGCTGTTCCAGCGCATGGAACGCGAGCTGCCGTTCGACCCGCGCGCGCATTGGCGAAAATGACGATGGCGCCGGCGGCCGCAGCACCGGCCCGGCTTTCGACGCATCGCGCTAGGGCTATAACCAAATCCGGAATTAGAGGGTTTTCCAGTGATTGACATCCGACGTTCCTCTCTCGCGACCGCGTTGGCGCTGGGGCTCGCCGCAGCCGTTTCCGCGCCGGTCCAGGCGCTGTTGCCGGCCGCCGTGGACGGTCAACCTCTGCCGACTCTGGCGCCGATGCTGGAGCAAGCCGCGCCGGCGGTGGTCAATATTGGCACCGAGAGCCGCGCGACGCGCAACCCGTTGCTGGACGATCCTTTTTTTCGCCGCTTTTTCAATTTTCCCGACCAGCCGCGCGAGCGCCGCTCGCAAAGCGTCGGCTCCGGCGTGGTGGTGGACGCGCGCCAGGGTTATGTGCTCACCAACCATCACGTCGTCAGCGGCGCCGACACCATCACCGTCACCCTGCGCGACGGACGCAGGCTTAACGCCAAGGTGATCGGTTCGGATTCCGAAAGCGACGTGGCGGTCATCCAGATTCCCAGCGGCAACCTGACCGCGCTCAAGCTCGCCGATTCGGACGCGCTGCGGGTCGGCGATTTCGTGGTCGCCATCGGCAACCCGTTCGGTCTCGGCCAAACCGTGACTTCCGGCATCGTCAGCGCCTTGGGCCGCACCGGTCTGGGCATTCAGGGCTACGAGGATTTCATCCAGACCGACGCCTCCATCAATCCCGGCAACTCCGGCGGCGCGCTGGTCAATCTGCGCGGCGAACTGGTCGGCATCAACACGGCCATCCTCGCGCCCGGCGGCGGCAACGTCGGCATCGGTTTCGCGATCCCGTCCAACATGGCGGCGCGGCTGATGGCGCAAATCGTCTCTCACGGCTCGGTGCGGCGCGGCCAGTTGGGCGTGGCGGTGCAGGATCTCACCCCGGAACTGGCGCGGGCGTTCAACCTGTCGGGCAATCAGGGCGCGGTCATCGCGCAAGTCAGCCCCCGCTCCGCCGCCGCCCGCGCCGGGCTGAAAGAGGGCGATGTCGTGCTCACGATCAACGGGCGGCCGGTCCGCGACAGCGGCGCGCTGCGCAACGTCATCGGCCTGCTGGAAGTCGGCGAACCGGTGCGGCTGGATATCTTGCGCGATGGCAAACCGCAAACCATCGACGCCAAGCTGGGGGAATACGTGGCGACCAACCTGGCCGGCGAAACGGTCAACGCCCGGCTCTCGGGCGCGACTTTTCAGGATATCGGACCCAACTCGCCGTTGGCGGGTCGGGTCCGGGGGGTGATGGTCACCGGCATCGAGTCCGGCAGCCCAGCCGCCCGCACCGGCCTTCGCAAAAACGACGTGATCGTCGCGGTCAACCGTCAGGGCATCAGCAACACCGCCGAACTCAAACAACTGGCGGCGGAGGGCGGCGAACTGCTGTTGAATCTGGTGCGCGGCCGGGAAGAGCTGTTGCTGGTTTTGCGTTGAGGCTTCAGCGCCGCCACGCCGGTTAGCGCGGCCAGCCCGACGGCGTGGTCGCCGCTAGCGCCGAGAAAGGCGCGGCGATCCCGCCGCTTTCGCTCGGGTCTTTTTTTCAGTCGAGCGCCCCCGATGACCGAACTCACCCAGTCGAGCGACGTTCCCGCGCAGATCGAATTCTGGTTCGATTTCGGCAGCAACTACAGCCATATCAGCGCGATGCGCATCGAGCAGACGGCGGCCAAACGCGGCGTCTCGATCATTTGGAAACCGTTTTTGCTCGGCCCCATTTTCAAGGCGCTCGGCTGGGACACCTCGCCCTTCGTCATTTACGAAGCGATGGGCGCTTACATGTGGAAAGACATGGTGCGCCAGTGCGCCAAGTACGGTGTGCCGTGGCGGCAACCCAGCGCTTTTCCCCGATTGTCGGTGCTGCCCTTGCGGGTGGCGCTGGTCGGGGTCGATCGGCCCTGGATCGGCGACTACTGCCGGGCCATCATGCGGCGCAATTTCGTCGAGGATCGGGACATCCATACCCCCGAAGCGGTCGGCGAGGTGCTCGGGGCGCTCGGGCTCCCGGCGGGCGACCTGATCGCTCGAGCCCAATCGGAACCGGTCAAGCTCAAGCTCAGGGAAAACACCGGCGCCGCACAAACCCTGGGCGTGTTCGGCGCACCGACTTTTTTCGCGCGCGGCGAGATGTTTTGGGGTAACGACCGCCTCGACGACGCGCTGGATTTCGCGGCCGGCGCACCCGATTTCTGACTGTTCCGAGCTTCCCGGCCCGACCTCAGCGTTTGACGCGATCCACCCGAGCGTTTAGTTGCAAGCCGGGCTCGAATCGCTACAATGTCAAAAAATGCCCTTCAGTCTGGAATTTTTCCTGATCGTTTGTATATTTATTGTTACTTATCTGTCTTATTAATTTTAAGTTAAGCGTCATTGTTACTGTTCGATAAAAGCGCGTTTTAATTCGGTTAGAATGACAGTGCGCGCGATTTCAAAGGGTAATTGCAATGCTCGGACACGACCTTAAAAATGTCGGCTCGCTCAAGCAGTGGCTGGACAAATTATTTCCCGTCGGCACTCAAGTCTTCGATCAGCTCGGGATCGCCTATTTCGTGACCGGCTGGACCGCGGCCAACGACCGGGTGCACATTCGGTTGACGCATGGCGCGGGAAGGCATGAACAGACCCGCGATGTCCCGTTCGATCAGATCATCTGTTGGGCGCGGTTTCTGCCCGAACCTCAAAACGAACCCCAGTTTAAACCGAACCCTTTCAGCGTCTCGCTCGCGGCCGCTCGCGAGTGGGCCGCCTGATCCGCTCCAGCGCGCAAAAGGCGTGGACCGGGCAACCCAACCCGCCTCGGGTCTGGCTCGCAACCGGTCGCGCCGGCCTCGGATCGCGATTCAATCATGGACTTTCCCCGCCGGCTGAACGATTCTTTACAGCGTTTAATCGAGTGATGGCTCGATAGCGAAAACCGCGTCCCCGTTCCGGCCGACCGATCGCCGCCGAACGCGCCGCCGGCATGGGCGGTTTGCCTCGCCGCAAGCCGCCGGCTTCGCGCGAAGTTCACGCCTTGCGCTCAGCCATGCGTTTCGCCACCCGATTGATCGCAGCGCCCCGCCCGCCAGCCTTTGGCCCGGCCGCCGACAAGCGGCCCGAAACCATCGACCGACAGCGGGCGTCACCAGCTCATGCAGTAGGAACGGGCCCATGGCAATGCGCACTCCAGGCGAGGACGACGGCGAAGCCCCTTTCGCTGGCGGCTCGCCCACCGCTGCCGATTTAGCCGACATCGTCGATATTTGCGACGATGCGATCCTGATGGTGGATGGCGCGCGCCGCATCCTCTTCACCAACAAGAGCGCTCAGGCGCTGTTTGGCTACGCGCGCTCCGAAATTCTCGGCAAGCCGCTGGAGCAGTTGCTGCACGACCGCGATCACGAGGAGTTGCGCCGGCTGCTGGCAACCGCGCGCGGCGCGCCCAAAGGCCATGCGCGGGTCGTCGCGCGCCGCCTGATCGCCGGATTGCGCCGCGACGGCTGCGAATTTTCCGCCGAAATGGCCATCGCCAAACCGGTTCGGGCCGAGGACGAAAACCGCTTGACGGTGATGGTGCGGGCGATCAACGAACGCCAGCAGACCGAACGCCTGCTCAAGCTCAAGAGCGATGCGCTGGACGATTCGCTGACCGCCTTCGGCATCGTGGGCTTAAACGGGCAATTCATTTATCTCAACCGCACTTATCTGAAGTTGTGGGGCTACGAGTGGCAGCACGAAATCGTCGGGGCATCGCCCGCCCAACATTGCGTCGACCCCTCGGTGCCGCTCCGGATCATCGAAACGGTCAAGCGCCACGGCGAATGCACCCTGGAGTTCACCGCCCGGCGCAAAGATGGCTCGACCTTTGAAACGCTGCTCTCGGTCCGCAAATCGACCAACGAGCAAGGGGACGAGATTTATATCGGCACGGCCCTGGATCTGACCGAACGCAAACAGGCCGAAGCCAAGCTCGCCGCGCAAAAGGATTTGCTCGAAACCATCCTCCAGCAAGCGGCCGACGCCATCGTGGTCTGCGACGCTCAGGACAACCCGATCCTGATCAACGCCGCCGCCCGCCGGCTGGCGCTCACCGACAGCCGCGACCACGCCGAATCCAGCCCCAAATATCTGTGGGGCAAAGCCTATTATCCCGACGGTCACGCCATTCCCTTGCAGGCGTGGCCCCTGCAACAGGCCCTGCGCGGCAACACCACCGTGGGCGCTGAGGCGCGGGTGGTGCGCGCCGACGGCAGCTACCACGACGTGCTGATCAGCGCGGCCCCGATTCACAACATCCAGCATAAAACCATCGGGGCGGTGGCGATTTTTTCGGATATCACCGAACGCAAACAGGTCGAGGAGCGCCTACTTTATCAGTTGCGTTTGACCCAGGGCATCACCGACAGCGCCACCGAATCCATTTTCGTGACCAACGCCAAGGGCGAGGTGACTTTCTTCAACCCCGAAGCCCGGCGCGTGTTCGGGTTTACGCCCGAGGAGATCATCGGCCGATCGCTGCACGACACCATCCACCACCACTACCCGGACGGCCGTCCGATCCCCGTCGAGGAATGTTTTTTGGGGCGCATCTATCTCACCGGCGAAAGCGTCCGCGACCACGAAGACGTGTTTCAGCGCAAGGACGGCGCGATTCTCACCATGTCCTGCTCCAACGCGCTGCTGGAAAATAAAGGCAAACGTTTGGGCGCGGTGTTTTTCATGCGCGATGTCACCGAGCGCCGGCGCAACGAAAAGGCGCTGCGGGAAAGCGCGGCGCGCCTGCGCGCCATCGTCAACGCCGTCCCCGATCTGCTGCTGGTGCTGGATCAAGACGGTCGCTATCTCGAAATTTTGTCCCAGCCGCAATTGCTGTATACCGATCCCGCCGCGCTCAAAGGCCGGTTGATCGGCGAAATCTTGCCGCCGGAGGACGCCAAACGCGCCTTGAAGGTGATCCGGCAGACCCTGACGAACCGTCGCCCGCAAAGCTTTGAATACGAGCTGAAGACCCGCAAGGCGGGCAAGCGCAGTTTTGAAGTGCGCACCGCCCCCCTGGACGGCCTGTTGCTCGGCAGGCCGGCGGTGGTTTTGCTGGCGCGCGACATCACCCAGCACCGCCTGACCGAATCCAGCCTGCGCCACGCGCAAAAGATGGAAGCCGTGGGTCAACTGACCGGCGGTATCGCCCACGATTTCAATAACCTGCTGGCCGTGATCCTGGGGAATCTGGAGCTGCTGGCGGAGGCGCTAAACGACCCGTCGCTCATCGAGCTGGTGCAGCGAGCGCTGGGCGCGGTGGAGCGCGGGACCACGCTGATCCGGCGCCTGCTGACGTTTTCGCGCCAGCAACCGTTGCAGCCGGTCCCGGTCAATCTGAACACGCTGGTGATCGGGCTCAGCGATCTCGTGCGGCGCAGCCTGGGCGAGACCATCGAAGTCAAAACCGTGCTGGCCCCGAATCTGCTCCCGACTCTGATCGACTCGCACGAATTTGAATCGGCCCTGTTGAATCTGGTGGTGAACGCGCGGGACGCCATGCCCAACGGCGGCCAATTGATCCTGGAAACCGCCAACCGCTGGGTCGGAAAGGAATTGGCGCGCCAACAGCTTTTTCAGGTGGAGCCGGGCCAGTACGTCACGCTGTCGGTGAGCGACACCGGCACCGGCATGACGCCGGAAGTTTTGGAGCACGCTTTCGAGCCTTTTTTCACCACCAAACAGATCGGTCAAGGCAGCGGGCTGGGCTTGAGCATGGTGTACGGTCTGGTCAAGGAATCCGGCGGCCATATCCACATTTACAGCGAGCTGGGCCAAGGCACGGCCATCCGCATCTTCCTGCCGGCGACGCAAGCGAAAACCGGCGCCGCCGTCGAGACCGGCGCGAGCGAAAGGCCCATCTATGCCGGCCAGGGACAGACCATTCTGGTGGTGGAGGATGAAGCTCAGGTGCGGCGGCTGGCGGTTCACATGTTGCAAGGCTTGGGCTATGAGACCTTTGAAGCCGATAACGCCGCCTCGGCGCTGACCATTTTGCAGGAGACGCCCCGGATCGTGCTGCTGTTCACCGATGTGGTGCTGCCCGGCGGCGTCAGCGGCGTCGATCTGGCGGGCGCGGCGCTGCAACAGCGCCCCGATCTCGCGGTGTTGTTCACCTCCGGCTATACCGAAACCCATTTGGCTCACTTCAGGGGCCGCCCGGCGGGGAGCGAGTTTTTGAGCAAGCCGTATCGGAAGGCCGAATTGGCGAACAAGCTGCACGACTTGCTGCTCAACAGAGCGGCGCGCCCGCTGCCGGAATGAGCCCCGGCGTCGCTCCGTTATCGGCGGCTTCAGGTTGGCAAGCCGCCCTCGATCTGGCTTTCCAGCGCCGCGACCGGCGCACCGTTTTGGCGCGCTGCGCGCATCGAGGCCCGCTTCGGGTGCAACGGCCGTTCTATCCCGAAGGCGACCGCGTTTGCCATGTCGCCCTGTTGCATCCTCCCGGCGGCGTGGTCGGCGGTGACGAATTGCGTATCGATGCCCTGCTCGACAGCGATTCTCACGCTTTGATCACGACGCCCTCCGCCGGCAAGTTTTATCGCAGCGCCGGTTCTTGGGCGCGGCAGACCCAGCGTTTGAGCGTCGCCGCCGGCGCGGCCCTGGAATGGTTGCCGCAAGAAAACATCGTCTACGACGGCGCGCGGGTGCGGGCGCTCACCCGCGTCGAACTCCATGGCGATGCCGGCTTTATCGGCTGGGACATCGTCTGCCTGGGCCGGCCGGCAGCGGGCGAGCGCTTTCAAGTTGGCGATTATCGGCAAGATTTTGAACTGTGGCGCGACGGCGAACCGCTGTATCTGGAACGGGGGCGCTACGGCGGCGGCGATCCCATCATGAATGCGGCGTGGGGCCTGCAAGGGCAGCCGGCGTTCGCCACCTTGCTTTGCGCGGGCGCGCCGCCGGGCGCGGTCGAGGCGATCCGCACCGCCTGGCACGCCCCGCAAGCGTGTTCGCCAGCAGGAGAACGGGTCGCCGTCAGCCAGTTGGACGGCGCGCTGATCGGCCGTTATTTGGGGCCATCGGTCGCCCGCGCCCGACACTTTTTTATCCTGGCCTGGAGTTTGCTAAGACCGATGCTGTGGCAGCGCCCGCCCTGCCCCTCCCGCTTTTGGGCCACGTGAAACCCCGCGAGAACCCTTATGGAGCTATCGCCCCGCGAAAAAGACAAATTGCTGCTGTTCACCGCCGGCCTGCTGGCCGAGCGGCGCAAGGCCAAGGGCCTGAAATTGAACTATCCCGAAGCCGTCGCCTATCTGTCCTGCGCTCTGCTGGAAGGCGCG
>JAEUPW010000073.1 GCA_016790045.1 Candidatus Competibacteraceae bacterium
TCGAGGGCGTTCCCGGCGACGCCGCGCTGGAGCGACTGCGCCGAGGGATCGAGCTGAGCGATGGCCCCACCCTGCCCGCCGCCGCTCGGCGCATCGACCAGCCGGCCGGCTTGTGGCCGCGCGAGCCGCCGGTTCGCTACCGGGCGGCGATACCGACCGCTTGGCTGGAAATCACTCTGCGCGAGGGCCGCAACCGCCAAGTCCGGCGCATGACCGCCGCGATCGGCCATCCCACCCTGCGGTTGATCCGCTGGTGCATCGGCGATTGGACGCTGGATGGATTGGCACCCGGCCAATGGCGGGAAGCGGTCTCCGCCGCGTCATCCGGTCGCCCCAACCCAGCCCGGCATCGACATCGATTTCTGGCGCATGGACATCTGACCGGATGACTTCCCTCGGCGGCAATGTATTCGCTGACATCCCGGCCGCTCTCCTGTCCGAGCGGTTCGACCTCCTGCTACAGCTCAAAACGTGCCGTCTGGAACGCATCATCTCCATAGGACACGCCACCCCGCCGGGCGAGTGGTACGATCAAGATGGGGACGAATGGGTGGTTTTGTTGCAAGGCCAAGCCGGCTTGCGCTTCGCCGACGAGGATGGCGAGCGCACGCTCGCTCCCGGCGATTACCTCTGGATTCCGGCACAACGCCGCCACCGGGTGGAATGGACCAGCCGGCAGCCGCCAGCCATCTGGTTGGCGCTTCACCTTGACAAGAGCGCCCATAATCCGTGATTCGGCTTAGCTTCAGCCCGCTCTTGCAAAATGCCGATATTGTGGCATTATTTTACCGATATCGTACTTATTTAGTCGTAATTAAGAGGCAAAAAATGAACAAATTACTCGAAATCGGTCTGGTGGGCGCTATCCTGGGATTGAGCCTGCTGCCGGCGGCCCAAGCGGCCGACCCGAAACCGGAGGACGTGGCCCAGTACCGCCAATCCGTTTACACCATTATCGGCTGGAACTTCAAACCCATCGGCGCGATGGTCAAGGGCGAAGTCCCCTTCGATGCCGCTGCCGTGGCCCGCCACGCCCAGTACGTCGAAATGATGAGCAAGGCGGCCCCGGAAGGCTTCGCCAAGGGTTCCGGGCCGGACGCGGTGAAGAAGACCGAAGCCAAGCCGGAAATCTGGACCAAGGCGAGCGAGTTCGACACCAAAATGAAAGACTTTCAGCAGGAAGCCGCCAAGCTATCCGAGGTCGCCAAGGGCGGCGACGAGAAAGCCATCAAAGCGCAGTTCGGCAAGACCGCCGAAACTTGCAAGGCGTGTCACAAGGAATTCCGCAAGGATTGAGGGTCGCGCGATCATCACTCATCGAACAGGCCATGCCGACGACATGGCCTTTCTCGCGTTTCGCTGGCGCTCAGCGCACCAGCATCCAGACTGCGGCCACCGCCACCGCCAGCACCGCCAAACCCAGCCAAGGACTGACGATACGCGGAGTCTCCCCAATCACATCCGGCGGGAGATGCTTGCGGCCGCTCAGCATCGGATGGATCAAATTTTCCCGCTTGACGAACAAATAGAACAGCACCGCCGAGATGTGGACGGCGATCACCAGCAGCAGCAGGTTGAAGTTGATTTTGTGAATCGCGGT
>JAEUPW010000104.1 GCA_016790045.1 Candidatus Competibacteraceae bacterium
CCTCCACCTGGAACGGCTTGGCGATGAAATCGCTGGCGCCGGCCTTGAGCAGCAGCGCCGAAAGGCCCGGCTTGGAAGCGTCCGACATGCCGATGATCGGGAGATCCTCGCGGCGGCGCTGGCGGCGGATGGCTTCGATCAACTCCAGACCGCTCATCCCGGGCATGTTGAAATCGGTGATGACCAAACCGATGTCGGGGTGCGCCGCCAACAGCTCTAGCGCTCGCTCGCCGGTGCTGGCGGGGAGGACTCGATAGTGATAGCTTTTCAGCAAGTCTTGCAGATAGGCCCGAAAGGCACGGGAATCGTCCACCACCAGGACTTTGATCTGGCGGTTTCGCCACAAGCGCCCGATGGTGCGCGCCACTTGCTCGATCTCGCCGAGATTGCGCTTGACGAAGTAATCCAGGACCTGTTTGGCGAGGATGACCTCGCGCAGGGCGGGGTCCACCGAACCGGTGAGCACGATCGCCGGGATTCCAAAGCCTCGCACCAAATCCACCACGCCACCGTCTGGCGCATCGGGCAGGTTGAGATCCAGAACGGCGCAAAAGAATCGCTCGGCCCCGCCGGCGAGTTGCGCTTCCGCTTCGGCCAGCGTTCCGGCACCCACCACCGTCAAGCCATAACCATCGTTGAGATAGGAAGCCAGCAACCCGCGCAGAGCCCGACTGTCTTCCACCACCAGCACCATGCCGGCTTCGCCGGTCACACTTGCCTCATCGCTTTGAATAATTTTCGCGCTCTCCCCAACCGCTCCCGGCGTTGTGTCCAACAAATTCACAACCGTTACCTTTGCCAAAATAGTTCATGGAAGTTAATAGTCTATAGGCGATACCGCACCCGGTTTGAATTTCCGTGGATCGCTCGACAAAGCGCGCCGCCGCGCGCCCATCAGAAAGGATGGCGGTCGCATCGCCGGCAAATCGATGCGGGGCGGCTCCAGAAGTTAGCCGAGCGGCTAACGCCAATCGCCCCAGAGCGCCTGCACCGCGCCGAGCGCCGCGACGCCGGCGGTTTCGGTGCGCAGGATGCGCGGCCCGAGCCGGACGCCGATGAATCCGTCCGCGCGGGCGCGGGCGATTTCCATCGGGTTCAACCCTCCCTCCGGGCCGATCAACAGCGTCACCGCGCCCTTGGGGGATTCGAGCCCGCGCAGGCTCCGCTCGGCGGAAGGGTCGAGCGACAGTCGCAAACCCGGTTCCGCCGGCCGCGCCAGCCAATCCGCCAGCGCCAGAGGTTCCCGCAATTCCGGTAGCCGGTTGCGGCCGCACTGCTCGCAGGCGCCGATGACGATCCCGCGCCAGTGCTGGATTTTGCGCGCCAGCCTCTCGCCGGCCAGATCGACGCCGCCGCGTGCCGCGAACAGCGGTTGGATGACGGCGACACCCAATTCGACGGCTTTTTGTAGCGTGTAATCCATCTTCTCGCCGCGCGCGATGCCTTGCGCCAGCACGATCCGCAGCGGCGATTCCGCGTCGCCCGGCAACGCTTCCGTCACCCGCGCCCACGCTTCCCGCTTGCCGATGTCCGCCAGCGTCGCCGCGAACGCGCCACCTTCGCCGTCGAACAGAATCACCTCGGCGCCGGGTTTCAACCGCAGCACCCGCACGGCGTGATTGAAGGCGCTGTCATCGAGCGGCACCGCCGCCCCGACCGTCAGACGCCGAGGGAGATAAAGTCGGGGAACGCGCATCGGGTTTCACCGTGGCGAGCGAAAGCGAATGGAGACGAAAAGCAAAGGCCCCGTCAAGCGGGGCCTCGCCAAAGCCGGAACCGATGCGGAGAGGATACGTTACCTCAAGCGACCTGTTCCAACGCCGGTTGCAGGGTGGCGGCTCGAGCGGCTTCCTCGGCCCGCCGAGTCAGCTCTT